>DASUWQ010000001.1:0-7267 GCA_036378375.1 Chthoniobacterales bacterium
GGTTGAAGTAGCACCTCTAGGTTCAAGTCAGAGCGCAGTTCTGGCGGACATTTATAAGAACCAGATCCGACCGTTGGTTCATCAGCGTTGGTAATCGCTGACTCGCTTAGGCTCGTCAGCGAATAGCAGATAGGAAATGGAGCCCGAATCTGTCGTGGGGGCCGTTTGTAGTCGCGTCTTGCTATTCGGTGATCCTGAGCTGGACGAATGATGGCGGCGGGGTGTCCGGCGGCGGGGTTGTCCGGGAAAGCGGCATATGACATATGTCCGTAAGGGACTGTCGGTCTTTGCCGCGAAGCGGCTATACAGTACAGCCCAGGGTTTTAACCCTGGGTTATGCGTAGCACGAAATCCGCCCTGAAAGTGGCCGCGGAGGCGTGTCTTTTGGCTCTTCGTGTGTTATTCCACCAGCGCGCCCGACATCGGGTGCCACTCGTGAGGCACATCGTTCTCGTCCTCGTCGTCGTCCTCGTCCTCGAAAGGGTTTGTTGGCAGCTATTTCGGCTGGAATTGTATATATGTGCTCCGTCCGAATTGCACCCCGCCGCGGGGTTGGAGATGCTTTCAGGGGCACCTTCACTAACCACCCGACCCAGGGCTAAAACCCTGGGCCGTTCTGTTTAGCCGCGTTGCGGCAGAGCTCGCTTTGAAAAGTGCGGCCTCAAGAGCGTTCCGCCTCTTCGCAATCCGCCAATCTCTTATTTAGAAACACCTTCTCAGACTTGAGATCGGTGAGTTTGATCGCTTGTCGGAAATGGTCTGCTGCGCTAGCGAATTGACCTTCGCGAAATTCGAATTCGCCGACTACCGCGTAGAGTAAATAATAAGTATCCAGTAGTCCGCTCTTGCGGATCGGATCGATGGCTGCCAGACCGGCTTTGGGTCCGTTGACGTTTGCGACGGCCACCGCCCGATTAAGTGCGATTATCGGCGAATCGTTAATTGTCACCCAGTGGTCGTACAAGCCCAAAATCTTTCGCCAATCCGTGGATTTATAGTCGGTGGCGGTGTCGTGGCAGGCTGCGATTCCTGCTTGGATATGATACTCGGTCAGTTCGTCGCCGGCGGCAGCTAATCCCAACTGAATGATTCCTTGCTCAATCATCTTCCGATTCCAAAGCGCGCGATCCTGCTCCTTGAGTCGCAGAATGTTTCCTTCCGAATCCACCCTGGCGGGGAGCCGAGCTCCATCTAACAACATCAGCGCAATCAGAGCGTGAATTCGAGGCTGATTGGTTAAGGGATGTTCCGCTAGTAACGTCGCCAGACGAATTGCTTCAGAGCAAAGGTCTTCTCTAATCAGGTTTTCACCGGTCGATGCTTTATACCCTTCGTTGAACAGCAGATATAAGGTCTGCAGGACACCGTCCAGACGACTCGATAAATCAGAACCGGTGGGAATCTCGAACGGAATATGCAAATCGCGGATTCGCTGTCTGGCTCGAGTCAATCTCTTCGCGATCGCGGCCTCAGTGGTGAGAAAGGCAATTGCGATTTCCGTCGTGCTAAATCCGCAAAGGGTCTTAAGCGCTAACGCGGTTTGCGCTTCGGGCGGAAGCTGCGGATGACTACAGGCGAACATCAGCCGCAGACGGCCATCTCTTATCTCCGTGTCGAAAATCGGTGATTCTTCCGCAGCAGGATCCGAAGACCATTGATCGATAAAAGTAATGATCTCCGTCTGTTTATCCCGGAAGCTTTTCTCCCGGCGAATCAAGTCCAGCGCTAGATTCTTGGCGGTCTGAGTTAGCCATGCCGCTGGATTGTTTGGGACTCCGTAATAGGGCCACGTCTGCAACGCCCGGACCAGCGCCTCCTGAACAACGTCTTCCGCCAGTTGTAATCGCTCGATGCCGAAGATCCCCGTGAGAACCGAAACTAACTTTCCGGACTCATGGCGAAAGAAATGTTCCGCCAACCGCGAAACCTCTCCCGGCGGAGTCCGCGGTTCCCTGTTCGCCGTTCCCTGTTCGCTGTTCACTATTGTCGTCCTTTTCTTTTTGCGAGCGTTTGAAAGTTTATGCCTGATCGCAGGGTCAGATGGCTGAACCCGGCAACCGTAAACGGTGAACCGCGCAGGATGAGCCGCGAACGGTGAGCTGCGAACCCTTTCAATCCGGGCCGCGACCAAGCTCTTCGCTGATAGGCCTTATTTCTACGCTCATTCCAAAGTCCAAACCTGGGCACTCCTTAGCGATCTCTGTAGCTGCGTCCAAATCGGCCACGCGAAGGAGGATATACCCAGCAACTGCTTCTTTCGATTCGGTGAACGGTCCGTCGACGACCGCGAACCCTTTTTTCCCGGAAACGATTTTACCGTCGTTAGTCAAGGGTTGACCGAGTTTTGCTTTGCCTTCGTTGGTCAATCGATCAAACCAGACGGTCCATCGACTCATGGTTTGCTGGATTTCCTCTGCGGAAAGGCCGCGGTCCCAATCGGTTCCTCGAAACAGCAAGATAAATGGGGAGCCAGTAATCTCGGCACTCATGGCAGTTTCAGCGATGAAACTACTTGGAGGAGCCGATCGAGTGCTCCATATAAACCCGTTCCATGGATGCGCACTGGTCGACTATCGGCCGTATCTCGACCGCGACGCCGTACTTCAGGGCTGGACATTCCTTGGCAATCTCCAACGCTTCCTCTTCGCCGCTCACCTGGAGGAGGAAGTAACCGCCGATCGCTTCTTTTGATTCAGCGAATGGCCCATCTGTCGGTGCTCCCTTTTTCCAAGTGATAATCTTACCTTGATTTGCTAACGGATGAGCCGCTTTCACTTTGCCTTCCTGGGTCAACCGGTCGAGCCAGTTCATCCATCGAGTCATGACCTGCTGAAGTTCCTCTGGCGATAGTTCCCGATCCCAAAGCGTCCCTTTGAACAAAAGCATGTATTCGGAGCTAATAGGGGGTGTGCTCATATTTTAGTTGGTTTAGTTTGTCGCAGGTCTTCCAGGAGTTCCAGTCTAACCTCCAACTCCGCTCGCTTTCTCGCTTCGCGTCGGATCACTACCGCGAAAAGCTGGGTCCAGAACTCGCGTTGTTCGTCTGGAGAAAGGTCTTTGTTCATGAGTGCCTCTTCGATGCGATACGGGTAACGACAAACAGGACGGCTCTAGTTCCCACGAAGGAGAGAGAAACCACGCACAACACGATGAGTGCCAACCGCAACTGGGCCAACGCTGAGAGCGACAACCCGACGCTGGTTCCGATCACCGCGTAACCAGCTACACAAACGGGACATTTTGGTATCAAAGCCAGGACTGCGCTGGGAACGATCCAGCCGATGAAGTTGAGAAAACGGCGATAGGGAGGAGCTCCCGCTCCTCCGGCTATCGTTTGTGACCCGTTTTCACAGTTACACGCTTTCATGATCACCCTCGTTAGTTCTCGTACCGGTCATGGTGGCGGACCCAATCGCCGAGGTTGTATCCCGGTCCTGTCTCATTGCGTCCCTTTGGCAAGTGATCGAGGTAGCCGTAAGCCCCTCCTATTAACTCACTGCCCCGGGCAAAGGCCGAATAGGTGTGAAAGATATTGCCGGCCGCATCGCGATAGAACAGGCTAGTTCCCGCAAGTTCATCGATGTCGATTGGACGAACCTCGTAGTTGTAGTAGACCTTGCCCTGAGCGATCTCGTCTTCGGTAAACGAGACATGGTAATCGTAGTTGAAATCGGTGCCGTGCGAAGATACCCATTTGAAGCGCCAGCCCATACGCTCCTTAAATGCGTCGATCTTGGGCAAAGGAGCGCGTGAGACAACGACAAACGCGACGTCGTGATGCTCCAGGTGTACCACGATGCCATCGTAGTGATCGGCTCCGAACGAGCAGCCAATGCATCCCTGTTCCCAGTCAGGCCCGAACATGAAGTGCGTCACGATTAACTGGCTCTTATCGCCGAACAAATCTGCCAGCGTCTGTTTACCGGTGGCCGTGTCAAAGATGTAGTTCTTTTCGACCTTCACCCAGGGCAGGGCGCGGCATTCAGCAAAGAGTTGGTCTTTTTGGCGGGTGAACTCTTTCTCCTTTTTTAGAAGGCCTTTGCGCGCTTCCAGCCACTCGTCCCTTGAAACTACCGGGTGAGTCGAAAGGTCTTCTATTGATGGCGTTTGAGTAGTCATATTATCATCCTTCTGAATCGGTCGCTCAGACCAATCCGTTGTTTTAGATCTCTGTTTATCCGACGAATGAGATGGTCGGTTTAGGACGCTATCTGCTTATTTTTTGATCACCCGTGCTAACCCCGCCGTCGCGAGGCTTTCACCTATCAATTTTCCCGTTTTCGTTCTCATAACGGTCATGATGACGAACCCACGCCATGGTAAACGGCAAGCCATCTTCGTCGCGGCCTTTTGGTACGAGATCGAGATAATTGTAGGCGCCGATCAGAAATTCCGGGCCACGGGCATAGGACGAATAGGTGTGGAAAATAGTCCCGGCACTATCCTTGACGAAAACGCTGATGCCGGCTGCTTCTTCGCTAGGAAAGTCGCTGGTTCCATAGTTGTAAAACTTCCCTGTCCTGGTTTCCTCAGGCGTAAACGAAACGCCGTAGTCGTGGTTAAAATCGTTGGCGAGCGCGGAGACCCATTTGAAATTCCAACCCATCCGTTTCTTGAACGCCTCGATTTTTGCTATGGGCGCTCTTGAGACCACGGTTAAGGCAACATCGCGGTGCTCTAAATGGATAACATTTGGATCAATGTTATCCCCGACTAACGAGCAGGTCGGGCACCCTTGCTCCCAATCGGGACCAAACATGAAGTGGTATACGAGTAACTGGGTTTTGTTACCAAACAGGCTGGCCAGACTTTCTTTGCCCTTTGGGCCGTCAAAGACGTAATCCTTTTCGACCTTTACCCAAGGCAAGTGACGCTTTTCTGCGCTTAACCGGTCTCCCAAGCGGGTATATTCTTTCTCCTTGGCTAATAGGGCCTTACGTTGCTCGAGCCATTCGGCTCGCGACACAACTCGAGGTGAAATTGCATTAATTGTGCTCATAATCGCTTATTTGTTTGCGGGTGTTCAAAGAAGCGACGAACGAGAAACGCCGTTTTGGACAGGTCGGTCTAATTTTTTAGAAAAAAACTCCAAAGAGGGCACGCGTCGTCCTAAAAAAGCGAGCCGTCTCAGCGTGTTCGTCCTCGTACTCGTCGTCGTCCTCGTCCTCGACGGATTAGGGAGCGCTCTGTAGAACCGCTGATTCCAATCGTGGGTTTAACTCACTATTGGAGTGCCCACCACACTAGAATCGAGGACGAGGACGACGACGAGTACGAGGACGAATATGGATGGCCTTCATCTTGGACCTTTTGACCTCGTACTTCCACACAGGTAATCTGAGGGAGCTCCCACCCCTAGATCTATGATTGTTCTCGCCGTTCTTTTCGGAAGTTTGATCGTCTTCCGGCTCCTCGGATTCTTTGGAGTTTCTCTATTCCAGACTTGGCATGAATCGATGATTTACGCGTTAGCTGCCATGTTCTGCTTTACCGCCATCTCTCATTTTGGACGGTTGCGAAGGGACTTGGAAAGGATGGTTCCACCTTGGGTGCCGAACCCTGGCTCTGCCGTGTTGGTAGCCGGAATTCTCGAGATTCTGGGAGCGATCGGGCTGATCGTTCCATCGACGCGCACCCTCGCAGGTGTGTGTCTAATCTTGTTTCTGGTAGCCGTTTTCCCGGCCAATATCTATGCGGCTAGAACCGGAGCTACCTTGGGTGCCAGACCGGTGACTCCTTTAGGAGTGCGCGGACCGATGCAGCTCCTATTTATTCTACTCATTTTTTGGGCGATCTCGGAATGAAGTTTCGAATTCCACCGCAGAGACATAGAGTACACAGAGAGAAGGATCAGAAATCAGCAAGAAATTATGTGCAGGAATATTAGACCCCTTTTTAACTTCGAACCGCCTGTAACTGAGGACGAGGTTCGCGCTGCCTCGCTGCAGTTTGTCAGAAAAATCAGCGGTTTCACCAAGCCATCAAAAGCAAATGAAGCTGCGTTTTTGGCCGCGGTTGAGAACATCGCAGAAATCTCGACCCGATTGCTGCGTTCGCTCGAGACAAATGCACCCCCGAGAAACCGGGAGCAAGAAGCCGCCAAAGCCAAGGCTCGGTCTGCGGAGCGATATGGCCCGCAGACGCCTGCCGCCAAGAGCGTTCACAGCCACGTCCACTGAATCCACTCAGTCCACAGCACCTGCCACCGAAAAAATTGCGTCTCAGCCCAACCCGTAACCACTCCCGGATTGCTGTCGAAGCGGTAAATAGCTAGGACGGTAGGATGACCTGGTGGATGTATGCTTTGATCTCGGCCGCTTGTTGGGGCGCACAATATGTCTTGATGGAATCGCTCTTTAGAAGAGTGGATTTTGCGGCAGCTTTCTCGTTCTTAAGCCTAGCAAACGGTATTCTGGTGTCCGTGATACTATGGTTCCTTTATCCTGGCCAGAACTGGACGAAGCTTTATGAAAGCTGGTCGATAGTATGGATGGTTATTTTGTATCTGGTTTTTGGCACCGGCGCCTACCTGTTCAACGCGCTCGCGATCAATGAAAAGGACGCAACCATGGCCTCACTGCTCGAAATCAGTTACCCTCTTTTCATCATCCTGTTCACCCTGATTTTCTTGCGCCAACTACACCTGAATGCCATCGGCTTGGCCGGCGCGGTGTTAATCTTGACCGGCTGTGTTCTCGTCGTGTTCAGTCGAGGAGATCAAATAGGAGTACGTTAGCGCTTATTGGAATCTCCTATGATCATTCAGGCTTGTTTAAATGGAGGAAAGCGCTCGTCCGATCACCCCGCGGTTCCCACGACTATCCAGGCGCTGGTGGCAGACGGGCGTAAGGTATTGAGCGTAGGCGCCAGCGAACTCCATCTTCACGTTCGTAACGCGAGCGGTCTCGAGAGTCTGGCTCCGGCTGATGTTGATGCCACTATTAAAGCGTTACGGGAAGCGCTACCAGGGACCCTGATCGGGATTAGCACCGGCGCTTGGATCGAAAAGGACGATGACCGCACGTTAGACTATGTCAGCCGTTGGAGCATTCCGCCAGATTACGCTTCAGTTAATCTACGTGAAAAGAATGCGCCTGCTGTAATGGAGACGCTGCACCGACGAGGTATCGGCCTTGAAGCCGGCATTGCGGACAAGACGGATGCCGAGCGATTGGTGAGGTTGGGGCTTGATCGACTCTCGCTCCGTATTTTGGTCGAGGTTGGTGAGCATGATGTCGATCGCGCGCACGCCGTAACGGATGAAATT
>DASUWQ010000002.1:0-25611 GCA_036378375.1 Chthoniobacterales bacterium
AGCTGGGAATCCCATCGCTGAATCAAGCCCGGGGCCGAATCCCGTCTTCCGATCGCGCGCCTGCAGAACTTCGCCAAGGCAGCGGTTGGACATTAAACCATCGGCTACCCTCCCTTCCCGAATCTCACTTTCCACTAGGGAGATTCTCGCTTAGAGAGGGAGATGCTCTATTCGAAACTTGCGACAGCGTGGCGTCGCCTCGAAGTTTTGCTGCTCATTTCTGCATTCTCACTTCCCAGCCTTACTTTAGGCGATCAGGCCAAAAAGGAAGTGCACAGCCAGGCTGATCTCCCCAGGGTCTCTTATCCTTTTAAGGGATCTATCAATAGCTTGCTCCAAGCAGACGACTCGACCTTCGACTCCACCACGAGCCAGGCGGTAGCTGATATCGATTCCCTTTTGGCCGAGTACGATATCCAGGACAACGCAACCCTGATTCAAATACTCAGCGCGAAGCTTTCTGTCCAAGAGTTGAAAGGAGACGCGGCCGGCGGGCTTGAGACGATCGCTAAGCTACGCGAGCTGCAGTCAAAGCCTGACCTTAAATTGACTGTTGGATTATTTGATGAGGCGATCCTTAAAGCGCGAAAGAGCGTTTCGAGCACACAGGGTGATGAGTACCAAAAGAAAGTGGAGTCGAATTATCAGGAAGCGGTTAATGCCCTCCCTTGGGATACCGTCCAGGATGTCATAAAGTCGGCCCGCAGCATGTCCGGATTGATCTCCGAGCAGTTGATTTTGGGTAAAGCTCAACATGACATCCAGCCGCAGATCGATCAATCCGGGGCGATTCCACGGGATGCGATGTATCAAGCATTGGAGTACCGGGCAGACCTGCGAACAAAACTCCCGCTAAAATCGGTACGTGTAAATGTCCTGAAGAGTTATGTGACGGCGCACGATACAGAGAAGCCCGATATTTGGGCGGCTCGCGACGTTACCCTGGCGAACAGCGATCATCCGCAAAAAGTGGTAGTTGGAGTTTGGGATAACGGCGTCGATACCTCGATTTACCAGGGAAAGACTTATACCTATGCCAAGCCCGGTCCCTATCCGGCGCAGGGCCTGGCCTTCACCGATGACGGCCATCCTTCTAATTCGGCGCTTTATCCACTGACACCTGAGCGGGAAAAACAATATCCGGAGGCGTCTGACAGCCTGGAAGCGTTAGCGGATCTACAGGCTGGCATTGAAACCCCCGTTACCGACGCTTTCAAAGATCGGCTAGCGAAGATGTCGTCAGACGATGTGAAGTCGTTGTTAGAGCGAGAATCCTTCTTTGGAGGCTTTGTCCATGGCACTCATGTCGCGGGCATCGCGTTAAGGGGCAACCCAGCAGCTAAGCTGGTGGTATTCCGGTTCAATGACAATCTCAGCCATGAATTGCACTTTGAGCCGACAACGGACTATGCGCACCGGATGGCCGCAAATTTCAAATTGATCGGCGAATTTTGTGCTCAGCATAAGGTGCGGGTGGTGAATTTAAGTTGGGGTGATCAGCCATCAGAATTCGAAGAGTGGCTCTCCCGGACGAAAGCGAATCAGACCCCCGAAGAGCGTAAAAAGGAAGCCTTGGCCCTGTTTGCTATCTGGAAACAAGGGATTATCGACGCGATGCAAGCAGCCCCGGGCACCCTGTTTGTCGCCGCGGCGGGGAATGCTGATAGCGATGCCGGATTCCTGGAGGATGTGCCGGCATCTTTGGAACTCCCGAATCTGATCACGGTCGGAGCAACCAACCAGGCGGGCGACGCCACGAGCTTTACTAGTTACGGAAAGACCGTCGTGGTTTTCGCGAGCGGTTATCATGTGGAGAGCTTTATTCCTGGCGGAAAGAAGGTGAGACTGTCAGGGACCTCAATGGCCGCACCTCAGGTCACAAATCTCGCCGGCAAACTGTTTGCAGTGGACCCGGCCCTCACGCCGGAAAAAGCGAAAGAGTTGATTCTGGAAGGCGCAACCCCGAGCGACGACGGTAAACGGAAACTGATCGACGAAAAGCGAACGCTCGAATTGGTCAAAGAGAAAAAGACAACGGCCAAGACGGGTGCGGAAGCGAAGGGGGATGGGGGGTAGTTAGGGGGTAGTCTGTGGCGTTTTGCGGCAGCGGTATCGAGCGCGAAACGCCTGGAATGGTTGAAGTCACGCCATTGATTGTTCCGGGAAACCGCCCTGGCGGGGAGCCGCTTACGCCCGTGCCTGTTCGAGCGCCACAAACTTAGCAGACAGCGGGTACACCGAGTGCCAAACGTGTTAAACAAGCGGCTCCCGCGAACGTCTGCTGGTATCCCACAACCGAACGGCGCGTAAAGACCAGGCATCGCGATAGGCGAATTCACGCCATTGATTGTTCCCGGAAACCGCCCTGGAGGGGAGCCGCTTACGCCCGTGCCTGTTCGAGCGCCACAAACTTAGCAGACAGCGGGTACACCGAGTGCCAAACGTATTAAACAAGCGGCTCCCGCGAAGGTCTGCTGGTATCCCACAACCGAACGGCGCGTAAAGAACCAAGCATCGCGATAGGCGAATTCACGCCGTGGGTTGTTCGCGGGAGCCGCCTGCTAGCAAAACTCTCAGGCGTCTTCGGATTTAATTCCTCCGCTCTTCTCATGAGGTCCAGCATCGCGTAAAAGCGGCTCCCCTCCGGTCATCCGCTAACTTCTTCGTCCCTCAACCCCACTTGCTATTTGTCATTTATTATCTGTCATTCTTCCCATGAGTGGAACGGGGAATGAGGAACGGGCTTTTCGGGAGGCGATCCGTCTTTTTGATGACGCGAATAGCGCTGACCCGAACACGGTTGTCATCAATAACAAACTGATTCCGTACGAACTCTTCTATGCCCAGCGCCTCACAGAATGGGTAGAGCGTCTTTCACCGAGTGCTTCTCCGGCGCTGTTATTAGCTGCGCGTTGCCAACACATTTGCCGCTGGATGATTCCCCGCGGTTCTTACCCCATGACTCGAGCCGGTTATTTAAAGTGGAGAACCGATTTGAAACAGTTCCACGCCCAGAAGTCAGGAGAAATTTTATCTGAAAGCGGCTGTTCCCCGGAATTGATTGCCCGCGTCCAAGAGCTCAATTTAAAAAAAAACTTAGGTCAAGATCCCGAGCTGCAGACTCTCGAGGATGCGCTCTGTTTGGTTACTCTGCAATATCAATTAACCGATCTGGTCCGCAAAACCGACCCGAATAAAATGGTTAGCATTTTGCAAAAGACCTGGAAAAAGATGTCCGCTCAAGCTCGGGATGAGGCCACGCGGTTATCGTATCCGGAGGATCAGCAAAAGCTATTATCTCAAGCTTTGTCCGAGGCTAAATCTTAACGGATTATCTACTTCAGATCTGGAGCAACTTTTCTCGGCGGCTGATCGTTCTCAATCAGGTAAAGGGCGGTTTCTTCTGAGCCTTTTTCTGCTCCCCGGTAAAAGATCTTTTTACCGGATCCGCTGATACAAAGTAACGATTCAGAGCCGTTCTCAGCGTAAATCTTCGCCGAAGCTAGCTCCGCTTTGTACAAGTCTAGCCGCTGGTCCAACTCGAAATAAGAGCGGTTATCATCCGTGCCCGGATCGGCTGGTACCGTGGCTACTTTTGGGTTAGGAGCAACGACGCTCAAGACATTCCCGAACCCGCTGCCCCCTAGGCGTAGGCTATGCAAATAAATCCGATCCGTACCGGCCGCGGTCACTTGGACGCCTTGAGCGCTGGGCGTGGCGTCGTCTGTCTCCAAAGTGGCCAGCGGAGCGATCCGGATCGCGTTTAAATAATATGTATGGACGGTCCCTTTACCCCGAAGGTCCTCTGGCTCTAGAACCACGGTGCCGCACCAAAGATCGCCGTGATATCCGAAGAATAATTGACCTGTCGGGGAGAAACTCATCCCTTCCATGAAGTCTACTCGGCGCACAAAGACCGCCTTTGGGCTTTTTTGATCCTTGGGAAGGAACCAAAGGCTGGTATCTTCTCCTGCAGTCGTAAAGAAAACGATCGATCCGTCAGTGGGATTGTAAGCAAAATCCTCCGGTTTCCACTTCTCGGGGGTTCCATCGACCGAGAGCTTTTTCTCGAAAGAAAGAACCGGCACTGCCTTGTTAGCGGTTACATCGTATGCCAGCAGGTCGTCCCCTTGAAGGACCAGAATATTTCCGGCGTTCGACCGGCCGAGTCCGGTAATCTGGCCTTGATGGATCTCTTTAGGTAAAGTGGGCTTGTTCAATTTGCCCGATCCAAGATCGAGCTGGAGCAGTTGCTCCTCATTCCCTATCAGATAGACAGATGTTTCGTCTTGAGAAAAGACGGCCGACGTTGCCGAGGCGGTTAACGCCGTAAACGCAGTCAGAGTCGTGAACGCCGCGCACGCTGATAACGGTAAAGCGAACACAACTAGCGAATTACCTTTTGGGTTTCAGGATCGAACAATGTCACTTTGTCGGAGCCAAGGTGCACCGTTAATTTCTGACCCAATTGGTAAAGATGTTCGCCCTGGATCCGAGCAATCATATAGCCGGTACCTGTCTTCAGGTACACGATCGACTCGGAGCCCATCGGCTCCGCGATATCCACTGTCGAAGTTAGTGGGATGCTCGGGCCTCCCTTTGGCGATTCGCTGATGTTTTCAGGACGAATCCCGAACACGATGTTCTTGTCAACGTAATTGCTCGCCAGGGACTGCATCGTGCCGGTTAGAGGCGCTACTACGGCGTCCGTCTCCCCGTTCTCGACAAAATAAATGCCGTCCTGCCGCTTCTGGATCTTACCCTGGAGCAAGTTCATCGGCGGGCTACCGATGAAGCTGGCCACAAACATATTCTCCGGCTTCATGTAAAGCGTGAGCGGATCGGCCACCTGCATAATGATACCGTCTCGCATTACACAGATTCGATCGCCCATCGTCATCGCTTCGATTTGGTCGTGAGTAACATAGATCATCGTGGTACCCAACTCGCCGTGTAATCGGGTGATCTCCGAGCGCATCTGCACGCGCATCTTGGCGTCCAAATTTGAAAGCGGTTCGTCAAAAAGAAACACACTGGGATCCCGGACAATTGCTCGCCCCAGCGCCACCCGCTGGCGTTGACCACCTGAAAGGGCTTGAGGTTTCCGGTCCATCATATGGTCCAGTTGTAGCGCCTTGGCGGTTTTATCCACTACCGTTTTGATCTCGTCTTTTGGCTTCTTCACGACTTCCAACGCGTACGCCATGTTCTTAAAGAGGTTAAAATGGGGGTACAACGCGTAACTCTGGAAAACCATCGCGATTCCCCGGTCTTTAGGTTCGAGGTGGTTTACCACTTTTCCGCCGATAGAAATAGTGCCGCTGGTGACTCTCTCCAGGCCAGCAATCATTCGCAGGGTAGTCGATTTTCCGCACCCGGAAGGGCCGACTAATACCATGAACTCGCCGTTCTTAATGTCTAAATCGATACCTTTGACAGCTGTGAAGGTCGGGCGTCCCCGATCATCAGTATAGGTCTTTACCAAGTCCTTGATCTCTACGGAGGCTTCGCTCATGAGGTGATGTTTCTGGGGTGTTCGCCCTGTTAAGCCGGCATCAGACAACACGGTGCCAATCGAACGGAGGCAACGTTTGGCCGATTCATAGGGGAATTAGTTTAGGGGTGAACCGGCAACAGACTAACTCGAATTCGCCCCGGGCTCACGCAAAAATTATATTGAGCCGAGATTGTTGGCTTTGTCGCAAAGGGACTAAATGAAGGTAGCGACTTGACTGAGTTCGCCAAATTTCAGGCAGACTATTGGCTGGGACCTAGTCGATAGTTAGTAGGTTCGGCAAACTCTCAGGGTACTATACCAAGTCGCCGATCGTCGGATGGAACTTCACAGCCTGAAACTCGACCACCTCGTAATCGGCGATTCCCTCCTTGAAGAAAGGGTCGTCCTGAATCAGCGCGTCCGCTTCTTCTCGAGTCTTGACTCGAGCGATGATGACACCGCCGGTTCGTGGCACCTGGGGTCCGGAAACGAGCAGTTTTTCTGCGCGATACCCTTGGTCGAGAAATTCACGGTGAGCAGGTACAACGCGTTCGACCTGCTCAATAGGAACTTTGTATTTGAGAAGGAGAAGGAACATATCGGGAGCAAAGTAACAGAAGGTGTTGGCTTGACCAGCATCGGTAGGGACGAGCTCCTGCGCGTCCGGCTTATGGTTCAAAAGAACCGGACGAGCGGGAGCTTGTCCCTACTACCAAGAAAACATTCCCCGGCCAGCAACCGGTTCAGGTTTCATGGCAGCAGGAGCGGTCTGAATCTTTTGGCGCAAGGCCAACAGCTCCTGACGCGCCCTTTCATATTGAGCTTTAAAGGCGTCTTTCGAGGTGTATGCGTTGGGCTGTTCGAGGTCCCAGAGTAGCGCACGGTCGATCGCCTTGACGAGATCCTTAGAATCCCGGTCCACATGAGCGTAAATCGATTGGCCGACGCTCTGCGCGAGTACCGAGAGGTGGTATGGCTCGTCGGATGATGGGCCGTCTTTGCCGGTCGCTAATATCCAGGCTCGGTAACGAATCAAGCCGACGAAATACCAGAAGGCTGCCTCATTTTTCTGGCCTTCACGATAAAGTTCTGTGGCCAGCGAGAAATAGGTGGCCGGCGGCTTATTTACAATGTCGTCGGCCAACTGCTGGATGGTTTGTGCGGCTTCCGGTTCCTTTGCCGGGATTACCTGGCATGAAACCGCGACGGCGATTGCAGAAATAACAAGTACTCGGTGCATAAAAGGGCGTCTGAGCGAAAATTCGGCCTCGGCCGTTGCTTAGGAAGACTCTTTAATGGGGTGTGTTATTCCGTCGGGCATCCGGTAGGCCTCGTAAATTTGCAGTAACTCAAGCGCATCTTCGAGCGTTCCGTAAGCCGGCGCTTTCCCGTCCAACAAGCGGGTGGTGAACTGAATCACCTCGGGAGCATAGCCTAGCAGAAACAGACCTTTGTTGTACAGCTGGCCGAGCGAGAACTCCGGTTCCCAGTAGAGCGGGGCGGAATCGTCCGTTAATCCGCCGAAGTAGTCGCCTGAACGGCCATACTCGATTTTGCTTTTGGAACGCCGGTAGTGGATCAGGCGAATATTGTTTTCGACCACCAGGTTCTCGCCGTCTCCAATGATTTCCAATCGCTCCAGGAATGATGCAGACGATTGCCCGGCGCTCAGATGCAGGTTGCCGGCTGCGCCACTGGTGAAGCGGATCGAAACGATGCCTGATCCGATTGCACTATTGCGGTTTACAAAAATCCATTCGATCGGCCCGCCAAGCAGACGCAGCACCGAGTGAGGATGAACGATGTGATCCAGGAAGCTGACCATTTTCCTTTGGTCACCTCGATCCTCGAACGGGGGTAACGATTGCGGATAACGAGCCGTAATCGAAGTGATCGGACCGAATTCCGGCCGGCTGACAATCTCTTTTGCTTTCACGTTGGCCGGGAAAAACATCTTTTTGAACCCTACGGCGACGTGGCGTTCAGTTTCCGAGCTGACCCGGATCATTTCCCGAATCTCGCCAGAAGAACTTGCGGGCGGTTTTTCAATCCAGACGTGTACACCCGCCCGGAGACAATCGATGGCCAGCTTCGGGTATCGAGGACGGCCGTTTTCATCGACATTAGTGACAATGAACACGACGTCCACGTCTTCACGCGCCAACATCTCCAAGTGATCCGAGTAATGGCGCTCCGCGCCGAAGATTTTGGCGCAGCTCGCCGACCGCACAGGATCGAGGTCGCACACGGCGACCAGATTTACGGGAGCATATTGAAAGGTCGGATAAACGTTCCGTTGGGCATGTCCGCCGCAGCCGATAAAACCGGTACGCAACTGCTTCGGGTACTCGTGGTTGTAAGTGACCAGCATAACAATGATCGGTCACCTATTCGCCCACGGTTTGGCGATCTGCTGATGAGAAGGTGATAAAAAGAACCGCGTCCATTTCGCCGATGTTGGTCGCGCTATGCCGGACGTTAGCCGGGATAACAACGGTATCGCCCTCACCCAGCTCTATTTCTCGGTCTCCCGTGAATGTGTGTCTTATCCGGCCTTGAATCACAACCAGGGTTTCCGAGCAGTTGGGGTGGTAATGACGGCCATTCGTGTGGCCTGGCCCCAGAATGCAGCGGCCCACCGTCATATCGTCGCTGTTGCCTAGGGCCCGATTAGCAAACCAGGTGAGATTACCCCAGCTGAATTCTTGACGCTGTGCTTCGCTCTGAGGGAGGACTTGAACGTCGTTGGTCATAAGAACGGTATTCCTTTAAACAGAAGCTAACGAAGGTTACCTCGAGGTGTACTGGTTTATCCAAAAGAAAGACGCGGAGGTTGGCGATGCCTTAAACGACTTTCGACGGTCCACCGCTATGGGTCACATCCGTCTTATCGTACTCGGAGCGTGGTCACCGAACAGGAAATGGCAAGGTTCAGCGAACAGACACAGAGGTTTACGTCCGAGAAAAGTTTCCAGTGATCGGGCCTCGTGATTGTCGTCGCCAGCCGCCGCTTTCTCGTGCTATACTCCGGCACTCGTGACGCGAAGGCTTCGAATTGGCTTTTCGATCTGTTTGTATTGCTTCTGCGCCTGGCCGGGCTTCGCTCAGTCGCAGTATGAGAGCACCACTGACTTTGCCAAGTATGCGATAAAGCTGCGAGAAAGCGGCCTGTTGGTCATGCAGGGTCAAAAGAAAGTAGAACCTGCCAAAAAGTCGCCTTCGACTGTTGGTCAGCCGCTCGTAACTGCACCTCTCACCAGTCGAGTGAGCGGGATTGATAGTGAACCTGGCCGCTATCCATGGCGCCTGAGTGTCATGACCACCATTTTCTGGATCGGAGAACGTCCAACCACTAAGAATCCGGTTCCCAACGACGCCAGCTCGTGGGACCCGAATTGGTCTATCGATTATGGCGGGTACGATGACCCCGATCTCAATGTAAGGAAGAGGTTTGTGCCGGTGAGCTTTTTCCCGCGTCAGAACCCGTTTTACATCGCTCTGCCTTACAACGATGTACAAGGCGGGCACACCAAACCAGAGGCTAAGGATGTGATTCCCTGGTTCAAAGAGACCTTCGTGCGCGATGGCCAATCAATCCTTAAAGGTCGTTGGATTGCGATCCGACACAATAATCGAATTTGCTACGCCCAATGGGAAGACTGCGGACCGTTCTGCACCGATCACTGGCAATATGTATTTGGTAATGAACGGCCGAGACCGAATCTGAACCAGGGTGCAGGCCTCGATGTCTCGCCAGCAATACGAGATTATCTCGGGCTAGCCGGGCTCGACTCCTGCGATTGGAGATTTGTCGATTTCCGCGAAGTGCCGCCGGGACCCTGGGCTATGTACGGGGATAACAACAATTTCGTGATATTGCGTCGTCAGAGTAACCAACGGTTCGCGCCGAAGACGTTGTTGTCGGCTTCGATGAGAAATTGAAACCCGGTAGGGATGAGCTCCTGCTCATCTGCATTGGCTTTGCTTCCAAAACTAAACCCCGTCCCACGGATGAGCAGGAGCTCATCCCTACCGAAAGGGCTTCGCATTTGTTTTTCACCTGGGAGGAGACTTTGTGCATCATGAAATCCCGCTGATCTCGACGATCGCCGTTGGATTGGTTTACGCATTAATTGGCGGTTACATTGCGAACCGGCTCCGTTTACCGCCGCTGGTTGGTTATCTTCTGGCCGGGATCGTCGTTGGGCCGTTTACACCCGGTTTTGTGGCTGATGCCAAACTGGCTCCGCAACTCGCGGAGATCGGTGTTATTCTGTTAATGTTCGGCGTAGGCCTCCATTTTTCGCTGCGCGATCTCCTGGATGTTCGGCGCGTCGCCTTGCCGGGCGCCCTCGTGCAGGTCATTGCCACCGCGGTTATGAGCTACGGTGTGAGCCGGCTGTGGGGTTGGACGAACGGGGCCGGCTTGGTCCTGGGGCTCGCGTTGTCCGTAGCCAGTACGGTTGTATTGCTGCGGGCGTTAGAAACTCAAGGACTGCTCGCTTCCGCTAGCGGTCGTATTGCCGTCGGTTGGTTGGTTGTAGAGGATCTGTTTACGGTGGTGGTCCTCGTACTACTGCCTGCGTTGGCCTCTTTGCTCGCCGAACAACCGATTAGTGATGCCGCAGGCAACCACGGGGAATGGGATCTCCTTCTGAGTCTGGGTATCGCGCTGGCTAAACTCGCAGCGTTCGTACTTTTCATGCTGTTGATTGGGGCCCGGTTATTGCGATGGTTGCTCAACCGGGTTGCTGCCACCGCATCGCGAGAACTCTTTACTTTAGCGATTGTCGCAGCCGCCATCGGTATCGGCTTTGGTGCGTCCGAGGGATTCGGACTTTCATTTGCCTTGGGGGCATTTTTCGCCGGGGTGGTAGTTGGCGAATGCGGGCATGGCGAGCGCGCGGCCGCCGAATTGCGACCGTTGCAGGATGTCTTTAACGCACTCTTCTTCGTTGCGATCGGGATGCTTTTTGATCCGGGTATTTTATTGCGTGAACCGTTCGCCGAATTAGCCGTCGTTGCTGTGATTGTCCTCGGTAAGCCGGCAGTCACATTTTTGATCGTCGTTTTGCTGCGATACCCGGTCGGCGACGCCCTCATCATTGCTGCCGGCCTCGCCCAGATCGGCGAGTTCTCCTTTATATTAGCGGAGCTCGGTATCGGGCTGCATTTGCTGCCGGCGGAAGCCCAAAGTCTGATCGTCGCAGGCGCTCTAATATCGATCGCACTGAATTCGTTTCTTTTGCGCGCTGCGCGAAGTATCGCCCTTCGCGTCAGGGCTGATGAACCAAGAGAGCAAGCCTCAACGGTTTAACCGGTGGTTATGAGCGAAGGCGGAGTTGCGCTCCCACGGCCTGGAGGGGAGTCGCTTTTACGTGCTGCTAAACCTCACAACAGGAGCGGAGAAAATAGTTTCGGAGGCACCGGAAAGCTTAATTAGCAGGCGGCTCCCGGAAACGGCTCCTGATATGGCACCGGGACCGACGTTGTCTTAGATCGGGTACCGCTGTAGGTGAATTCCGTGCCAGCAGCCGTTCGCGGGAGCCGCCTGTTAAACACGGTTTCTGGTCGGGGTGCTGGGTGTCTGCTAGATCTGTCGCGCCCAGTTCGTACGCGCAAAAGCGGCTCCCCTCCAGGCCGTTGGCGTGTGACACGCGTTCATTAGAAGAAAAGGGCCCGTCAGTCTTTGACGGGCCCCATCCAATTCAGGGTCTTAGATCACTTGGTTTGAATTGCCAAAACCGTTACGGAATAAGGCGCAAAACTGAATTCGAAGTTGCTACTGACTTTTGCTTTCGATGTGACGGGAATCACTTTGCGCGGTTCTGTGAGAGTATTCGTATCTTGTAGGCTAGCCGAGGTAAGGACGGTTACAGTTCCTTGGGGTGAAACCCCGGAGATCCCATCGAGGACGATATTTACTTTTTGCGCCTGACTGGCTGCATTTACGCCCTTGATATAGATAGTCCCGGTTTGGCTGTCTTGTGAGACGCTCTGGGAGAATTTAGATCCTCCCTTGGTTTTCAGCGTGGTCGGTAACACCACCGTCCCTACACTTTGGTTAAGCATCATTTTAGCGTAGTAGGAGGGCGATCCGTAACTGTGCAGAGCATCATAGCCAATCAGGTTGGTCGGCCATTGGCTTGCTCCCGGGTTAATATTGACGAACATCGGAGCGTACGACTCCAGAATGACCAGATCTGCGTTCCTTTCCAAACCGGTGAGCCAGGCTGCGTCACCCAACGCTGCGTTCAGGTCCGGCACCGGCCGCCCTTCTTGTGATGCATACTCACCAACAAAGATCTTAGGCCCGGTCCGGCTGTAGTTGTCGTATTGATGAACGCTTTGCTCAAACGACCTGGGTGTCTCGTAAAAGTGTTGATCGTAAATATCGGGTGTACGGCTCGTTACCGTAGCGGTCGCAATGATCTGGAGATTTGGGTAATTCTGTCGGATGGCATCAAAGAATTGAGCAAATCGGCCATCGTAACTCCCTGAGCCATCGAAGAAATCTTCGTTGCCGACTTCAACATAGGTCAGCGGAAACGGCGCCGGATGACCATCGGCTGCGCGTTGAGCTCCCCACGGGGTAGTGACGGCGCCGGTTATATATTGGATTTCATCGAGAGCGTCTTGGACGTATGGCTGCAGGTCAGGTCCCGGATTAACATGAGTGCCATTCAGTGAATAGCCTGCGTATACCGCCAAGAGCGGCTGCATTTTTAGGTCTTCGCACCATTCCAGGAACTCAAGCAGCCCTAATCCGTCATCGGATCGATAACCCCATGGGCTTTCATGGCCCGCACGTTGTGATATTGGTCCGATCGTATTTTTCCATTCGAACCGTTGGTCGATGGTATTTCCCTCTAGATAATTGCCGCCGGGGAACCGGAGGAAGCCGGGTTTCAGCCCAGCCATCAAATGCATCAGATCAATCCGATTTCCGTTTGAGCGTTGATTATACGTTGGCGGGAATAACGACACCTGATTCAGCCACAGAGTTCCCGTTGTACCCGCAGAAATAACGAAACGCGTGTTCTCAGTTGGTGTGACTGCACCGGTCGCTAAGGTGATATTGTATTGTACCCAGTCTGCCGTTATTGTCGGCACCTGTGCTTCGGCGTACACCACGCTTCCATCGATGCTTTCGATCGACACGGTGAGCGGGCCGGTCATTCCCGACGCCTTGGCGTAGAAGGAAGAGTTGTAGGACGTGTTCGGTTTCACCGGGATTCCCCAGTAACCATCGTTAGCCGCGCCAACTTTCCCCGCTTGGGTGATGCTCACTTTAAGACTGGTCGTCAGGACCGTGCCAGTGATCGGTTGAGTGGTGTCGAGTGCGATTGAACCGGCGCCGCCGTTCTCTTGTACGGCTGACCAGTTCACTGGGACATTCGGGTCGTTCTGAAATACGCGGTTCTGGATCAATTCGCCGTATAGGCCTCCATCCAAAGCATGATTGATTTCTTCGATCATTAGGCCGTGAAACGCCGGATTGATCTGTGCTCCCGGGTGAGCCACATCGACATGAAGCGTCGCAGGTTCGACTGGCGGTGGGCCCGCTAGGGAAGGATTTCCAATCCGTGCCACTTGGAGAACTTGCGGAGCCGTAAGCGCGGTTTGATAAAACCGGACATCGTCGATCGAATCATTGTTCCAATCGACCAAGCCTCCGCCAAACTGACCCCGGCCAACGGCGCTATGCCCGCTGGCGGCGGTGGGCGTCACATACAAAATCTGGTCGGTTAGGATGCCGTTGACATAGAGTGTCGCCGAGTGCGCGTCGGCATCGTAAACGCCAGCCAAGTGGTACCATTGACCCGAAACCGGCGTAAACAAGGACTGCGGATTTACGAAGAAATCGTAGGGAACTGTGAACGAGAATTGCCCGGAATCAGCGCGTAACTGGAGAAAAAACGCAGACTCGCCCCCCGGGGTATCCTCGCTGACAAAAGTCTGATAGCCGTTCGTATTGTTAAGTTTTACCCAAGCAGCTACGGAGAAGCTTTGGCTGGTATCGACAACCGGAGAGGTGATATCCGCGTAGCTGCCGGCAATCCCGGGTAAACTCAATGCGTGCGGCCCGAGTAACCCGGCGGTCCAACCTGCTTGCCCCATCAGCGTGGCGGGATGATCGCCGACCGAATCAGCGGCATATGTGCCGGTTCCTTCGTCGAAGCTGAGCAAGGTGACCGGCTCGGGTAACTTAATGGTACTAGGGGTACTGGTATGGTTAGAAGCAGTTTGAGCGTGTAGCACGCTAACAGCAAACAGAGCGGCCGGGGCGAGGGTGAGCCGGCGCCAAGAAGATGCGGTTAACCGGTAAAACCGGGAGGGCTTCATAGAGTGAGTTAGTGGTTAGGATTTGGAGGGACGACCCTTGAAGAAGAAAGTCGATTACCCGCCTGACGAGAAGGGTTGAACCCAGCCACCGGGCGATCACCGCCGGTGAACAAGAGTGGCATCCTGCTGAGCCGATTCCGTCCATGGGGGGTACGACACGTTAGGACTCGATCTTAAGCTAAACGCGTAAGGATTCGCAGTAACCTAACAATACAAAAGAGCTACTAGCTCGTTTCTATCGCTCTGACAATCGATTTTTGTGAACGTTCTCGGCAATAGAGATTCATCGGCGTCAGGCAACGCTTATTTCTACCCAAATGAATAGTCGTGTTCGATCTGCAGTAACCGATTATACTTAGCCAATCGCTCGGATTGAGTAATAGAGCCGACCTTAATAAAATCGCCGGCCCAGCCAACGGCTAGATCTGCCAGCCAGTTATCTTCGGTCTCGCCGCTGCGGGCGCTGATCGAGACGCGCCAACCGGCTGAGCGAGCGAGAAGGTAAGCTTGTTTTGCTTCCGTGAGCGTACCGATCTGATTCACTTTAAGTAACAGTGCATTCGCAGCTGCCGTATCGATTGCTTGCTTAATTCGCCCCGGGTTCGTACAGGTTAAATCGTCAGCCAAGGTCAAACATCGGTCGCCGAGTTTTTGGCACAGTCCCGGCCAGTGGCTCCAATCTTCCTCCGCAAGTCCGTCCTCGACGCTCACCAGCGGATAGCGTTCAGCCCACGAGCAAAGAGTCTCGATGAGTTCCGATGGTGACAGCACTTGATCATCGAGACGATAGTTGCCGTCAGTATTAACGAAGTGGCTGGCGGCGGCGTCGACCGCGAGAGCGACTTCACTGCCGAGTTGATATCCGGCAGCGTTAACCGCCTCCGCTGCCGTCTCCAGCATTTCTGAGCTATTAGCAAAAGGGGGAGCTAATCCGCCTTCATCTGCGGTTAGCGCCGGCGAGGCATACCGTTTTCCTATTATTGCGGCTGCCTCTTGATAAATGTCATACATCTGGGCCAGTTTCCCCGAGATACTCGAACCGGATTTTGGGAGAACCAATACGTCCTGAATGGCGACCTGGCCGAAAGCGTGTTTGCCGCCGCTAAACAGGTTGATAGTTAATCCTGGCAAGCGAGGCGATGCGGATGGTAACAGAGAAGCAAAATAGTGAAAGAGCTCCAGATGTTGGTGAGCGGCCGCTGCTCGGGCAAAGGCCAGCGAAACCGCTAGGGTGGCATTGGCTCCCAGGCGTGACTTATCCGAGGTTCCGTCGAGTTCCGAAAGACGCGTATCCAGCGTTTCCTGTCCGTCGAACGACTCATTTTTCAGGGCGTCCGCAATCTGTCGCCGAACGTTAGTAACGGCCTGATGGCAACCCAAGCCATGGAACCGCTTTTCGCCGTCTCGTAACTCTTTTGCCTCCGCGCGTCCGGTCGATGCGCCCGAGGGAACCGAGACCACTGCGCGGGTGTCGTCATTCACAGTCAAAGCCGCCGCAATCGTTGGACGGCCTCGGCTATCTAAAATCTCCCAGGCATCGACTGTCTTAATTTTGATCATGCTTCGATTCTCTGACCAAATTCTTCGACCAGCGCCGGCACGGTATCCGGACGGTGTCTAATTAAATGAAGTGCGGCCTCTTTTTGTTTGCGGCGTTCTTCATCAGAAAGGTACTCGAGCGGCGATCGGCCCGACGTGCGGGCCAGGAGACAAGCGATGGTATTTTTCACCGCCCGGCTCTCGACCCCGCTGAACCAAGCGGTTGACCCGGTCTCTGATTTATACGTTTCCCAATACCCAATCGCCGCGGTTAGGAAGGCCGGACGATGTTCTTTCAGGTGATGCCCTTTGCTTAGCAGATGAGTCAGACTGAATCCGAGGTCAAACGCTGGATCGCCAACGTGTACCACTTCATGATCAAGCAACACTAAGCGCCCCTGATATACGAGAATATTTTTCGGGCTGTAATCACCGTGCACTAACGTGACGCAATGGATCCGGTTTGCCCCAATCAGATCGTGTAAGAACGATGCGGCTTCGGGAACTCGTTCTCCCGTGAATTGATAGTAGGGTTCCAACCTTAAGGTTTCAAAAAACTCCCGATCTTCGAACGTGGGAAACAGCTCCTGCCGGAGGTCATAGCTGCGACCATGGACGTTCGCCAGCAGTTGACCAAACTGGGTGATTAAATCCCGATCCAGTCTGCCGCTGAGAAGTCGTTCTTTCCAATTCTCATGGGGTTCCGGGACCGCTTCCATGGCAAGCAAGTGTTGCTCTGGGTCCTCGAAGAGCAGCTTTGGGATAGTGTTTGCCGGCGCGACCAGCGGAAGGTACCGCAGCGCATTGGCTTCGACCCGGATTCTGGCCGGATCACTGAACCAGTCGGCTTGAACTCGAAGCTTTGGCAATGCCTGCTTGAGTACCCAGCTGCTACCGTCCGGATGTTGGAGCAAAACGGTTTTGTTTGAGACGCCTCCGCGCAGAGTGCGGAAGGTCGGGTTTTCATTTTTCCCGATCCGCTCACTTTCACGCAAGTATCTCAGCAGATCAGCCGCATTTTCGATATCGACGACCAAGGATGTTTTGGGGGGATGGGGCGAATCTAAAGACGGGAGTTTATCGCGCCAAGAGAAAATGTCTCACCGCCCCTGAGCGAGATTCTGGGACTTTGTCCCGAAGGGGGCTATCGGACTTTGCCGCGAAGCGGCTATACAGAACAGCCCAGGGCTTTAGCCCTGGGTCGCGCGTAACGCGAGATCCGCCCTAAAAGTGGCGGCCGAGATGCGTCTTTAGGCTCTTCAGCGTGTTGTTCCGCCGGTGCGCCTAAAATCGGGTGCCACTTTTCCTCCTCCGTCCCATCTTCCCAGAACTACGGCGGACAGGCAGGGCACCTTTCACCAACCACCTAACCCAGGGTTAAAACCCTGGGCTGTTCTGTGTAGCCGCTTCGCGGCAAAGTCCGACATGTCCCTTCGGGGCAAAAGGCGTTGTCTCTCAGGCAGCCGAAAATACCTTCGCGAAGGTCTGCAATATGAACGCGCAAGAGGTCGCACCGGCGTCAAGCGTACCTCTCGATCGTTCTCCCAAGCGGCTGGCTCGGCCGATTTTAGCAACTAAGTCGCGGGTGGATTCTTTTCCTTGTTCTGCGGCGTCGGCCATCTGCTGAAGCGCTTGAACGAACTCTGAACCGGCGCCAATCGCACTTTGGTATTTTTCTTGAGCGGGGACCAGGGTGTCCATGATCGTCTTATCCCCAGGTTTTGCGCCGCCGAGGTCTTCGACGGCTTTCCGAGCCGCAGCCAGCATGGCGCCAAATACTTCAGCATCGATAGCAGGCTTGTTTTTGGCCTGAATGCTCATCTGGATGAAAAGGGTACCGTAGATCGGGCCCATGGCGCCCCCGATCTCCGTCATCAAGGTTTTGCCGATCAGGGCTAGTCCGTCGGAAACAGAAATGCTCTGCTCACCGAGGCGGGTTTTGGCGATAGCAAACCCCTTGCTCATGTTGATGCCGTGATCGCCATCGCCGATCGCGCCATCAATCTCACTGAGATAAGCGCGGTTTGTCTCGATGGTCCCGACCAGAGCTAAGATTAGTGGGCGTCCGTCTGCTGCAGGGTAAGATTCGCTAGCCATTTCGTTGTAATTGGGTGAGTCCCATGCTCTCGCATTCCACGTCTACCAAGGTCTTCAGTTCGTCGTCCAACTTCATTAAAGTAATGGTGATGCCCATCATCTCGAGAGAGGTGAAGTAATTCCCTACGTAGGATCGATAAACGTTAATCCCGGACCCTTTCAGCACGTCGAATATTCTGCTGTAGGCGATGTACAACTCCATGACCGGAGTAGCTCCCAATCCGGAGACCAATGCGACCACGTCATCGCCGGATGAAAATGGCAGGTCGGGAAGGATATGATCGAGCGAGAGCTTAGCGATCTCGTCGGCAGACTTTAAGTCGGTCACTTCGACACCAGGTTCCCCGTGATGACCGATGCCGACCTCCATTTTGCCTGGTTCGATCTGAAAATTTGGTTTGCCGACTGCCGGAATGGTACAGGGGGTGAGTCCGACGCCGATGCTCCGGCAGTTGTCGATTGCCTTTTGAGCGGCCGCTATGACCTCATCGAGGGATCCGCCGAGAGCGGCTTTTGCTCCGCCAACTTTCCACATCAGTACTTCGCCAGCGACACCCCGGCGTTTCTCCCGCTCCGTTTTGGGGGCGGAGGGCACATCGTCGTTCGCGATCACGGTCTTAACCTGGATGCCATCAAGTTCAGCGAGTTGTCTCGCCATTTTTACATTCAAGTTGTCTCCGGCATAATTTCCATAAAGACAGGCAACGCCTTTGCCGCTGTCGGCAGCCTTGAACGCATCCAGAAATGCTTGAGCGGAGGGTGAAGTGAAGATTTCGCCGACCGCAACGGCGTCGCAAAGATTTTTCCCGACGTAACCGATAAACGCCGGTTTATGTCCCGAACCACCGCCGGTCACGATACCGACCTTGTTTGCGACTGGAGCACCGGCAAATTTAAGGACACGCGGGTTCTCGGTTTTCGCCACCAAATGCGGATAGGCTTTAATAAAGCCTTGGAGCATGTCTTCGACGACAAGCGTTGGGTCATTAATGATGCGCTGCATAAAATAGAAACGGGTTTGCGGAACTCTGAGAGAAGGCGTTAACCGCCTTGGGATAAATCCAGTCGAGACCTTAAACACCGGTCCGACGGGGTTGTCAAAATTTCCAGTTTGCGAGTTTTAATCAAAATAAATGATTGTTTGACTAGTTTTACTAAAACGTTGTAGTAAGCCGTTAAATCGTAGAAATCTAATTTAATCCCCAGAACCTATGAGGCGCGTTTTCGCTTTTCTCCTCTCGCTTGGCTTAATGACGGCCGGCTCTTTGCCAGCCCAGACCAACCACCTCGATTTAAAAGGCAAACAAATTAAACTCGCCATCTTGGGCGTCGCCGGCTGGCTTCCCAGTAAGCTGCCCTCGGATATGTTTCCCGAGTTCGCCAAGTACGCCAAAGAAAAGTATGGATACGATGTTACTTGCACGTACGCGGATGCTCCCTTTGGCGCCTTATTCCAGAAAGCAGCGGCTTCTCTGGCTACCAAATCGAACGAATACAGCTTGATTGTGAGTGACAGCCAATGGCTAGGGGCGTTCACCGAGCCCGGATGGATCGTCAAACTCGATCCGATCATCAAGAGCGATCCGGTTCTGAGCAAGCTGCAATGGTACAACCCGGTTTTAGAAACGTCGTACATGGAATACCCGGACAACTCCGGGCAACACGTGGCTTTGCCGCAGGAGACCGATGTCGAAGCGTTGTTCGTGAGAAAAGACCTCTTCCAAGATCCTAAAGAACGCGAGGCCTACAAACAGCTGACTGGAAACGATCTACCCCAGACCTTCGAAGATTGGGAAAAGGTCGATTTCGACGAATTCGCTAAGATTTCTAAGTTTTTCACGCGGCCGGACAAGAATCTGTACGGAACCGTGTTCCAACACTCCAAGGAGTACGATTTCCAAAGTATGTACGTGTACCCATTCATGTGGTCGATGGGAGGCGAGTTCTGGGATCCCAAGACGCATGATACCGAGGGCTATCTAGATACCGATATAAACGCCAAAGCGATGGAGTACCAAAAGACCTTCGTGCAGTATGAGCCACCAGGAGCGCTCAATTACGGCATCGCAGAGAACATCGACGCGTTTACGCAGGGCAAAACCGCCACCTCCATCATGTGGGCGGCAGTTGGATTGGCGATGATCACGGATCAGAACCGAGACAAGGTCATGGTGGTCCCGCCGCCCGGCATCAAACAAGCCGACGGAACGATCAAACGCCTTTACTGCATCGGGGGTCAAGCCTGGGTCGTTAACAACTATGCCACGCCAGAGCAGAAGCAGGCCATCTTCGACTTTCTGAAATGGTGGTATCTGCCGGAGACCCAATTGGAGTTTGCGAAGAAGGGGGGAAACCCCGCGGTTAAAGAAGTGTTGGAAGATCCGAGCTTTGACGCGATCAATCCGTGGAACCGCGCCATGAAGTATATGATCCCGTTCAATCGCGACTTCTATCATTCACCCAAATACGCCGAGTTGCTGGCCATTCAGCAGGAAGCGTTCTGCAGCTATGTCACCGGGGCCATGAATGATCCGATGAAAGCCTTGCATTGGGCGGCGGCCCGGCAACAGCAAGTCTTTCACGACTTGGGCGATACCAAGAAAAAAGCGAATCCTGCTTACTTGAAGTTGCAGCTGAACTAGGAACGATGCGGTAGGGATGAGCAGGAGCTCATCCCTACGGAAGATTTGGGTAAGACATGCGTAGGATCGAGAACTCAAAGCTTTATCCCTGGTTACTGCTGACGCCGACGCTCATCTTTTTCGCTATCTGGAACATCGTGCCGTTGTTCTGGATGGTGGGAATGAGCTTTTACAACTACTCGTTGAATCTTGGCCGGCCGCCGCGTTTCGTCGGATTCGACAACTACACCGACTATCTGGATAGCGTGGATGTTTGGCTGGCCATGAGCCGGACCTTCACGTTTGTCATCTTCAGTGTCGGTTTGACGACGCTGTTTGGGGGCATATTGGGGGTACTGTTTTGGCGTAGCACCAAGATGCCCGGACGCCGGCTGGCCTTGACTCTGCTTTTCTCGCCAATGATTTTGACACCGGCTGCGATCGGCACTTTTTTTCGACTCAATTACGATCCGACCTTTGGGATCTTTGGCTATTTCACGCGACTATTTACCGGACACACCCTCGATTACCTGGGCACGGAAGGATGGGCTTTTATCGCTTTGTTAGCGGTGGATGTGTGGATGTGGACACCCTTCATGCTCTTGATCACGCTAGCCGCGCTGGGGTCAGTTCCCTCCGCGGAATTAGAAGCGGCTGAAGTAGACCGCCTCAGCATTTGGCGACGATTTCGTTATGTGATTCTGCCCCATGCCCGGTTCATCATCATGCTGGGCATCATCCTCCGGACTATTGACGCGTTCAAGGTGACCGATCTGGTTTATCAGCTCACTCGAGGCGGTCCAGGCGGAACCACAGAAGTGATCGGCGTTATGATCTACCGAAAGGCGTTCGACGCGCTTACCATGGGCTGGACTTCCGGTTTGGCGGTGATCACCTTGCTAACCGCCATCGCTTTCACTGCGATCTTTCTTTACATCCTCAATCTGCAAAAGCGCAGGAGAGCTCTCAAATGAACGAGCAAAAGGCTGTGGCAAGCCGCCACTGGAAAAGCACTCTTTATTATACGGTTCTTTGGGTGATCGTTCTGATCTATTTCTTTCCGGTCCTCTGGATCATTCTATCGGCCTTTAAGACGAAGAACGAGTTATTGGCGACGCCGCCGGTGTGGTTCTTCCGGCCCACGCTGGAAAACTTCATCGGCTTGTTTCATCGCGACAATTTCTGGCCCACCTTCTTTAACAGTTTAACCATTTCCTTGTCATCGGTAGGAATCGCGATCGTCGTATCGTTCTTGGCAGCTTACGCCTTATCTCGATTCAAAATCGTCGGAAGTGATTTCATTCTGTTTTTGATTCTATCGATCCGCATGGTGCCGGGGGCGGCCGTGGTGGTGCCGGTCTACCTCATGTACGCGGCTCTGGGATGGAAGGATTCGTTTTGGCCGATGACGTTTTTCTACGCGATGTTCAGTATCCCGTTTTCGCTTTGGATCTTGAAGGGATTCATGGACGGCGTTTCCGTCCGTTTTGATGAAACCGGTCTGGCGAACAACGCTTCCCGTTTTCATATCATTTTCAAAGTCATTCTGCCGCAGGTGAAACCTGGCTTAATCGCGGCCTTTGTCTTCAACATGATCTTCGTTTGGAACGAGTTCCTCTTTAATTTCATTCTCGGCGGCAAGCAGACAACCATGATACCGACCTTGTTGGTATCCGATTCGGTGCACGAAGGTGGGGTTGATTGGACTTTTGTCGCGTCGCTTGGCGCCATCTACTTGGTGCCGCCCGTGGTTGCCCTTTATTTCTTCCAAAAATATCTTTTGGTTGGCATGACGTTCGGCACTGTTCGAGGAGAGGTTTAGGTCTATGGGATTTTTCCGCCTTCCATTTGCCAGCCAGCTTCAAATCGTCCTGCTCATAGGGATGATTCTGGCTTTTCTACTGATCGCCCAGAACCAATCTGTCGATGTCTATGGGTATGGCCTTCTTTTGTTGATCGGGTTTTCGCTGCTGCAGGTGGTTGCTGGGAATATTCCACCTCAGACACGGCTGTTCGGTACGCTGGTCCGTCTGGTGCTCGGTCTAGTCATCGTTGCCGCTGTCTTCGGAATCGGCATTCTTTTAGTTCCATATCTGGCTCAGTTGGGCCGCGGTGATTGAGTAAAGGCAAGGCTGTGAATGTTTGAAGTAGAGCTGGAAAACATAAAGAAGAGCTACGGCTCGGAACCGGTTCTCAACGGAGTGAATCTTCGATTTGAGCGAGGCCGGTTCTCGGTTGTTTTGGGCTCACCGGTTTCCGGTAAGTCCGTCCTGATGCGGCTTATTATGGGCTTGGAACCGCCGGATAGCGGCCAAGTGCTTTATCGGGGACAAGATGTCACGGCGCAGCCAGCCGGTCTCCGGAATTTTGGTTACGTTCCCCAGTCGTTTGCTTTGTACCCGCATTATCGGGTCTTCGACAACATCGCCTACCCACTGATCCTTGCGAAGAAGAAGACGAATCTCCAAGCCCGGGTTGAAAAGGTAGCCAAAAAGCTGCGAATCGATCATTTGCTCTCGAAGTACCCGAATCAGTTGAGTGGCGGAGAAAAGCAACGTGTGGCGCTGGCCCGGGGGATGATAAAGGATTCGTCTGTTTTCATTCTCGATGACCCTTTGGTGGGCTTAGATTTTAAACTCAGAGAAAGCCTCTTTATCGACCTCCGGGATATGCTTTCCGAGGTCGAGGGAAGTGTGATTTACAGCACGTCAGATCCACTTGAGACATTGGCTTTAGCGGATGATGTGTTCGTGCTCGATGATCACCGGATCATCGAGTCAGGCAGTCTCGATCAACTTTATGAGGAGCCTCGGCAGGCAAGGACCTTACAGATTCTGGGGGCGCCGCCGGCGAACTTCATTGAGGCTGAGTTAATTGGTCGAATTTGTCGGACGTCCCTAGGTGAATGCGAAATCGACGTGACTGAAGAAGCGACAGCTACACGTCCGGTGCGGGTTGGTATCAGGGCAGAAGACATCCGATTTCAGGATTTTGGGTCGTCCTACCTGCTGGGTAATGGGCGGGTGCTATTGAGGGAGGACCTAGGCGCCGAGACTCTATTGTATTTTGAAGCAGGCGGATCGCGCTTCGTCGGATTTTGGTCAAACGGGGAACCGGCGCCGATACAAGAGGATCAATTTGAATTCGGTGTAGACCCGAACTCGATGCACGTATTCGATGCCGCAAACGGCACCCGGGTTGCAGGAATAAAGTCTGCTGGAGCCTTAGTTTAGGAACAATGAAGAATGGCTGAGGTGAAATTAGCGGGTATCACGAAATCGTTCGGCAGCTTTAATGCGGTAAAGGATGTCTCCTTACACTTTCCTGAACACACCACGACGTGTTTGCTGGGTCCATCCGGCTGCGGGAAGACGACACTCTTACGAATCATCGCCGGATTAGAAACGCCCACCTCGGGCGCGATTTCAATTGGGGATCAGGACGTAACTGGATGGCCTGCGCGTCGGAGGGACATAGCAATGGTGTTTCAATACCCGGTAATTTACCGGGGTTTAAGTGTGTTCGAGAACATTGCTTTACCGCTGCGCGAGCAAAAGCTCTCGAAGCAGGAACTCACCGCTCGGGTCGAGGATGCGATCGGTTTGTTGGGATTGGAGCGGAGCCTGAAAATGGATCCCGAGCGGTTCGACAATGGAACGCGCCAGAGAGTAGCCTTCGCCCGAGCAGTGGCGCGGCGATCGTCTATCATCCTTTTCGACGAGCCGATAACCAACGTCGATCCGGAATCGAAATTTCGTCTTAAACAAGATCTGAAAAAAATCACCGAGCGAGTCCGCCAGACCATCATTTATGTCACGCATGATCAGAACGAGGCGATGACTCTGGCCGATCAGATTGTTTTGCTGAAAGACGGCGAGGTTTTGCAGCAGGACGCGCCGCGACAGATTTACAATCATCCCAAACAAAGCTTTGGCGGTTGGTTTTTGGGCAGCCCTGGAATGAGTTTTCTCGAGCACTCGTTTAATCCTGCCGAAGGGGGCCGGTTACAGTCAGACCTGTTCCCGTTCCCGGTAAAAATAGCGCAACCCGAGTCGGTGCCTGGCTCAAATCAAACCGCGCTTCGCCTAGGAATACGGCCTGAACATTTGCGAGTCTTAACGTCACCTGAAGCAGACTCGGTGCAGGGAACGGTGCTCAAAAAATTCCGGGGAGTCGCCGGACAGTACCTGGTGGCGATTAAACTGAGCAAACATCTGGTTTGGGCGAAAGTCCGTCACGAAGTGGGTAAAAGCCTCGGAAACACCGTTTGGCTGAGGTGCCGGCCAGAAGCAGTGACCGTTTTTAATGAACACGATCAGGCATTGAATGCTGGACTAATAAAGGACTCGCCCGAAGCTCGTCCTAACGACAGATGACCGATGACAAATGTGGAGCGGTAATTGCGCAATTTGTCATCTGTCATTTGTTATTTGTCATTCGGATGAGCATTAAGCGAATCCGCCCCTAGAACATGTCGAAAGTCGTTTCTCTCGGAATACATATTGTTGATGTGCTAGGCCGTCCTGTGGCGTCGGTGCCACCAGGTCAAGGCTTGGCTCTGCTCGACCTGATTCGGTTTACGGTTGCCGGTACGGCGGCGGGTACCTCGATCGATATGGCCAAGCTCGGCCTCGAAGTTCTGACGATGGGCGCGATCGGCCGAGACGAGATCGGTGATTTTCTGATTGCCACGATGCAACGGTTCGGAGTGAACACAGACAATCTTGTGCGCAAGGCAAACGCACAGACTTCTTGCACGATGTTACCCATCCGGCCGAACGGCGAGCGCCCGGCGCTGCACGTTATTGGAGCCAACGGCGAGCTAACCATCGACGACATCAATTTAGATGCAATCGCCCAGGCAAATTATCTCCACGTTGGTGGGGCGCCTCTTATGCGGAAATTTGATGGCAAGCCCGCTAGCCAAGTCCTGAAGTTTGCCCAGGAGAAAGGGGTCGTCACCACCTTCGATCTTCTAGGGCTCCCTCAGCCCAATCTCGCTGAAATCATCGAGGTTTGTCTTCCGTACATCGACTTTTTTATGCCCAATTTTGAAGAGTCCCAAATGATCTGCGGCTTGAGCGAGGTGGAGGAGATCTTGGGCCGCTTTCTGGATCGGGGTGCACGGCATGTTGTTTTGCGGCTTGGAGAGAAGGGTAGCGTCATTGCCTGGCAGGAGAATGGGAGCGTGAAGCAAATCAAGGTGCCGGCGTTTGAGGTCCCAGTGGTGGATTCAACCGGCTGTGGCGATGGATACAATGCCGGTTTTATTAAGGGTTTATCGTTAAAATGGGACCTCGAACAGTGTGGTCGCCTGGGATCGGCTTGCGGTGGTCTCGTTATTCAGGGCTTGGGCTCCGACGCCGGTATAGAAAATTTTGAACAGGTTCTCGAATTCGCCCGAACGGCTCAAATAAAAGCTTGATCTCGCCAGTGAGCAGAAGTCCTTTGAATTTAACGACCTGATCCCAAAGATTGAGTTGGTCAGCGCTTCCCTAAGACCCAATGGCT
>DASUWQ010000003.1:0-4982 GCA_036378375.1 Chthoniobacterales bacterium
CCGTGTTCGACTACACATATGGCATCGCTGGGCCAGTAAGCGCGCCGAGCCGTGGTCTATCGCTGTGCCCCGGCTCGGCGCGCCAGTAGGCCCAACAAATTCTTTTAGCGGCGAAGTGCCGGGAGCGCCGGTAGAACGGCAAGGCCTTTCGGGAGCCTCACCCTACCCGTCTCACAGCCCGTACTGCTGCAACCGCCGGTAAAACGTGCTCCGGCTCAAACCGAGGGCTTCAGCAGCCCGCCGGGCATTACCACCGTAGCGGTTAAGTGCTTTCTTGATTAGCAACTTTTCGATGTCCTCTAAGGTCATTTCATCGAGGCGCGACGGGTCAGAACCTGGCTGTCCTCCGATGTCGGCCAAGCCGAGATCCGGAGGCCGGATCTGAGAACTATCCGCCATAAGAACGGCACGCTCGATGGTGTGATCGAGCTCGCGCACGTTTCCCGGCCACCGATGATACATCAGTGCCTTCTCGGCGGCCGGGTCAATCCCGGTGATCCGCTTAGCATACCGGCCAGCGTGACGATCTAGAAAATGTTGGGCTAATGGAACGATGTCTTCCGGGCGGTCTCGCAAGGGCGGAATTTGAATCTCGACTGTACGCAGCCGGAAATAGAGATCTCGCCTGAACCGGCCGGCTTCAACCTCAGCGGGTAAATCGGCGTTGGTTGCTGACAAAAGCCTGACGCTCGCGCGCCGGGTTTTCGAGGAACCAAGCCGTTCAAACTCGCCAGTCTCGACCGTGCGCAGCAGTTTGGCTTGTTGGGAGATCGGAATATTCCCGATCTCATCGAGAAATAAGGTTCCTCCGTCTGCGATCTCGAAACGTCCCGCGCGCTCGTTCTTGGCATCGGTAAAAGCCCCCTTCATGTGGCCGAACAATTCGCTCTCAAACAGGTTCTCGTTCAGGCCGCCCATATTGACGGTTACAAAAGCCTTGGCAGCTCGTTGACTAGCGGAATGAATCGCTCGGGCGACGATGCCCTTCCCCGTCCCGTTTTCACCGGTTACCAAAACATTGGCATCGGAAGGCGCAATCCGCTGAATGGTCTCAACCACGGACCGCATGCCTGGCGAGTGGGCGATGAGGCCACAGGTTGCCAATGCCGATTTTTGACTGGGAATCAGTCCGGCATCTCCGCGAAGAACCTGATTTTCCGACTCTAACCGCTGGCCGCGCTGCTCGGCTGCCGAAAAATCAACCTGCGTCCGTACAATGGCGATTACCCGCGAATTCTCCCAAGGCTTTTCAAAAAAATCTCGGGCGCCTGTTCGCATCGCGGCGACGGCCAAATCCACAGTCGCCCAAGCCGTCATCACCACGATCGGCGGAGCGCCTTCAGTCTTCTTGATCTGAGCGATGAGGTCGAGACCTTCCTGGCCGCTGGTCGTATCCCGGGCATAATTTAAGTCCAATAAGATCAGCGCGACCTCGGTAGTCTCGAGTGTCTCCAGCACCTCTTTTGGAGAAGTCGCCAATGCAACCTCGTACCCTTCTTTCACAAGAAGAATCCGCAAGGCTTCACGGACAGCGGGTTGGTCATCGGCGATTAGGATGCGGTGTGGTCGGTTCACGGTTGGTTAACGTTTAACGTTTGGCGTTTGGCGTTTGGCGTTTGGCGGCTGGTGTTTGGCGGCTAGCAATCGTCCTCGTACTCGTCGTCGTCCTCGTCCTCGAAGGCGTTGTGGTTGCACCCAGGTGTGCCGTCCGCTCTTTATTCGTTCGCGAAACAACGCTCATTTAAAAGGTCCATTGAAATACACCTGACGACTAGAAAGCCCCATCACTAGCGAATTAGCAACAACTTCCGTCGATGGCTCTTCGGTAGGGATGAGCTCCCGCTCATCCGGTAAGCTCGCTGGTATGGACGAAAAAAACGCGGGTGAGCAGGAGCTTATCCCTACCGAAAAGGCCGTCAATTCGAGGACGAGGACGACGACGAGGACGAGAACGAAACGCCCCGAAGGGCCAATCCCAAACGTTAACTATTTAGAACATGGTATAACAGGTGCTATCATTTCTAGCCCTATGGCAAAGTTCGGGACTAAAGAGGAAAGCGCCAACGCTTCGGTAGCAATGCGAACCGAAGCGCCTAAATCGCCGAACGCGATCCCCGTCTATCGCGTAGGGGTGCCGTTTTTAGGATCCACCCAGCAATTCCGCAAAAATCCGTTCAAGTTCCATCTCGATGGTTATCAGCGATACGGCTCGATCTACCGCAGCTGGATCGATGGAAAAAATTGGATCGTGTTATCCGGTCTAGAAGCAAACGATTTGATTTGGCGCAACACGGATATGTGGAGTTACCGGGAAGCGAACGCGGCGTTCGCGGAACAACTCGGCCCAGGTCATGTAACTCAATTAGACGGAGATCCTCACAAAAAGAGGCGGCAGCAGCTCAAACCCGGATTCAAAATGGAAGCGGTGATGCGCTATTTGCCCCAAATGAATCAGGCGGCAGTAGAGCTTTTGCCGCCACTGTGTGGCCGGCCAATCAATATCACCGATGCTTTCGCGGAACTGATTCTGGAGATCACTGCCCGGACCACCTTCCGTTGCGAATTATCGACCGAGATGATCAAGACGATGAGCCATTGGGAACATGATTTTATCTACGGGACCAGTCTGAGATGGCGACGGCATTTTTATTACGGACGGCCGATCTATCGCCGGATGAAGAAGCAGGTCTTCGCCGAATTGGAACGAATCTTAGACGAACGCCTGCAATCAAAAGAAGAGCCGGACGATAACCTAACCGCGATTATCAAGACTAGCAGAGAAGCTGGTCAAACGGTGAGTCGCTGGGAACTGATCAATACGATCTATCTGATCTTGCTTGCCGGCATTCATAATACTTCGAATCTGATCCATTGGTGTTTGCTCTATTTAGGCAGTGACCCCGCCTGGACGCAAGAACTGCGCGATGAGCTGAGTCAGTGGGATACCGCTAATTTCAAAGGGATGAACCAATTCCCGAAATTGAAGGCCACCATTCAAGAGGTTCAAAGATTACGTCCCGGCGCGATAATTCATCGATTGACGGCAGCGCGGGATTTCGAATTTGGTGGTTACTCAGTGCCGCAGGGCGCCGAGATCATCCATGTGAACACCTTGGTTCATTTTCTCGAGTCCGTGTATGAGGAACCTTTCAAGTTCAATCCACGACGCTACCTAGGCGGACACACCTATCCTCCGAAAGCGAACGGATTCTTTGGCGGAGGAACCCATATCTGCTTAGGAATGAATCTGGCGATGGTACATACCCCGATCATTTTGGCCAATGTGATTCGCGACTACGAATATCGTTTCGAGTCGGATCCAACGATGCAGGTTCGAATCGGCCTCGGCCAAAACCAGATTAGGAACCAGATACCCGCGGTATTCACACGGCGGGCATAAGCCGATAGTACGATTAACACTCGCGGCTTAAATCTTTTCCAATTGGTCCCGCAAAAACTGCATCAATCTCCGCAGGGTCAGGCGGTCGAAAGCGAACTCGGCGCCGGCGGCGGCGAAGAGATCAGGAACAGACACGGAGTTACCAAGAGTCAAGGCAGCCCGATATTTAGTCAGAGCGCCAACAGGATCTTTTAAGCTGCCCTCCCAGATCTGTAGAGCGCCCAGCCAACTCAGCCCATACTCGATATAGTAGAACGGTGCTGAGAAGATGTGATGGTAATGCCAAACCTTAGAGAGCTCCGTTTCGAACCCTGTCCAATCGGTCTGTGGCATGAATCGAGCAATGAGCTCCGCCGCTTTGTGGTCGATCTGTTCGATAGTTAAATCGGCTGGCGCTGAGGAGTAAATCCAATGCTGGATTGAGTCCATGAACCCAATCCAAGTCAAAAGATGCACGATTCCGGCCAACTGCGTCCCATAGACTCGGCGCAACTGGTCGCGGTCGTAGAAACCTCCTCGGTCTTTGTGCAGATAAGGTAGCGCTAGGACTTCCATCGCCTGGGATGGGACTTCGACGAATTCAGTCGCTGAGAAATGGTTCCAGATTAAAGGCTGAGCTCGCATACTCGCGTACCCGTGAAACGCATGACCAAACTCGTGCAAGGTGACTTTAACGTCGTCCTCCGATCCAACTACATTCTGCAAAACGAACGGCATCCGACGTTTCGGAAAGGAGGCGCAGTAGGCGTGCGGCATCTTGTTCGCTCGAGTTCCTAGATCCATAAAGCCCTGTCGGAATTCACTGAACTCTTTCCCTAGTTGCGGGTCGATCGCTGAGAAAATGGATTCGGTGGTTGCTTCTAGTTCATCAACCGTATCGAACGGATGCAACGGCTCGCGGCCCTCAGGATCAACCGGAGCTTTCCAGTAGAAGTCCCAGGGTTTCAGCGAGGAGATCCCAAATTTTTGCCGATGTCGTTCAAGTAGTTCAGTCGCGAGAGGAACTACTTCCTCAGCGATGCTTACGTGAAGATCCAAGCAGTCTTCAGGACGGTAATCATAGCGATGGTACTTCAGCCAGATCAGATCTCGGTAGTTGCCCGTACCAAAATTGGCAGCCATACGCTTTCTCAGCCCAAGCATTTTCAAGAACAACTCGTCGAGACCCGGCGCAATATTTAGCTTTGCCTGTTGCCACGCCCGCCAGACGTCTTCACGAACGCTTCGGTCCGGATCACGGAGTTTCTCTTGGATCTGTGGGATCGTCAGTTTTTCGCCCTTGTATTCCGCGAGATTATTTCCGGTTAACCGCGAAAACTCGTTAACCAGGTCGGAATGATCTGCCTCCAGCGCGACATTCGCTTCGCAGTAAGCTTCTTCGTCGGTCTGCATGCGCCTTCGAATGAGAAGAGCGTCCGCTTTTAGCTCGGGGTTAAGCAGACTCAAGAAGCGTTTGCGCAGCGATGCATCAGCAATGGTTACTTTTGGGTTAGTAACTTGATTGAAGTGAGAGAGTTGTGCCCTGGCAGATTCGTCTGCGGTATTCAGATCCGATCGAATATTGAGAAAAGTCGACGTTTCC
>DASUWQ010000004.1:0-4272 GCA_036378375.1 Chthoniobacterales bacterium
TTGATTATTTTGTATCCCACCGCGGAAACGACTTTTTTAATCCAGGTTTCTCCTTCGCGGTTCCTTCTCTGGGCGTAAACAACGTCATACCCTTCTTGCCATTTGCGGACCATCTCGGTGACTAACTCGGGAGGATCTTGCAAGTCGACGTCCATAACAACGGTAGCGTCACCGCGGGAGTACTCGAGACCTGCCAAGGTTGCCATCGGCTGCCCGAAACGTCGGGAGAAAGTAATTAGCTTTATACGCTCGTCTTTATCGCGGGCAGCCAGAATCCTTTCCTGGGTTCTGTCTGGGGAAGGATCCAGTGCAAAAATGATCTCGAATCGGTTCGTGAGCTCCGAAATCAGAGGCACGATACGACGAATGAACTCGTCGACATTACCCTCCTCCTTATAGACCGGGACGATAATGCTGACGGAGAAATCCTTCTCTGGCTCCATAGTAAACCATCAACTGAAGCAAAAAAGAGGATTGACTCTCAAGAGATTTCTTTCCCGGTTCATTTCCCGGACAGGACACGAGATCACTCACAAATGCCATCGCGGGTGCTCGCCTGCTGAACGATGACTGGAGACCAAGCGACAAACCTCCGGGTTGTGCAAATCGTTGGGCTCGGCTAAAAGTCGTAGCCGAGCTAGCTATGATTATCGTTCGTTCACCACTCCGCATCTCCCTCGGTGGAGGTGGGACGGATCTTCCTTCCTATTATCAGGAACACGCGGGTTTCCTGGTCGCCGCCGCTATCGATAAGTATGTTTATATCACGCTGCATCGGACCTTCGTTCAAGAATTGATCATCAAATATTCTAAGCTGGAGCGAGTCTCTTCGATTAAAGAGATTGAGCACCCAATTATCCGCGAAGCCTTTTCATTGGTTGGTGTCAATGCGCCCTTTCTCGAGATGACCTCGATGGCTGATATTCCGGCTGGTACGGGCTTAGGTTCTTCCGGCAGCTTTACCACCGCACTTTTGAAGGCGTTACACACATTAAAGAAAAACCTGATTCATCCCGCCGAGTTGGCCGAACAGGCATGTGATATTGAGATCAACCGCCTGGGTGAGCCAGTGGGCAAACAGGATCAATACATCGCCGCTTATGGGGGAATCACCTGTTTCAAATTCATGCCTGATGGCCGGGTTGAAGCCTGGCCCCTGAAACTCAGCGAGGAGACACTCTACAACTTAGAAGATAATTTGCTGCTGTTCTTTACCGGTTATTCGCGGTCTGCTTCTTCGATTTTAAAAGAACAAAATACAAAAACGTTGGCTGCCGATCAGTCGATGATTGATAATCTCCATTTTACCAAAGACCTCGGCAGAAAAAGCCAACAGGCATTGGAGACCGGGAATCTACACGAGTTTGCTCGCCTGATGGATGTGCATTGGCAGCGGAAAAAAGACCGATCTGGTGCGATGTCAAACCAGGAGATCAACGAATGGTATGATTACGCAATGGCCAATGGCGCCCTTGGCGGAAAGCTAATTGGGGCCGGCGGCGGTGGATTCCTGATGTTTTACGCGGAAGATAAGGCTAAACTGCGCCATGCCATGCGGGAGAAAGGTCTAACCGAAGTCCGATTTCGCTTCGATTTTGAAGGTACCCGCATCGTTGCTCAGTCCTGAAAATGCCGCCCCGCGAGCAACGAATGGCCCGACCGAGAACAGAAAAATCTCACGCGAAGACGCAAAGACGCAAAGAAAAGGGCGTTGGTGCTTCGATGCCTTAGGTGCCGTCCTCCCTCGCGAGGGGAAGATCACCAAGCCCAGAAATTTAAACGGAGGCTGACGGCAACAGCAATCTCGGTTGCCTCTGTTACCTCTTCTTAAAAAATCCGTCTTTGTCTTAACCTTTGCGCCTTTACGTGAGATTGGTCTTCTTTTTTGATTATGGAGCAGTTTCCAGTTGTGATTCTTGCGGGTGGCTTGGCGACCCGGCTGCGGCCGATCACCGAAAAGATTCCGAAGTCCTTGGTTGAAGTGGCCGGCCAGCCGTTTCTGGCGCATCAGCTCCAATTGTTGCGAAACAATCGGATCACCGAAGTCATTCTCTGTGTTGGTCACCTGGGAGAAAAGATCGAGAACGAATTTGGCGATGGATCGAAATCGGGACTCAGAATCCGTTATGCTTATGATGGGCCGGCGCTTCTCGGGACCGGCGGAGCGATTCGGCGAGCGTTGCCGCACTTGCCGGAATCTTTTTTTGTTCTCTACGGCGATTCGTATTTGCCGATTGACTACCAGTCGGTTGCCAATGCTTTTACTAAGTCCGGTCGAAACGCATTGATGACCGTTTTTGCCAATCAAGATGCCTGGGATAAGAGCAACGTTTGGTTCGATCAAGGCGAAATCAAGCTCTACAGCAAAAAGCAGCGGTTACCTCAAATGCGGCATATTGACTATGGCCTTTCGGTTTGCCGTCGCTCCTTATTTGAGAGTTACGTCCAAGAAGAAGTATTTGATCTGGCGGTCCTTTTCGAAAGGCTCTCCGAGAAAGGCGAGTTGGCCGGCTTTGAAGTGAATCAGCGTTTTTACGAAATTGGTTCGCACCGGGGTCTGGCGGAGCTCGATCAGCTTCTGCGGGACTTGAACCCAGATCCAGAAGATTAAAGATCCGCAGATTACGCAGAATTACACAGATTCACGGGTTAGAACTGAAGCCACTTATTCAGCTCCGCATCAAAAAGTTGGTGTCCGCAATAATTCCCTTTTGTTTCCATCGCCGATTGTCGTTTTATCAATCGCCGATTTGCTGATATTACTGCTTACTGCTTACTTCGCCAGCCCGCCGTGACCACTTACAGCGCACAACATCTCCTCGAAACCAGCCGTATCGTTGAACAGCTTCAACCTGAGATTCTGGAAAGAATGGCAGATCTCTTGGTACAGGTCCGGGAGCGCGGCGGTCGTCTTTTCTTTCTCGGGGTTGGGGGTAGTGCCGCCAATGCGTCGCACGCCGTCAATGACTTCCGCAAGATTGCGGGATTCGAATGCTATGCGCCCACAGATAACGTTTCTGAACTGACCGCTCGAACGAACGACGAAGGTTGGACATCCGTTTTCGTCGAATGGCTGCGAGGCAGCCGCCTACGTAAGGACGATGCCGTGTTCGTTTTTTCGGTCGGCGGCGGTAACTTGGAAAGGAATGTCAGCCCGAATCTGGTGTCGGCGCTGCGGTATGCGAAAGAGGTGGGTGCTGCTGTGCTTGGCGTGGTCGGCCGCGACGGTGGTTACACGGCCAAGGTGGCCGATGTCTGTTGTGTCATCCCGACAGTGAATCCGGGGAATGTCACTCCCCATTCAGAAGCTTTTCAAGGAGTGGTGTGGCATCTCCTGGTTTCGCATCCCAAGCTGAAAATTCAGCAAACCAAGTGGGAAGCTACGGCCAAAACCGAGTGATATAGCCGCAACCAGAGACAGAAAAATCTCACGCAAAGCCGCCAAGACGCAAAGAGAAGACGGACCAACCGCAGATGAACGCAGATTTACGCAAATGGGAAAAGATGTATGACATAGATCCGTTGTTGCCTTCCCTTTTTTGCGTTCTTTGTGCTCTTTTTGCGGCTATTAGAGATGCGCCGTTTTACCTTGGCGCCTTTGCGTCTTTGCGTGAGATTTTTCTGCCTTTGGTTGCGGCTATTCCTTCCCTATGAACCGCGCTGTGTTTCTTGACCGGGACGGGGTAATCAATCGGCCGATCATTCGTGAGAAGAGACCTTACCCACCGCGCTCAGTCTCGGAGTTTGAGATCTTGCCGGGGGTTGAAAATGCATGTCGCGCTTTCAAAACCGCCGGTTATTTGCTCGTGGTCGTAACGAATCAACCTGATGTCGGCCGAGGAACGCTCGAACGATCGGTAGTCGAAGAAATCCACCGGTTCATGATTAGCCAGCTTCCCATCGATCTGGTTTCGACCTGTTTCCATGCCGGTGAAAAATATGGGCAACCCTGTGACTGCCGGAAACCACGTCCCGGGATGTTGCTTTCAGCTGCCGCTCAGCTGCAGATCGATCTAACGAGCTCTTATATGATAGGCGATCGGTGGCGTGATGTTGATTGTGGAAAACGCGCCGGTTGCAAAACGATTTTTATCGATTGGGGCTACGCTGAGAATCTGCATGAAGCACCGGATTACGTGGTATCAAACCTCGCGGAAGCAGCGGGCGTTATAGTGAAAAGCCTGCCCTGAGCTTCTCGACAAGCTCGAAACAGGCAAGCATCCGGCGCGTCGCAAGGGGTGAAAAGTGAGCATTCCCTCACGAGTCGATGAG
>DASUWQ010000005.1:0-4043 GCA_036378375.1 Chthoniobacterales bacterium
GATCACGCAGCTCGGTTGAGCGCGTAACGATCTCGATCGCTTTCACCGAGGCCGCGACGATGCTGGGCGTTATACTGTTGGAAAACAGGTACGGCCTCGAACGCTGGCGCAACAACTCGACGATTGCTTTACGCCCAGTCGTATAACCACCGCTACCACCACCCAAAGCTTTTCCCAAAGTTCCCGTAATGACATCAATTCGGCCCTCAACTCCGCAGTGTTCGGGCGTTCCTCGGCCGGTTTTACCGAGAAAGCCGGCGGCATGGCATTCATCGACCATCACTAGCGCCTGGTATTTCTCCGCTAGATCGCAAATGCCGGCGAGATTCGCGATCGTGCCATCCATTGAAAAAACGCCGTCTGTCGCGATCAACCGAAAACGGGCCGTCTTGGCCTCAACCAGCTTGGCTTCAAGATCCGCCATGTCGTTGTGCTGATAACGGAACCGCTGTGCTTTGCACAATCGGACGCCGTCGATAATTGAAGCATGATTTAAGGCGTCGCTGATTACCGCGTCCTCGGCCCCAAGCAGGGTCTCAAACAGACCGCCGTTGGCGTCAAAGCAGCTCCCGTACAGGATCGTATCATCCGTACCGTGAAATCGAGTGAGCGCCGCCTCGAGTTCCTTATGGATCTCCTGCGTTCCACAAATAAACCGAACAGAAGCCAGACCGAATCCCCAACGGTCCAACGCCTCTTTGGCGGCCTGAATCACTTCTGGATGATCCGCCAACCCAAGATAATTGTTCGCACAAAGATTCAGAACCTCTCGTCCATCGCTCGTGGCGATATGAGCGCGTTGCGGAGTACTCAGAAACCGTTCTCTCTTATAAAGCCCTTGGGAGCGAATTGAGCTGATTTGCTCATTCAGATGGGATTCGAAGCCATTCAGCATGGCGTATTGATAGCGCAATACGCAAAGGAGTTCGAGGAGTTCAAGGAAGGGTTCTGGAGGGGAGCCGCTTTAAAACATGCTCAACCGCTAACGGCATTCTGCACTATCGCGTGTGGGTCCGGGAAATGTGAAAGCAGGCGGCTCCCGCGAATTACCCAGCGCTCTCTTTTGCCCACCGATGTCGGTTGAGGGGCGACTAGTAAAGCGGTAACGGTAGTAGTGACCTTCTGCTCGTCCGTCTGGTAGGGCGAGGCTCCCGAAGAGCTTGCGCTATTACGCAGGGTCGATAATTTTCTAGTGTCGACCTCACGCTGTTGCATCGGCCAGGTTAGAGAGCTGTCGAGCGGTGAACCGCTCGCGGGAGCCGCCCGCAATGGTCAGTTTTTCGGCGGCACTCGCGTTGGAACAAACGAAGCGAGGTCTTATGAAAAACGCCGAAGCGGCTCCCCTCCATTTGTCGCTTCTTTCTTTGCGCCTTTTCCGCTCGTCTCAAACTGAGACGGCTCCTTCTCAATTTGAAACTGAAGAACCGAAATCGGGCTCTCACACAAACGCACAAAGACACTAAGAAAAGCAGCAATAGGAGACTGAGTCCCAGCCCTTTGTGCCTTGGTGTCTTAGTGTGAGATTATCGCCGTTCCTGTTTTGACGGATGGCACAGATGCTGCATCAGTCTTCGCAGGATGCGCGGCTTGATCTCCCATCTCCGCTACACGGTTCGGCTTTTGCTCAAGTCGCCGGGATTTACAATCAGCACAGTCTTGATTCTGGCACTTGGTATCGGAGCTAATACGGCCGTCTTTAGCCTTGTTAACGGCGTGTTGTTGAAGCCGCTACCTTATCCGAATCCGGACCGGTTGGTGTCCGTTTATCAGATCTTTCAGAGCAACAAGGGGCAGTTCGACTATCCCGACTACTTCGACTTCCGGGCTAACCAGCGCACATTCGACAGTCTAACCGCGTACTATAACGATGACGTCACGTTGACCGGCCAAGGAGAACCGGAACGCATCCGCGGGATCTATGCGTCCGGGAGCCTTTTCAAAGTGTTAGGCCGGCCGTTTTTGATTGGGTCGCCCTTCGGCGAAACCGAAGATAGCTCAGAAACACGGTCGGTGGTGGTTATCAGCGAGCACCTTTGGGATAGCAGGTTCCATCGGGACCCGAAGGTTGTTGGAACGAATTTATTATTGAACGGTCGAAGCTTTGAGATCGTCGGGGTGAGTCCGGCTCAAGCAAATGAATGGGTAAGAGTTGATGTCTATCTGCCGTTGAATCAGGGACCCGACTTTAACGAAGCGAGGCAGGCGCGTGACGCGTTTTTTCTCTCGGGTATCGGCAGATTAAAGAAGAATGTAACGCTTCGGCAAGCTCAGGTGGACTTGGAGACAATCAACAAAGAACTGAGCGCGCAATATCCTGCTGCTCATAGTGGTGTCGGGATCGTTTTAGTTCCGTACCTCGATAGCGTGGTTAACAATTACTCCGCGAGCCTTTGGCTCCTGGAAGGGGCAGTCGGTTGTTTGCTTCTCATCACCTGCGCGAACGTGGCGAGTCTACTGGTAATAAGGGTTCAGGAACGGCGAAGAGAGCTCAGCATCCGGGGTGCGCTTGGGGCGAGTCGTCGACAGGTAATCTTCCAATCGATGTTTGAAACTTCTGCGCTGGCTTTGGCTGGAGGGATGCTTGGGCTTCCGCTCGCCGGTTGGGCCGTGAATCTAATTAAGTCGGTGAGCCCGGAAGACATCACACGCTTTCAAGAAGTAGTACTAGACAATAGTTCGCTGGTCTTCGTTATCGCAGTCACGTTTTGTGCCGCGTTGATGGCGGGCCTTTTGCCCGCTTGGCTTGGTTCGGATGTGGACCTCGTGCCAGCCTTAGCCGAAGGAGGAGAACGCAACGGGACGGCCGCCCTGTGCGACAGAAATGGCAAGGTGCCTTAGTGGCGGGCCAGGTTGCTCTGACTTTTATTCTTTTGACGGTCGCAGGTCTTTTAGTGCGAGGTTATCAGGCGCTACAGAATCAGCCTCTCGGATTCCAAGCTGACCATAACCTTACTGCGGATATTTACTTGCCAAACAGTCGATATTCCAATCAAGCAATGTGCAAGGCCGCCTGGAACAGCATCTTGGACAGGCTCGGTTCCGTGCCAGGTGTTACTGGCGTGGCGTTAAATGATTTTATGCCATTCAAGAACATCGATAGGATCGCATTTGGAGTTACCGGACAGCCGGATCCGGAAGAAGGCCACGAGCCGCTTTCGGTAAAGCAGTCGATTTCACCTGGCTATTTTTCTGTGCTCGGAATCGCTCTCTTGCGAGGCAGAGCTTTCAACGATGCGGACCAAATTGACAGGGAGCGGGTCATCATCATCAACGAGAGCCTCGCAAAAGAATTCTTCCCCGGACAGGACCCAATCGGGAAACAGCTTAATAATCTAGGCGACAAATTTGGGGGGAAACGCGTCAATTTCACCATTGTGGGTGTTGCAAGGGACATAGAACACAATAGCCCTGAGATTCGACTGCAGCGTTTCCAGGTATATTACCCTTATACCCAGGACCCATGGGATCCGAGTCCAGTTAGCGCCGCAACATTGGCACTATCCGTGAGGGGTGACCCGAATGCGGTCCTACCGGATGTTAGAAAAGCAATCACCTCTTTTGACCCGGATTTGCCTCTTTCGAATATTTTCACCCTGGATCAACTGGTTGAAAAAGGGTTTGCGGCCCGGCGTCTCTCGATGCTGGTGGTCAGCCTGTTTTCGGCAGCAGCGTTGCTGTTGGCGGCTGTTGGTTTGTACGCAGTGGTTTCCTATTCGGTTAGTCAGCGAAAGCGGGAATTCGGCATCCGGGTCGCCTTGGGTGCGCAAGCACTCAACATTATCCGATTAGTCGTTACCCAAGGACTTCGAATTGGCGGGATCGGTTTGCTCATCGGAATCTTAAGCGCATTGGTTTTAGCGCACTTTCTTCAAGGTGCGCTCTACCGCGTCCAAAGTACAGATCCATTAACTCTGTTAACGGCTGCTCTGGTCCTTTGCCTAGCGGCCGCTTTAGCTTGCCTGTTGCCCGCGTTACGCGCAACGAGAGTGGACCTCATCAAGGCGCTCCGTGAATGAGGGTTACACCGCAAAGGCACAGAGAAC
>DASUWQ010000006.1:0-2760 GCA_036378375.1 Chthoniobacterales bacterium
CAGGAGGCAGCAAACTCTTCCAATTTCTTTCGCTGCTCGCCATTCAGTCTGGTCGGTACTTCAACCAGGACGCGCACCCGTAAATCGCCCTTAGTCTTGCTATCAATGTTGGTGATCCCATACCCTCGCAGCCGGAACTGAGTACCGCTTTGGGTTCCCGGCGGAATCTTAAGCATCGCCTGCCCTTGCAGCGTCGGAACCTTCAGTTCTCCTCCCAGGGCGGCTGCGGCGAAAGCGATGGGTATTTCGCAAAACAGGTCGTCTTCATCCCGGGAAAAGATCTCGTGCTCGCGGATATGAATTACCACATACAAGTCGCCGGACTGGCCTCCGCGGACGCCGGCTTCGCCATTTCGCATTGATCGCAGCTTAGCTCCGTCATCGATCCCCGCGGGAATCTTGAGCTTGATCCGGGAGCGTTTCTCGAGGCGACCCTCGCCTTGGCAATCTCGGCAAGGACGTTCGATAACTTGGCCAGTTCCCCGGCAGCGAGGACAAGTTTGCGAAACTTGGAAAAAGCCGCGCGACGTAACGACTTGACCGCGCCCGTGACAAGTGGGGCAAGTGGTGGCCTTAGAACCGGCCTCTGCGCCGGTCGCATTACAGCGGGTACAGGTATCGTGCTTGAGAATTTCGATCTCTCTTTCGGTACCGAAAGCGGCTTCTTCCAGAGTGATCTGCAGATCGTAACGAAGGTCGGATCCGCGTTGGCGGCCGCTTCGATCCCGTGGACTCGCCCCCGTGCCAAACAGTTGATCGAAAATGCTGCCTGAGCCCTCGCCGGCCATTCCCCCGAATACCTCGCGGAAAATATCGAATGGGTCGTGGAACCCGCCGCCCGCTCCTCGTCCAGCGCCTGATCCCGGTGAGAATGCGGCGTGACCAAATTGGTCGTAGGCGGCCCGTTTGTTCGGGTCCATAAGTACCTCGTAAGCCTCACCGATTTCTTTGAATTTCTCTTCGGCCGTCGGGTCGCCTGGGTTCTTATCGGGATGATATTTTACCGCGAGCCTGCGGTAAGCCTTTTTGAGGTCTTCGATTGAAGCCTTTCGTTCGACGCCCAAGACTTCATAATAATCCCGCTTGGTAGCCATCACTTACTCTCCTTCTCCCCCGGCAGCTACTTGCTGGGCGGTACCTTTCGAGACTACGACATTGGCCGGGCGTAACAGCCGGTCTCGTAAGCGATATCCTTTTCGCACCTGGCGAATGACCTTACCCTCTGGGATCTTGTGATGTTCCTCCTGGGCCAAAGCCTCATGAAGGTTGGGGTCGAAGGTTTGTCCCGTAGCGTCGATAGTTTCGACTCCGCTGTTGGTAAGGAAATCCTGAAGTTGTTTGTAGACCATGGCTAGCCCGTTCACGATGGGGGCAGCTTCTGGGGCGTTGCGCGCAGCCTGAAGGCCAAGCTCGAAATTATCAAGAATCGGTATGAGCCGTTCCAGGAAAGCGGTGTTTGCGAATTTTATCGATTCGTCGCGCTCCCTGGACACTCTCTTGCGATAGTTATCCAGGTCGGCTGTTGCCCGAAGGGCGGCATCTTTGTATTTGCTTAGCTCCGCTTGCAATTCGGCTACCCGGCTCTCGGGATCTGCAAATGCATCACCGGCCTTATTTGGTTCCGGCGAGTCTGCTTCTGGGTCAGTGGTTCCTAGATTGGTCACGAAGTTCTTGTCCTGCTTTTCAGTGTTATCGCAAATCTCAGCGTGTTCTTTGGTTTTAAAATCTTCTGATGGCTCACTCATACTTTCCGAATAGCGACCAAGGTGATGTCATCGTTTTGAGGCTGGCTACCGACGAAGGACCGTACCTTTTCGGTTACTTGAACGACGACCGTTTGTGCACTTTCGTCGGCGCTCTCTTTGATCACCTCGATCAATCTCGCAATCCCGAATTCTATGCCATTGCTATCAAGCGCTTCAGTCACTCCATCAGTGTAGAGGATCAGACAATCCCCACTCTCCAGGCGGACTGTAAAATCGCCAGTCACCCTATCGAAAACGCCCCCGCTGTCAATTCCGAGGGCCATACCCGGAGGGTTAACCTTTTCGACCGATCGAGTGCCTGTCCTGTAGAGGAGTGGAGCGTCGTGGCCAGCGCGAGCCAGCACCAAACTCTCGCTACCTTTTTCCACAATGAGGTAGGCCATGCTGATGAACATGTCCTCCCGGATATCAGGGTATAGCTGGCGATTGACCTGGTGTAAGACTCTGGCGGCAGACGAGCTGGAAGGAGCGACCGAGCGTAGAACACTGCGGCACATCGCCATAATCAGCGAGGCAGGCACGCCTTTCCCGCAAACATCCGCAATTGCAATCCCGAACCGGTTGGCGGCGATAGGAATGTAGTCATAGTAATCCCCACTGACTTGGCCGGCTGGGATATTAACGCCGGCGATTTCGTATCCGGGAATATCAGGGGGAGCCGCAGGGAGTAGAATGCGTTGGATATCCCGCGCGGTGTCCAGATCTCGATCAATACGACGTTTCTCGGCTGCTTCCGAGTAAACAATGGCGTTGCACAGCGCGAACGCTGACTGCTCAACGATTGATTGGAAAACGATAAAATCCGGAGGCGTAAAAGGTGTGCTCATTGCGCCATTGGCGACGGCTAAGACCCCTAAATTCTGGCTTCCATAGAGCAGGGGCGCCACCATCACCGAATCGATTTGCTGGGTACTACTCTTAAGACTGGCCAAGCGGGAGTCATCATCACTGCTGGACAGAAAAACTGGTTCCTGTTTTTCCCAGACCATTCCCA
>DASUWQ010000007.1:0-22562 GCA_036378375.1 Chthoniobacterales bacterium
ATTGGCAGGGGTTTTCTTCACCATAGGACCTGACGGGAAAGCCAGCAGCGTTACGATTGAGAATTTGAATGTTAACGGGCAAGGAACGTTCACCAGGGTAGACTCGCCCCAATCTCGCTAGGCGATTCGGTTAATGGTTGACCGACTGCGACGTAGCCCGCCCTGTGCGACGATCAACAAAATCGGCGGGCAGAAGACAGGCACAAGAACTGTCGCGAATTACTGACTGCTCTCTGTTTACGCGCCGGCCTCCTTTGACGCTTGTGGGTCCTGGCTTGCGCAGGCTTTAAAGGGTTCAGCGACCCGCGACCCGTCCTGAGTCTCAGTTTGTTAGCTTTTGTACCTGTCCTTAACCTTATGACGGCCGAACTTTTAAGAGCTGAATATCTATAACTATGATAGCAACGACTTCCACCACGGCTCTAAATGGCGTTTAGGCCGGCTACACTGACAGCCGGGTCAATCAACTCAGCATAACTTTAAGAAATACCATTTGTCAGCGAATGCAGTTTTTCCCAACAAGTTACAGAAAACCCGAAAGCGAAATTCTGCTTCCGGCAAAATGTAAATGTCGCTCGCCCGAACGCAGACACATCTCGACATCAGCATCCGCGTTGTGCCAAAACACCGAAGTTTCCCATCGTATGAAAGGGCTGATTATTGCGGATGTCTCCCCGAAGCCGGTCAGGTACCTGATCGCAGCGCTAGTTCTTTCCGTTGTTTTTACATTGTTGAGCTCGTCTTCGCTCAAAAATTCTCGGCAGTATGGCGTTGGCTTGTCATTCATTGCAACGTTTTGTTATGCCGTTTGGTTATTGACGTACTTCTTTCGGACTTCTGTTAGCGTGTTCATCGCATGGATTGGTTTCAGTGCGTTTCCTTTTATTAGGCAATCTTTCACTCGGGATAGCCCATCTATTAAAGCGAGACTAACAACGCTGTTCGTCAGTTCCGTCCTAGTTACTGTGATGGCCATGGTTGTGTATTTCGTATTAACTTTTCACAACGGTTAACTCGGACGAGAGGCAGTTTAGTCTTGGGCTAACTTACCAAGGTCAATCTAACGCCGACTTTTGCTGACACTATACGGTTGCACCGTTTGATTGAGGTAATTTGTGGAGCAGCAGCGACCGGACAAAAGGAAACAGTGACCTGGCAGAATGCAACCTGGCTAGTGCACCGCTAAGGGAACCTGACATCCGGGACCGCGCCAGACTTTGCCCCATTGTCCGAGCTCTGTTGCCTTTCTTTCCTCCGATTCAAAGTAGCTGATCTTTGTGACCTTACTGTGAAAAGTTTATTCGGCGGTCGGCAATGTCTCACCTCGCACAAAGAACCGGACTTTCGAGGACGAGGACGATTAGGTCAAACCGAGACAGCAGCACCGACTTGGCGCATCACCCAGAGGTTGGTCGGGATCACTTGGATGATCCAATCCAGGACGGGGGCGAATACCGGCAGGGTCGGGTGACCGATATGAGATGGTAACACCAACAAATTTGCCTGGCTCGACTGGATGTATTCACAGGCAGTAAAGCCGGTGTTACCCCGCATCGAATGGGTATCTAGGCTCAACTTCGAAGCCGGTCGATCACTCGTCCACTCAGTTAAAACATCTTCAACCGAGGGTGGTTCGTGTCCGAGCGCTTTTTCTTTAGCCTCAGCGAAAGTGCTTTGCACATGGAGTAGGATCACTTCTTGCGCGCCTATTTTCTCGGCGAACTCGGTACTCCGAAGAAAAGTCTCCCGGCTGAACGGACTGAAATCCGGGATCGCAACATAAATCTGGGCTGGTGGTACGGCGCGTTCTTCCGGCTCCACAAAGAGGAGCAAGTCGCATGGCGCCTCCACCAGCAATTTGCGGGCGACGTCACCGGTAAAATTCCGGTGTAAACTCTCCCGTTCCAGCGCACCCGCAATCAGCAGATCGATCTGATTTTCGTTTTGTACCCGTAAAATTGCTTCGGACGGTTCACCGCGTTCGAAATGGATTGGTGACCCGGGAGGCAAGTCCAACACTTGCAGCGCGGCTTTGAACCGAGACAATTTCTCGGGTTTTTCTTCCGCCGCATGAATGAGATGCAGCGGACTATCGAATAAACGGCTGATCCGGGCTGCTTCAGCTAAAACAGCCAGGAAACGCGGCGAAAAAGTGGTGGCAACTCCGATCCGTCGGTACACAACCCGGCAGAATACTTTACTTCGTCCGGGGCAACAACTGCGGAGCTGAAAAAGGAGTTCAAGGAGTTGCAGGAGTTCAAGGAGTGAGGGGGCGAAACTCCGAATGGGCGCACCGGCGAAAGGGCGATGGGGCGAAGGGGCGAATGGGCGATGGGGCGAAGGGCACTTGAGACGAGAAGCGAGTCTCAGCTTCGCGGCTAATGCGGTTAACGGCTCCAGCGCCCATTCGCCCATTCGCCCTTTCGCCGGTGCGCCGTTTCGCCCTTTCGCCCTATGCTCAACTCTTCCCGTATTTCGCTCTCAGATACTCGATCCGATACTTGGCCTGCGTCGGCTCACCCGTCGCTCTGGCCATGAGGTCATTCGGTAAATAACGCCGGCCGTGCCGGTGTATCCTGTCGCGAAGCCAGTCCAACAACGGACGATATTCGCCTTCTGCCAACGAATCGTTCAGGCCGGGGATATCGCTGACAGCGCGATCCATCAATTGAGCGGCATTGAGATTTCCTAGAGTATAGGTCGGAAAATAACCGAGCGCACCCAGGCTCCAATGGATATCTTGAAGTACACCGACGCGATCATTTGGAACTTTGATACCGAAAAGTGCCGCGAACCGTTCGTTCCAGATCGCCGGTAGATCACTTACCGCGATCTTACCTTCAATCAATCCAACCTCGATCTCGAATCGTAGGAGGATATGCAGATCGTAGGTTACTTCATCGGCTTCAACCCGGATAAACGAAGGACTCACTTGTTGTAGGCCGCGAATGACGGCATCGGGATCGAATCGCTTCAGATCAGGTAAACAACGAACTGCGTCCGTGTGCCATCGATCCCAGAAGGAAGCGCTGCGGCCCACGTGATTTTCCCAGAGTCGCGACTGCGATTCATGGATACCGAGTGAAGCCGCCGTTCCCAACGGGGTACCAAAAGCTTCTTTGGACAGTCCTTGCTCGTACAAGCCGTGCCCGGTCTCATGCATGATCCCGTATAACGACACCTGGAACAGCGTTTCATCGTACCGGGTCGTGATTCGTTGATCGTTCGGCCCGAGAGAGGTGGCAAAAGGATGCGTCGTGGTATCGATTCGTCCCGCATCGAAATCGTACCCGAGGGCGGTCGCTATCTGGTGATTAAACGTCTGCTGCTCGGCAACCGGGTATTTGCCGGCAAGCGGTTCACCGTCCGGATTCCCGGAGCTGATCCCTTGTACCAGATCGACCAGAGCTGATTTCAATTCGGCGAATATCGGCGTGAGATAGCTGACCGTCGCACCCGGTTCGAACTGGTCCATCAATGCGTCGTACGGCGATGCTTTATAACCGAACAGATCGGCTTTCTGTTTGCTGAAATCGATTACCTTCTCCAGGAGGGGCTGGAACCCGGCAAAATTGGCAGCCTGACGAGCCTCTTTCCACGCTTCTCGAGCTAATGCCGCCGTGCGCTCGAACTCCTCGACAAAGGTAACCGGCAACTTCGTCGCCAGGTCATAATCATGTCGCAAATTATAAACGTTGGCTGCTTCATCGAAGTCCGCAGGGTAACTCGCCTGCTCACAAGCAGTTAGCCAGTCTCCGACCTCGGGAGCCGTGCTAAGCAGATGTGCTCTGGAGGCCAAATAGCTAAGTTGATCCGCTCGATACTGAACGGCTTTCTTCGGCAAATACGTTTGTTCGTCCCATTCCAGGATCGCCGATGTCGACCTGAGTAACTGTACTTCCTTAAACCGTTCCAAGAGCTTTTGGTAGGGGTCCATGCGGTGAAAAGGAGACCCGAGACGTTCCAGCCGCAAGGGGGAAAATGTTCAGTAATCAGTATGGGAACCAGTGTCCTGTCCCATAAATAACCTGGCTTTCGTCCGGCAACTGCCGGATCGGCGCCGATTTTGATCGCAACGAAAGCCGGTGATTTATGAGACAGGACACTAGGGGCTAGAATCTAGGATCGGCTTGGCTCTCTTTAACACCGGTTTGCCCGTCTGCGGTTCGTGTACCATTGTTCAGACCATGCAAAATTCGGAAGTCGGCGCCGAATGTGTGCTGGGAGCACGTAGAGCACCGAAAGTCGCGGGTTATCTCCCCGGGATTCTGTATAGTTCGCTTCCCAACGCTAGGTTGCGCCTCTAAGCCACAATTTTCGCCTAACTCGCAAATCGGCCTTGAGACCCCCTGGCAATGCCTCACGCTCCTCGAACTCCTTGAACTCCTAGAAATCCTTATCCCCAATGAGCCAACCACCGATCGAGCGAAAAGAGCTTTTGAAAACCGTTTTGAAAAATGGCGTCTTCACTTCAGCCGATGTGCGCGAAATTCGGCTACAACCAGGACAACAGGGCGGACGCCATCTGCACCCATGCGCGGTACTAGGCTATATTGTGCAAGGAACAGCCACCTATCAGATCGAAGGAGAAGCCGAACAGATTTTGCCTGCCGGGTCCGCATTCCATGAACCGGCCGGCGCAATCATCGCCAATTTCGGCAACGCGTCAGATTCCGAACCGATGACTTTCGTCGCTTTCTACCTGTTGAACGGCGAGCAGGAGCTGATCCGAATGCTCGAAGCGCAGTAATCAGTGAGGCACCCAAAAGTCTCGACATCGGGAGAAATAACCAGCAGGCTTGGTGGCCGCTTATCTGGTTGTTGCAGATGAGCCTCGCGATTTGCCGTTCATAAACCGGCAAATAATGGCGATCAATGCATCAACCCAGCAATGAACATCAATCGAAGGCAGTTTCTGATCCAGACATCTTCGTCATTAGCGGCGGGATGGGCGCTAACCAAGGGCATTCTGCGCCCCGATAGCGCGGCCGCAGAAGAGGTAAACTCAATTCCTTTTGCTACTCCGGTGTTCCTGATGAAATACACGCAGGCGGAGGCGGTGAGCGATTATCGCCCGGTGCTCAATGGCACAGCCACCAGAGTGATTTTTGAAAGGACCATCAGTGGCACTACGAAACTCTATTCCCTGGATCTGACAAGCCCAAGCGCCACTCCAACCGTATTCGCTACGGGATTGAATGAATCTAAACGGGCGGATTGGTCTTGGCAAACGGGCGTGGTTGTATTCATGAACAGTAACGGAATCTATCTATCCACCGATCCCACGACACCCATCGCAAATACCAATAACATGACCTATCCAACCTGGTATCCGGACGGTGCTACTTTGGCAGTTTATAATAACCGACAGCACCACCCCAATGCGTTACCGATACCGCGCACTTCGAAGATGAATTTGAATGGCGCGGTTTTACGGCAAGTACTAGCTAACGATAATATCTGGGCTGGGTTCCCCAGCGTGAATCACACGAATCCGCACCAGATCGCGTTTGCGGGCCAGCTGGTTAGTTCAGGAACCACCTATAACCAAAACAAGAATTACATCTGGTTGACCGACACTTCCACAAGTCCTCCGACGGTAAAAACCCTCGCCCCGCGCGCTCCGACGAACACATTTGATCCCAATTATCAAGGCCGGGCGCCCTGGTATTCGCCGGATGGCAAGTGGATTGCTTTCGAATCTAACCGTTTTAATGCAAGCGGCCGCTACTCAATTTTCATTCAGATCGCAGACGGCAGCAAAGCTGCAGTCCGCGTAACCGATCCGGGTCGGGACGCCCAACATACCAAATGGTATCCCAACGGCGCAGAACTGGTGGTCACGCTTCTCCAGACAAAAGGCGCCGCCTTGGGATCAGATCGTGGGATCGCCAAGCTCGATGTCTCGGCGTTTGTAGCTTGAGGAGTGGTAGGGCGAACGGCGAATGGGCGCACCAGCGAAACGGCGACGACCCTCTGGAAGCGCGCAACGGTTGCAGCGAGCGGATGCGACCTGGGGACTCAGGAGACTAATGGGGATCAGGCACATAAGTCTATTGGTCCCATAAGTCCCATTCGGTCGCAGAGCCCACGGTCTCAAAGGCCTACACCCTCCCTATGCACCCTACAGCCCGCTCCTAGCTCCTCCTGAACTCCTACAACTCCTGAACTCCTTCAGATTTTCCCCCTTTCGCTTCCGCTGACGTTCGGCATAGTGTCGAGGTCCGATCTGCAGGCATGCAATTTGCGGGCATTACCGGCCCGCGATGGCCGAAAAACCGAGTAAGTGCCGGCTCCAGATCGCTAAACTATAAGTCGTTTTGTATTAATGCTTAAACCTGTCCGGCGAATTCATTTTATCGGCATCTGTGGAACCGCTATGGGAGCTGTCGCTGCCGCCATCCGCGATCTTGGGTATATCGTTTCCGGTTCCGACGATAATGTTTACCCTCCAATGTCCACCTTCCTGGCCACAAAAGAGATCCCGATTGCCAGTGGGTTTCGTCCCGAAAATTTGCCAACCGATGTCGATTTGATTGTAATCGGCAATGCCATCTCCAGAGGGAACCCGGAACTTGAGGCCGTCTTAGACCGCAACCTTCTGTATCGGTCACTTCCAGAGACGTTAAAAGAATTCTTTCTGGAGGGAAAACAAAACATCGTAGTTACCGGAACCCACGGAAAAACGACCACCACCTCGCTGATTACCTGGATCTTCCGCACCGCCGGCCTGGAGCCAGGTTTCTTAATCGGCGGTATCGCCAAGGATCTGGGTCACGGCGCTGAGTTTCCTGATTCCCGGTATTTCGTGATCGAAGGCGATGAATACGACACTGCTTTTTTCGACAAGCGCTCCAAATTCCTGCATTACCTGCCGCAGACGTTAGTCATTAACAACATCGAGTTCGATCACGCGGACATTTTCCAGAATTTAGAGGAAATCCTGGTCAGCTTCCGGCGCTTGGTAAACCTTGTCCCACGATCTGGCCGGATTTTCATCAACGAAGAAGATCCGCGATGCCTAACGGTCACGGAGCATTCGTTCGCTCCCGTATACCGTGTCGGCTTTTCGGAGTCGGCCAATATCCAAATCACCAACGTGGAGTACCATGAGTATGGCTCAAGTTTCACGCTCGGCGCGGACACGTTCGATATGCAACTGCTGGGGGCTTTCAATGTTCGCAATGCCGCGATGGCGATTTCGGTATCCCAAGCTTACGGGATTCCCACCGGGGTAATTCAAAAAGCAATCAGGAGTTTCAGCGGAGTCGCCAGGAGACAAGAGGTTCGCGGAGAAGTTAACGGCATCAAAATTATCGACGATTTTGGGCACCATCCCACCGCAATCAGAGAGACTTTGCTCGCCTTGCGTTGCCGCTATCCCAAAGGCCGGCTTTGGGCCATCTTCGAACCCAGAACTAACACCACCCGACGTTCGGTGTTCCAGAATGAACTACCAGAAGCGCTCAGCCTGGCGGACGGAGTGGTTATGGCGCCGGTGCCCCGGCTCGATCAATTACCGGACAATGACCGGTTAGACCCCGTCAAAGTGATCAAAACGATTGAAGAAGCCGGGAAGCCTGCCTTCTATGAGTCTAACATCGACGACATCATAAAGCGGGTTAAACCGCTGGCCGGCACAGGCGACGCCGTGGTGGTATTTAGTAATGGCGGCTTCGGCGGAATCCACGATAAGTTGCTGAAAGAATTAGCCGCCGGATGACGTTCGATTTTCAGGCTCATCGCGCCCACGATTATCTCTATCTCGCGCGTCGCTGGAAGAGCTTGGCCCGTAGAGCAAATCTCTTTTGCGAGTCTTTCGCTACTTCGGACGAATATGAACTGCTCTGTGTCCGCTCGCCAGCGCTTGAAACCACGCAAGGAATCTATCTCTCGGCCGGAATTCATGGCGACGAACCCGCTTCTACTGAGGGCCTTTATCTCTGGGCGCAATTGAATCTGAGGTACCTTCGTCGCTTACCGTTGTTAATGCTGCCCTGTTTAAATCCTTGGGGATTGATTCATAACCGTCGTGTCGACGCTGAGGGTCGTGACCTTAACCGTAGCTATCACCTGGACAATGTCCCTGAGATCACGGCGCACAAAGAATTGCTGAAAGGTTACTCTTTTTCTTTCTCGATGTGTCTGCATGAAGATTATGACGCCCAGGGAGTCTATCTTTATGAAGTTCGACATCCGGGATCATCGGCTGACCGCCAAATCGGCCTCGAATTACTGACTGCGGCCGGCTATTACGTGCCGATTGATCTTCGGAAAAAGATCGAAGGCCGGAAGGCCCTGCAAGGTTCAATCAAGCGTCGTATCCGGCACAAACAGTTCCCGGTGATGCCCGAAGCCGCTTATCTCGCCTTCAATCATGGTCCCCACACGATCACGTTTGAAACACCCTCTGAATACGAGCTCGGCGCCCGCGTACAAGCCCAGGCCGCGGCCATTCAGCGAGCAGTCGAGATTGTGCTCGGCTGAGCCTCGCACTGTGAGAAGTGAGACGTGATTGGTGAGAGGTGAGACGTGAGGCTCGCGCATGGTCCACACGGCAACAGCTAGCCGCGTCTTATAAGTCCCATCTGTCCCATAGGTCCTATTGGTCGCAGCTCGGAGACTGTCTCGCTGCACCCAAACCGTTCCATCACCCTTCGGCGACCACTTCTCACCTCTCACTAATCACTTCTCACCTTTCACAGTCGCCTCCTGACGAGGCGGCTAGCCGCCGGCCGCCCCTTCGCCACCCGGCTTGGTCATTTCTTCTGGATCCAAGGCCGCGGCTAGTTGATCTTCGGGCAATACCTTCTTTTCCCGGCAGAGAGTTCTGATCGTTTTTCCGGTCTTTACGCTTTCTTTAGCTATTTCGGCGGCACGGTCGTAACCGATTATCGGGGCCAGACTGGTTACGAGTGCCATACTTTGTTCTACCAGTTCTGCGGCGTGTTCCCGATTGGCAGTAATCCCAGCCACACATTTATCTTGGAACACTTGCATCACGTTGCTCAGCAGACGGATGCTCTCTAAAACGTTGTGGGCGATCATCGGCATCATCACATTGAGCTCCAATTGTCCGGTAGCCCCACCCCAGCAGACGGCCGTATCATTGCCAAAGACCTGGGCGCATACTTGGACCACGGCCTCACACATTACCGGATTTACTTTTCCCGGCATAATCGAACTTCCCGGCTGCGTCGCCGGCAGCTGCAGCTCCCCGATCCCACATCGAGGGCCGCTGCTCAACAGCCGGATATCATTGGCGATCTTGAATAGACTGACTGCAATATTGCGTAACTGGCTGCTGGCTTCTACGAGCCCGTCTTTAGCTCCCTGGGCTTCAAAATGGTTTCTTGCCTCTCTGAACGCGACTCCGGTCCGGTTCCACAGGTAACCCATTACTTTACCGGCAAATTCCGGATGGCTATTGAGCCCGGTCCCGACCGCCGTCCCTCCCAGTGCCAGTTCTTCAACTGCGGCAATCGCGTTACCGGCGCGAAGCTTGCCGTGCTCGATCTGTTTGGCGTAGCCGCTGAATTCCTGACCTAGCCGGATCGGCGTCGCGTCCATCATATGCGTTCGTCCGATCTTGATCACGTCCCAAAACTCCTGCGCTTTCGCCTCTAGACCCTGCTGCAAGTGATCCAGGGCTGGCATCAATTCTCCCCGGATTGATTCCGCCACTGCGATATGAATCGAGGTCGGGATCACGTCATTGCTCGACTGGCTCATATTGACGTGATCGTTGGGATGAACCGGGTCTTTAGAGCCAACGGGTTTCCCGACGATTTGGCTGCACCGGTTCGCAATCACCTCATTGGCGTTCATGTTTGTACTGGTGCCTGAGCCTGTCTGGAAAATATCGATGGGAAAATGGGCGTCCAAATGGCCATCGATCATTTCTTCCGCCGCCTGTGCGATCAGCTGCGCCTGGTCCTCCTCCAGCTTGCCGAGATCTCGATTGGCCAGTGCCGCCGACCACTTCACCAAGCCAAGCGCACGGATAAACGGCCGGCTAAATCGGTATCCACTGATCGGAAAGTTTAGCACCGCCCTTTGGGTGGTTGCCCCATACAGGGCATCACCCGGAACCTCCATCGTGCCCATGGAATCTTTTTCGATACGTTTTTGCATGCGTTTAGCGTCCTGATTTCTCAACTGACTAGTTTTGGTTCGATCACGGGCAGATTTTTCGACTTCGCCTGCGGCTCATTCGAAATGACACATAACAGAGGACAAATGACAAATTTCGCGTTCCGCCGCCCAGATTTGTCATCTGTCATTTGCCGTTTGTCCTGCGGACAAGCCGAGGCAAATTTCGTGCAAGTTGCGAAACATTGCGAAAATTGGTAACATCTACTGCGGAAATTCGTAAGATCTATGTAGACTGCTGGAAAACGTTCTATTGACGAATCAGTCTTAATCTCATAACAATCCTACATTCAAATTCAACTCGATCTGCTAGGCCGATATTTGTGAGCGAGCCCCCTAATCATAATCTGCTGACGGTTAAAGAAACAGCGGAATACCTTCGAATACCACTCCCCACCGTCTATTATCTAGTTCAACGGGGCCAAATCCCAGCAATCCAGATCGGAGGTCGGTGGCGGATTAAGAAGTCCTCGCTCGACCGGGATATCCTGCACCAGGACAAGCAGGGACAACCCACCGTGCTCGTAGTGGACGACGACCCCGGATTACAAGAGCTGTTCAGAAATTTTCTCAAGAAAGTTGGGTTTAGCCGGGTCGTGGTTGGAACGGCCAAGGATGCGGTTGCCAACCTGAAAAAACAGAAATTCGATCTGATGTTCTTGGATCTTCAGCTTCCCGACGCTCCGGGAGACCAAGTTTATCGGAATGCCAAACAAATCGATCCTGACCTCAACGTGATCGTCATCACCGGCTATCCTGACTCCGAAGTGCTCGATCGTATCCTGCAAATCAGCCCGGTAACGGTGCTGAAAAAGCCTCTGAAAATCGAGCAACTGAATCAAACGGTTAAGATTCTTGGTCACGCCGGCCCACGGATGGGGGCGTAGAGGTAGACTGAGCTCTCGCTCAGCCGCTGGTAGGGCGAGGCTCCCGAACAATCTTGCGATTTTCGCGGAGAATTAGATTTTGCGTTATAGAACGTGTCGCTAGCCCGATAAACGCGATGATTTGTCCGACGTAGCCTGCACCACCGTCTATAAACCATCATAGATGATCCCCGGCGGCGAAGTCGGAGCCGTGGCCTTGCGCGCTACGTCACAGCTCGGCGCGCGCTTCTCGTGCTAAATACACCGTCTCCTACGAGAAAATTCGCTGCCCTCCGCAAAAAACCTCGAGGTCGTTCGGGAGCCTCGCCCACCAAAAGAGAGCATCCCTACCGGACGCTTACGTAATAAAATACGTGAGATTTTCCAGCTCGATCGCCAGGTTGACGTTGTTGACCACCACATGGGTCGGAACCTGCAAGATTAACGGTGAAAAATTAAGAATCGCCTGGATGCCGGCTTCCACTAGCTGATTCGTCACCTCTTGGGCTGCCACCCCAGGGACCGCTAAGATCGCCAATTTTATGCTGTGTTCCCGGACAAATTCTTTCATTAGCTCGACCGGCTGGATTGGCACCTTACAGTTGTCGGTCTTGGCGCCCTCGGGGCGGCTATCGAAAGCCGCGATGATTTCGAATCCCTCTTTGGCAAACCCGTCGTAGCGCAACAATGCGGAACCGAGGTTCCCCGCCCCTACCAAGATTACGGGTTGAAACCGGGTGGTCCTTAAGACTCCGGTCAGCTTCGCCAGCAACGATTCGACCTTATAACCTAGTCCCCGAGTGCCGAATTGACCGAAATAGGTCAGGTCTTTGCGGAGCTGAGTCGGTTTTACTCCCGCCGCTTTTGCCAGTGCATCCGAGGAAACCGTCTCAATCCGGTTCTGGTTGAGGCGTTCCAATACCCGATAATAGAGCGAGAGACGGTAAACAGCCTTTCGCGGTATGACCAACTTCGGCACGCCTGAAAATTACCGAGGGAGTTGAATAGCGTCAATGACTGGCGCTCGGCTTAGCCTCGCGCGTGAGACGAGAGGTGGTCGCTGGAGGGTAATGGCACGCTTTGGGTGACTCGGAACCCTGGGAGCCACGAAGGATAGGATGTGGCCAGCTGCTGCCGCGTGGCCCAGGCGCAAGGTTACTTCTCACTTCTCACTTCTCACCAATCACTTCTCACCTCTCACGCGCGAGGCTAAGCCGAGCGCCTATCTCGGCGTTACCACTCGGGTGACGATGGCTTTGAAATTCGCCGCCTCAATCTTGCACCCCTCAACAAAGTCATCCGGCCCATGCTCGATCAGTACAACCCAACAAAAGGTCGCCCCTAGGAAAACAATAGACCAAGCCAAGAGGCGTAAGATGGTGGGGAGCACGAGGAACAGTTTAAGGTTAGAGGTTATAACTTCTATGTTCTAGGCCGGTACTCAACGCCTCAAAGTGTGCGCCGGACACGCCGCTAGACCCTACAACCTCAAACCTAAAACTTAAAACTTAAAACCTGAAACTTGTGTTCCGCCGCCTTGGATTCTCTGCGGGTTTTAGCTTAATTTACCCTCGTGAGTTACCAGGTTTTTGCGCGCAAATATCGGCCACAGATCTTCGACGATGTTTTGGGTCAAGATCACGTCGTGCAGACTCTGAAGAACGCGATTCAACAGCGTCGGCTGGCCCATGCCTATTTGTTTGTCGGTCCGAGAGGGACCGGGAAAACATCGACCGCCAGGATTTTGGCAAAGGCACTGAATTGCGTGCATGGCCCCACCCCGACCCCGTGTGGCGTGTGCGATTCTTGCCGGGAGATCGCATCAGGAATCAGCCTCGACGTTCTTGAGATTGACGGCGCGAGTAATAACAGCGTCGATCAAGTGCGAGAGCTAAGGGACAATGTGCGCTTCGCCCCGGTTAGAGGGCGCTACAAGGTTTATATCATCGATGAGGTCCATATGCTGACGCAGCAGGCATTCAACGCCCTGCTGAAAACGCTGGAAGAACCGCCCCAACACGTGATTTTCGTATTCGCCACGACCGAACCACACAAGGTTTTGCCTACCATCTTAAGCCGGTGCCAGCGGTTCGATCTCCACCGGATCCCGCCTCGCGTCATCGCGGAGCACCTAAATTTTATCGCCACACAGGAAGGCGTCACGTTGTTGGCTGCAGCCGCCAATGCCATCGCCACTGCTGCGGATGGCGGTCTGCGGGATGCCGAGTCCATGCTGGATCAGTTAGTGGCATTTTGCGGGACCTCCATCGACGAAGAGCAGGTGCTAGAGGTGTTTGGCCTGACCGCTGAACAAGTGGTGCTCGATCTGAGCCAAGCCATCATTACCCGCGAATCTACCAAAGCATTACACCTGATCCAGGCTCAACAAGAGGCCGGTAAAGACCTTTCCAAACTGCTAACCGATCTACTCAATTTTTTGCGCTCACTTCTGATCGCGCAAGTTGATGCCGGCAGCTTACAAGATGAGCAAAGTGAGAAAGCCAAAGCCGTCACTACCAGCCTGAAGACTAAGTTGAACACCAGGCAACTCCTGAGGTTGATGGAGATTCTTTCCGAGGTAGAACCGACTCTGAAATGGGCGACTAACAAAAAGCTACACCTTGAGCTGGGTGTCATCCGGGCAATCCAGAGTCTAGCCGAGGTCGGCTTTGATCAAGTCCTGGACGCATTGGAAGGGCTACGCCAAGGCCCCACCAATCCGCGGCCAACGGGAAAGAGCGGAACCGCCCCCCTGGTTATTCAACCCGCGCGAACGCCGGGAACACCAAAAACGCCGGCCAGTCCGACGAAGCTGGCGGAGTTTCAGACGACAGGCACGAAGCCGGAGAACGCGAAAGCGGAGCAGGAACGTTTAACCAAAACACGCCCCGCAATTGCTGAAGAAAAGGTGACCGTCGAAGAGGTAGAAACGGTAGGGACGAGCTCCCGCTCGTCCGAGGCGAAGCCCGATGAAATAGACGCGCAGGAACCTATCCCTACCGGCACAAAACCGGATGAGCAGGAGCTCATCCCTAACGCTTCCGATACCGAACCGGATCTTAATCAACTCTGGATCGATATCGTAACCGAAGTGCGGAAAAGCCGTCCCTTGATTCAGCAATATTTTACGGCTGCGGTGCCCGTCAGCCTATTACATAACGAGCTCCGGCTAGGATTCGGTTCTCAGCATGGCATGGCGATGGAGACGTTGATGCGGCCAAATAACCGGAAATATATCGAACAACTGATAACCGAGCGGTTAGGCAAACCGACGAGTATCAGGGGCGAGACTCGGGATGATTTAGCGCCCATCGTTTTTCCCGAAAAAACCGAGCTGGCAACGAACCCAGAGACCGATTTTAAAAATGATCCTTTGATTCAAAAAGCTCTGGAAATCTTCCAAGCTGAGATCCAGGCTGCTGACTAACCAATGAATATCCAAAAAATGATGAAGCAGGCTGCGAAAATGCAGGAAGAACTAACTGCAGCCCTCGCCACTAAGACGGTGGACGTGAGTGTCGGCGGCGGGAACGTCACCGTTACCGCTAACGGCCTCGGGGATATTCTTGCTATCAAAATCTCCAAACAGGCTGTCGATCCCGAGGACGTCGAGATGCTCGAAGATTTGGTCCTCACCGGCGTCAAACAAGCCATCGAGAAAGGCAAAGGCCTTGCTCAGTCAGAGATGGGCCGGATGACCGCAGGCCTCGGCTTGCCGCCAGGGATGATGTAAGCGAAACGGCGATGGGGCGAAACGGCGCACCGGCGAAGGGGCGATTGAGGCGCGCAGCCCTAAAAAGATTTTGTCTTGCGCGGTTAGGCCCAAGAATGCTCCCTGAGTGCGGCGAGAACGTAAGCGCGTTAGAAGCGGGTCCAAAAGCTGTCGGCCTCATCAGTCCAAGGCTAAGTTCTTCCAGCGCTTTGCGCCTCATTCGCCCATTCGCCGTTTCGCCGTTTCGCCCACTCGCCGATTCGCAAACTACCCTCCCACCATCCAGCGGACGATCTCGTCGGAATTCGTGGCCTGGGTCGCCGTCTCGCCGACTTTCTGCCCGCGGCGCAACACCACGATTCGATCGCTAACGGCGAAAATATCGACCAGATTATGGGAAATAAAGATCACTCCCACGCCGCTCTGTTTTAAGCTCTTGATCAACGCGATCACTTTACGCTGTTCAGGCACACCCAAAGCCGCAGTTGGTTCGTCCATGATCAGCACCTTCGCTTTCCAATGAATCGCCCGGCCAATGGCCACCGCCTGACGTTGCCCTCCAGACATGGAACGCAGCGGCAAATCAAATCGATGGATTCGAATATCGAGCACCCGCAACGCCTCAGCGGCTTCAACGCGCATCTTCTTCCGATCGAGCACCGACAGACCTAAAACTCGTCTCATCGGTTCTCGCCCGAGAAACACGTTCGCTCCCACATCGAGATTATCGGCCAATGCCAAGTCTTGATAGATGGTCTCGATCCCTTGTTCACGAGCTTTTTGCGGGTTCTCAAACGTCGCCTCGGCGCCATTGTACCAGATCTTCCCTTCATCTGGATGATGCACTCCAGAGATGATCTTGATTAAAGTTGATTTGCCGGCGCCGTTGTCACCCGCCAGGGCCAAGACCTCGCCGGGATACAAATCCATCGACACATTCTCGAGCGCGTGCACTCCGCCAAATCGCTTGGAAACCGACTGCACCTGCAGAATCGGTTGCTCACTCATCAGTCCTGGCTCCGCTTAATTGTTTCTGGGTTTGATCAACCAGCACCGAGATGATTATCACAACCCCGACTGCGACAAATTGCCAAAACGGTTCAACATTCACAAAGACCAAACCGTATTGGATGACGGCGATGATCAACGCTCCGATAACAGTCCCGGTGATCGTTCCTGAACCGCCAAAAAGGCTTGCTCCTCCGATAACAACGGCGGCGATGCTGTCCAGCAGCAACGTTTCCCCGGCTTGAGGCGCACCAGCGGTAAACCGGGCGGTGTATAGGATCCCTCCGATGCCGGCGCTAAGCGCTGACAGAATGTAAAGCGCGATGGTGTTTCGAGAGACGTTGATTCCTGCGCGCAATGATGCCTGGCGATTACCGCCAATCGCGTAGACGTGCCGTCCGAACCGGCTTTGTGAAAGCATGAACATCATCGCCACTGTCAGTAGGATCGTAATTAGGACGATAATAGGAATGGAGCCATGAAAATCGCCGATGGATAAAAGAGTAAGAGGTTGATTCCCAATGAACGAAACCACCGGGTTAGAAATGGGGACCGTCGTCCCACCGGCCATCAGATAAGCGATCCCTCGCGCCACTCCATACATTCCTAGCGTGCCGATAAACGGCGGAACCCGCAGTATCGCAATCAACAGCCCATTGATTAATCCCGGAACGGCAGAGGCCAACAGAGCGACGACCAGAGCAACCACCAGAGCGAGCGGATCCGGTAGCACGCCGGTACTAAGGTTAAGAATCCTGGAAAATACCACTGCAGCCAAGCCCATGGTGAAACCGACCGAAAGATCGATACCTCCCGAAATCACCACAAAGGTTTGACCTAGCGCCAACAAAAGCGGGCCCACGGTAAACACCGCAATCGAGGACGCATTAAATGGGTTGAACAGAAAAGTGGTGTGATAAGCCAATTGAGCCCAAATCTCGAACCCGACGAGCAGGAAGAATAAAAATATCCACGCTCGCATCGAGGCCGCCGTTGAACGAACGGATCCCGCCCAGGTTGTGCGTTCTGAGACTAGCTCGTCCAGCCGGTTAGCGGTTTCCGGTTTGCCATTTGCGGTTGGCGGTTGGCTCATTCGTCAGTAAGACAATCGTGCTCGTGCTCGAAAACGCGCTTTAGTTGTTACTGGTTGTCATTCGGAGCGCAAGATCCGGGACGGCGCCCCGCGGCCGCGGGACGCCGTCAAAGTCATACGCGCCATTGAACTCCGACTAACCCACGGCATATCCAACGCCTCACTCCCACCACGGATCGCCGGAACGCGATCCTTCCCATTCGACCTGGCGTGCATCTCTAAATCCCGAAACCTATTCCGAATAAATGAATTTCTTCACATTCGGGTCGTCGAGGTTGCTCTTGTCGATCACCGTGAAACCAGTCCCGATCAGCGGAGGAACCGATTGGCCGGTCAGATGAGCGTAGGCCGTGACCACTCCATAGAAACCGATTTCGGCGGGATGTTGGGCAATCGCAATATCGATGTTGCCGGCTTTGATATCGGACACGATCGATTGAGGAGCATCAAAGGCAACCACTCTGACCTTACCCTGCGCATTGGCTTGTTTTGCGCCATTCGCTGCACCGGTGGCCGAGAAGAGATTCGCGCCGAATACTCCCGCCAAGTCCGAATTTCGCGCATACACGGCTTGGAATTGAGCAGCGGCTTTATTGGCATCGTCGTCATTAAACTGCGTTTCTAGCACCGTGATGTTGGGATACTTTTTCATCTCTAGCTTGAAGCCTTCTTCCCGCTGATCCGTGGTGGAGATATTCGGTTTCACGTTCGACACGTAGACTTTTCCCTTCTCGCCGATCGCCTTAGCCAGGGCTCTGGCTGCGATCTGCCCTCCCGCAATGTTATCCGAGGCAATGTAAGACAGAGGAAAATCAGCGTCGCCACTGCCGGTCTGGTAATGCCCAGTCCCGATGAAAGTATCCACCGTAATTATCGAAATCCCGCTACTGGATGCATTTTTCAATGGGCTGACCAGCTGGGTTTTATCCGTCGGCGCGATCAAGATGGCATCGGGTTTTCGGCCGATGACCGCGTTCAAAACGGGAACTTGCTGTTCTGGATCGAATTTAGGGGCGCCCTGGAACACAAGATTTACTCCCAAAGCGTCAGCAGCCGCTTGAGCGCCTTTGTGCATGGTGATATAGAAGGCATCGGTCGTGAGACCCGGGATTAACGCGATCGTATACTTCTTGTCGGCAGCCGAAGCGGGGTCGTTCCATCCAGCAAAAAGGAGGAACGTGCTCGCTAAGAGACTGGCTTTAATTTGCCATCGTTTCATAGAGAAGAGGGAATTGAAGTCCCTTCTGCTGGAATAAGGGCATGCCGGACCCGGACGTTGGTCTTTCCTGGCGCATGGAGATGAGCTAGGCCTTGTTTGGGGGGGAGGCAGCACCGGTTTCTTCCGGCATTAAGGATTTGGGGGTTAATTTTCAGCTAAACAAAGAGTCTGTTTCACAGATTCCGTCAACGATAAATCAGCCGGACTGACAAATTCAGCGCGCATTTTTGCTGCCGTAGGCTTTAGAAGCGTGCTCCGAAGCAACGGTATCGGATCGTCCGAACGGATCCAGTAGCTATCGGACTGGAACGGACCCTGCACCTGCATCCAACTTTCCCTTTCCGCCCTCACGGCGCTCTCCGAGTTCGCTCCGCCACCTGAAACTCCGCAAGCCTCGTCGGGCGAGCCGGCGCTCACCGTGATCCGGCCGTCTCGGAACCGAAGGTCAGATGGTTTCCGTCCGGGTCCAGCACAGTAAAATCTCGCATCCCATAGGGCTGGTCAGCCGGTTCCACTTTTACGATGGCGCCGTTCCTCTTTATTTCCTGAAAATACTCATCGACCGCATCGCAGAAAACAAAGGCGGTACCCCCTCCGATCGGCCTCTGATGAATTTCATGAGCGCACAAATGCACGCAGGCATCCCCATGACTGATTCCGGCGTATGCGCCGAATTGAAAGTCCTCTGTGAACCCAAGCACGTCCTTATAGTATTTGAGCGCATCAGAAAGGCTGCTCACTTGAAAGACCGGACCAATCCCTTGCGTTTTCATTTTGTAGTATCTGCTCAAAGGGCCTAGCGGATTTGGTCAGGAGTTTCAACCTAGGAGCCAGGAGTTAAAGGAGCAATCCCGAAGGGATGATAGGACTGAGCTTGGAGTTTTAACCCCAGATATCGATCAAAAAGGCCTTCCGCCGAGAAAGGGCAGCAGAATCGGTGCTATTGCTCCGAGATAGCGCGAAAAATGGCTCCTGAGGTAGGATTCGAACCTACGACCAATCGGTTAACAGCCGACCGCTCTACCACTGAGCTACTCAGGATTCGACACTTAAAAGATCCTTGCCGGGCAACGCCCGAAAAGAAGCCTTATTTTTTACACCGGAGTCCTGATGCGCTTGTAGGAGTCGAACCTACGATCCGCCCAGGCGGATTAACAGCCGACCGCTCTACCACTGAGCTACTCAGGATTCTACCAGTGGGCGGTCAACGTAGCTGGATGGACACCTGATTCAAGCAAAAAACTTCCGAAGTGTGCTCGAATGCGGATCATCGCCCTGCGTCGCAGAAGCACCGCACCAAATCTGATGCGCCTTCCTTAGACCGGAACTCAGGGCGGAAAGTTCTCGGCCCTGAGCTGTTTAAATCCGACGACGAACCCTAACCCTCAAACCGCTAACCGCTAACTGGGAGCGCTAGCTAGCGACCGCCACTCCTGGATCCGGGCCTGCTCCCGTCGTTTCCTCGGTCCCGGCGGTCTCGCTCCGGATATCGCGATTCTTAGTCTCCCGAATAAATATGCCGCCGATAATCAGCGTCATCAGAGCGACTCCGATCGGATACCAGAAACCTGCATAAATGTTCCCGGTTGCTGCGGTGATCGAGGCGACGATCAGGGGCAAAAAACCGCCAAACCAACCGTTCCCAATGTGATACGGGAACGACATCGAGGTGTAGCGAATCCGAGTCGGGAACAGCTCGACCAAGAACGCCGCAATCGGTCCGTAAACCATGGTCACGTAGACAATGAACACAATGATGATGAGCTCCGCGCCGATGTAGTTAACCGCAGCTGGATTTGCCGCCTTTGGATAACCCGCTGCAGTCACCGCCGCTTCATAATCAGAGTCTTTGAATCCAGTCAGGGTTTTGTCCCCTACCGTCAGGGAAACCGGAGCATCCGGTGTAGCCGGTTGTATCTCAAAAGGAACACCGCGCTTGCTAAGATAAACACGCGCTTTGGCGCTCACCTCCGCGTCGCCGGTTGGATGGTATTGTTGGAACGCGTCGACGATCGTTACCCAAATCTTGCTTCCGAACCCGGTAAACTCGCTAGTATGCAATACAACCGGTGATTTCTCTTGAGCCGCTTCTAGCGCCGGGTTTACACAACTCGTGAGGCCGTGGAAAAGCGGGATATAAGTCACCGCAGCCAGCAGGCAAGCCGCCAGCATGATCGGTTTTCGCCCGATCCGATCCGAGAGCCAACCGAAAAATAAGAAAAGCGGGAACGCGACCAGTAACGAAAACCCAATCAAATAATAAGCGATCTCGTAGTTAAGCTTCAGGACGCCGGTCAAAAAGAAAAGCGCCTGGAACTGTCCGGTGTACCAGATAACTCCCTGGCCGGCGGTAGCTCCCAATAACGCTAACCAAACATAACGCGCGTTCGGTTGGGTAAAGAAACTGTCTCGCAACGGGGTTTTTGATGCTCTTCCCTGCGCCTTAATCTCGGCAAATATCGGGGTTTCCTGCAGTTTCAATCGGATATAAACAGAGATACCGAGGAGGATTACCGATAAGAGGAATGGAATTCGCCATCCCCAAGCCTTGAAATCGGCTTCTGGAAGCCATTTCCGTAAGATCAAAATAACCACCAATGCCAGAAAGAAACCAATGGTGGCGGTTGTTTGGATCCAGCTGGTAAACAGTCCTCGTTTTCCTTTGGGCGCATGTTCCGCCACATAAGTAGCCGCACCCCCATATTCGCCGCCGAGCGCCAGACCTTGCGCCAGACGCAGCGTCACCAACAGGATTGGCGCCCAGATACCGATCCCAGGCCAACCGCCTGCAGGAGCGTAAGTCGGTAAGAGACCAACTAGCGCGGTGGACAAACCCATGACCACAATGGTGATCAGAAACGTATATTTGCGGCCAACAATGTCGCCAATCCGTCCAAACACAAGCGCGCCAAACGGCCGAACACCGAACCCAGCACCGAACGTTGCCAATGCAGCTAGGTTTGAGGCAACCGGATTGCCGGATGGGAAGAACAAGGCGCTAAAAAACAGCGCTAGAACCGCGTAGAGATAAAAATCGTACCATTCGAAAACGGTACCGAGGGACGAGGCGATGATGACCAATCGATGTTTCGCTTGAAGTTCACCAGTCGGCTCCGAAACAGTGCCTGGGGACGTTGACATAGTATTCTGGGGAGTACGCTTCCGTTCGTGAGATCTGGGGAACGATGCCGGAAGATTCCGGAATGAACCCGAGGCCTCTTTCTCCGGTCAGCTTCGTTTGATTATCTTTCAACCCCTCGACAGGTCAAGAACCGAATGGGTTCTGGCGTCCGGAATGGCCACCTTTCTAATAAATATTATAATTATCAGAGGTTAGGACATGTGCTAACCGCCCATCAAATGTCGCATACCCCGGATCAGCTACCGAACGCTGAACGCCAAACGCCGAACGCCAAACGGTTGGTTAGTGCGTTAAAATCTTCGACAAAAACTGCCGGGCGCGGTCTGTCTCCGGATTCTCAAAGAAGGTTTGTTTTGGCTGGTCTTCTACTACTTCGCCCCGATCCATGAAGATAACGCGATCGGCGACTCTTTTGGCGAAACCCATCTCGTGAGTGACCACTAACATCGTCATCCCGGATTGAGCTAAGTTGACCATCACGTCCAACACCTCGTTGATCATTTCCGGGTCCAAGGCTGAGGTCGGCTCATCGAACAGCATCGCGATCGGATCCATGGCCAGCGCTCGGGCGATGGCGACCCGTTGTTGCTGGCCGCCGGACAACTGGGCGGGAAACTTCGGCTGCTGTTCAGCTAATCCTACCATCTTAAGTAGTTGGACCGCCTTTTCTACCGCTTGTTTCCTGGACCGGCCTAACACCCGGCATTGAGCCAGGATTATGTTGTCCAGAATGCGGAGATGCGGAAACAGCTCGAAATGCTGAAAAACCATTCCCACCCGCGATCTCAGCTTTGGTAGATCTGTCTTCCGATCGGCCACTGAGATTCCGTCTACCCAAATCTCGCCTTCTTGGAACAATTCCAGGCCGTTCACACATTTAATCAAAGTTGATTTGCCTGAGCCGGACGGCCCACAAATAACCACAACCTCTCCCTTGTCTACCTCGGTCGAGCATTTCTTGAGGGCTTGGAACTCACCGTACCATTTGGAAACATTCCGGATCGAAATCATGCTATTTAACGGGCAGTACAGTGAGCTTTCTGTGTAATTGCCGGACACAGCCCGACGCCAAAGTACAAATCACCAGATAGACAGCTCCGGCGAATAGAATCAACTCGTTCAGAGTGCCAACCGTGTTACCGACGTTATAGGCCTTCCGGAAGAAGTCATCCAGGTTAATGACATAAACTAAGGTGCTGTCTTGAAAAAGGATAATTGCCTGAGTCAACAACAGCGGGACCATCCGACGCAAGGCCTGGGGTAGAACCACCAGTCTCATCACTTGCCGCGGGTTCATCCCCAGAGCCAAACCGGCGCTGAATTGCCCTTTGGTCACGCTCAGTATTCCTGCGCGGATAATCTCGGCATAA
>DASUWQ010000008.1:0-11948 GCA_036378375.1 Chthoniobacterales bacterium
GGGACGTGTCGGACTTTGCCGCGAAGCGGCTATACATTATAGCCCAGGGCTTTAGCCCTGGGTTGCCTAGCGCGAAATCCGCCCTGAAAGTGGCGACCGAGGCGCGTCTTTAGGCTGTTTGCCTGCTATTCACCGCCGTGCCTGACGTTGGGTGCCACTTTCAGGGCACTTTTTACTAACCGCCAAACCCAGGGTTAAAACCCTGGGCTGTTCTGTATAGCCGCTTCGCGGCAAAGTCCGACAAGCCCCGAAGGGACTAAAGGAGTACGCCTGGGGTAGAAACCGGTTGAAACCCCAGGCTCAGTCCTGTAGTTCCTTCGAGGCAATTGATGCCGGCCTAAAACTGTACGATGTGGACGGAGCGGATGTTGGGGGTTTGCAAGGCGGCTTGCAGGACCGCGTCGGGAGGAAGTGAATCCAGATTGAGCACGGTCAGCGCTTTGCTATCTCCGTCACCGCGGCTGAGTGACATGTCGGCGATATTGACTTGATGGTTACCTAACAAGGTACCGATTTGGCCTACAATACCGGGTACATCGTTGTTCTCAAAAATCATCAACGTACCAACGGGACGAGCTTCAACGAAATGGCCGTTGATCTGAACAATCCGCGGAGAAGCGCCGACAAAAGTTCCAGCTACAGACACTTTGTTGCCTTCGCCTTCGACTTGGATCTCGATGAGATCGGTAAAGTCACCAGTTACATTCTCTTTCGTCTCAAGAACGCGCATCCCAAGATTCTGAGCTAGCGACGTGACGTTCACCTGATTGACATCGGAGCCGCCAGCTTCTTCGAGAAACCCTTTCAATGCGTATCGGGAAACGGATGAGGTTTCCACTTCGTTTACTTTACCGCTGTAATTGATGTGGAAGTCGTCGCAGCGCTTCGGTGCGAGCTGCCGCAAGAGGCGACCGAGACGTTCCGCCAAGTCCAGGTAAGGTCGAATGACCGCGAGCGTCTTAGCGTCGATGTTGGGAACATTAACGGCATTCCGAATGACACCGTCCAGTAGCACTGAACGGATGGCTTCGGCGATCTCGATCCCGACACTCTCTTGGGCTTCTAGAGTTGAGGCTCCTAAATGGGGCGTGCAGACCAGATTGGGAAGCTTGAGCAAAGGCAGATCGGGTGGAGGCGGTTCGGTCTCAAAGACATCGAGGGCGGCAGCGGCGATATGGCCGCTCGTCAAAGCGTCATAGAGCGCTTGTTCGTCGATAAGTCCGCCGCGGGCGCAATTGATCACGCGGGCGCCTTTTTTCATGAGGGCGATGCGTTCCCGATTGAGAACGGACCGAGTCTCGGGAGTCATCGGCAAATGCAAAGTCAGGAAATCCGCTTGGGCGAGTACTTCGTTGAGATCGTCGAGGAGCTCAACTTGAAGCGATCGAGCGCGCGTGGGCGAGAGATAAGGATCGTAAGCAACTGGGCGCATCCCGAAAGCGATTGCCCGCCGAGCGATCTCGGTGCCGATCCTTCCCATGCCTAGGATTCCTAAGGTCTTGCCACTGAGCTCAACGCCTTCAAAGCTCTTTCGATCCCAACGGCCGGCCTTTACGCTGGCATCGGCTTGAGGGATGCTTCGGGCAATTGATACCAACAAGGAGAAAGCGTGTTCAGCGGTGGATACCGTGTTACCTGCGGGCGTGTTCATCACGATGATCCCGCGCCGGGTAGCGGCTTCTACATCCACGTTATCAACCCCGACACCGGCACGTCCGATGGCTTTTAAGGACTTGGCGGCGCTGATTACCGGTGCGGTCACTTTGGTCTGGGACCGCACGACGATGGCGGCGTAAGAAGGAATAACCTGAATGAGCTGAGGCTCTTTCAGGCCAGTTTGCACATCGACATCGAGCCGACCTCCGAGTCGAAGCGCTTCTACTCCTCGTGGCGAGATGGCGTCGGCAACCAGGACTTTCTGGTTAACCATGACTCAATTTGGTGAAGAAGCCTTTCAACAATCCAAATCCGGGTTTTAATCCCGATCCAGAACCTCGCGTAGTTAGGGCCGGCTCCGGCTCGACGTGCACCGTGCCGCGACTAGCGCCGGTAGAAACTTGGGCGTTGAGTCGCTGCTGATAAAGTGAGAGTGCCATCAATGGCCAGTTGTTCCTATACATATCGTACTTCAAGTAGAAGACCTTGGGGAAGCCAGTTCCAGTAATAAGCTCTTCGTCCCACGATCCGTCCTTATTCTGGGTTTTCAGCAAGAACTCAATTCCGCGGCGGATGCTTTCTCGGTAAGAATCGCGGAACGAAAGCAGGCCCATCAAAGCCCAAGCAGTCTGCGAGGGGGTACTTCTTCCTCGACCCCGGAGAGAGCTATCTTCGTAGGAAGCGCAGCTTTCGCCCCAACCGCCGTCGCTGTTCTGATGGCGTTCCAACCAATCGCGTCCTCGGCGGATCCAAGGTTCGTCCATGTTTATGCCGATAGCCTGAAGGCCCTTGAGCACCTGCCAGGTACCGTAAACATAGTTGACGCCCCAACGACCGTACCAGGCGCCGTCGAACTCCTGATGTTCCCGCAAGAGACGCAGGGCCCGAACTACGACCGGGTGAGAGCAGGTAAACCCGTAAGTCCCCAACACCTCCAAGACTCTGGCAGTGATATTACTGCAGGTCGGATCGAGAATCGCGTTGTGATCGGCAAATGGAACGTATTCCAACAGACGGTTGGTCACATCCTTATCGAACGCCGCCCAACCTCCGTCCTTGCCTTGGAAACTGAGAAGCCATTTAAGCCCGCGATCATACATGCCGGGATCGTCCGACTCGTAGCCGGCTGTGCGCAGGGCTAACAATACCATCGCGGTGTCGTCTGCGTCTGGATTATAGGGGTTATTGAATTCGAAGGACCAACCGGATGGTTCCGGCTCCGGGTTTCGGACGACCCAGTCACCTGGAATCCGGACCTCCTGGCGAGCAAGCCAATCCGTTGCTCGTTTGATCGGCTCATCGTTTATGGTCAATCCAGAACGAGCCAGCACCAGAGTGGTAATCGCGGTGTCCCACACAGGGGAAAAACAGGGCTGGATGCGGAAGCCCTTTTCGTCCTCGACAAAGAGATCCTTAAAGTCAGTTTCTGCCTTGCGATAGAGCGGATGGTCGGGGTTATAGCCAAGACAACGCAACGCAATCAACGAGTTGAGCATGGCTGGGAAAATAGCGGCTAAGCCGTCGTTCCCATCACCGATCCGTTCGAGCATCCAGCGTTCGGCGACTTGGAGCGCGTATCGCCGGAAAGGACGAATCTGGTGGGCCTCACAGAATTTCAGGATGTGATCAAAGAAAATGAAAAACTTTTTTAGACCCTTTGCGTGCAAACGAGGCGTTTTCTCGGGTGCGACGTAGAGCTCTTTGATACCCTGTTCTTCCGGAAGCCGATGAGTGATTTTGTAGTGGTTGATGATGGCCAGAGGGACCACCATCGAGCGGGTCCAGGAAGAGACGGTGTAGAAGTGAATTGGCGACCACCGTGGCAGGATCAAGAATTCGACCGGAATGGTTGGGACTGCATCCCAAGGAACTTGTCCAAGCAGGGCGAGGTAAAGGCGGGCGTAAGTATTTGTTTTTTCGATTCCACCCAGAGCACGCGCCCGCTCGCGCGCTTTCACCATGATTGGGTGATTGGACGAGTATCCAGCGAGCTTCAGAGAGAAGTACGCCTTGACCGTGGCGTTAACTTCAGAAGGTCCTTCAGGATAAATATTCCAACCGCCGTCCGGCAGCTGTCGCTCCAAGATGTGACGGACACATTTTGCTTCTAGTTCCGAGTCGACCTCGCCGGCCCAGTGCATAAAAGCCACATAGTCAGAGCAGAGTGTCGAGTCGACTACCAGCTCGCCGATCCAGTAGCCATCTGGGGATTGAAGACCTAAGAGATGTTGCTGAGCCCTCGAAATTGCCGGTCCTAGCAAGGGAAATAAATCCGGAGTGTTTACCATGTTCCCGCCTTAAATATAGGTAGAACTATTCGCGAACCAACTCCGGATTTTGTACCGGTGTTTTGGACGTTGCCGACACCCCATTAAACACTTCTGAGAGCACCACTTTACCTTTAGGGTTCGGCCGAGGTCCGAAATTGAAGATGATATTCTTCCAGGTATCACCTGGCCTGCTATTAAGTCCTAGAGCCGCTGTCGGCTCGTAACCGCAATGGGTCATGCAATTCTCGCAGTGCGGATTTTTAGCCACACCGTCGACAACGCCGTAACGATCCCAATCAACATCCCTGAGCATTTCGCTATATGAACCGTAATGGCCTTTGCCATCGGTCAGGAAGTAGCAAGGTGCTTTCCAGCCCATGACATTTCTAGTGGGGATAGCCCAAGCTGAACACGTCAGATCCCGGTCACCCGTGAGAAATTCCCAGTAGATCGGTGTACCGAGCAGGCGGAAACGCTTGCCCCAAGATTTGGCTTTCGAAAATTTTTCGATCGTGCTTCTGCGGGTGAGGAAGAAAGCGGATGGGTCGATGCCGAGGCGCTTCGCCATGTCTGTCTTGGCAGCGTCGTAATCGTATCCCGGAGTAACGGTGTGACCATCCACGTCGAGAGTACCGAGGTAATTCAATAGCGTCTCGATCTCGTTCATTTCGGTCTCGCGATAGACCGTGGTGTTGGTCGCGACCTGGTAACCAAGGATCTTGGCCATGCGAATGGCAAGAACGCATTCGCGGAAAACGCCTTCTCGCTCGACGATGATGTCGTGGATCTTTTCCAAGCCGTCCAAGTGCACGTTCCAGTACATCCACTTTGACGGGGAGATAACCGGCTTAGAAGCGTCTTTCGGCCCTTTCTTGACTTGCTCGGCCTCGCTGGGCGTCAGGAGATGTTCGTCGAGCAGTTTTGCGAGAAGCGGTTCAATCTCTGCAGAGCGCTTTTTGTATTCGACCGCCAGGTATTCCCGCATTTTGCGGCGCATGAACATCGCGTTCGTGCAGATATAAACGATCCGGCGCTGCTGGTGGAGGCCATCGACCAAAGCTTCGATTTGGGGATAGATCAGAGGCTCCCCACCGCAGATTGAGACCATAGGCGCGTCGCATTCTGCTGCCGCCGACAGACAATCTTCCAGCGGCATCACATTCTTCAACGACGTCGAGTACTCCCGAATTCTTCCACAGCCCGTGCAGGTGAGGTTGCAGGTGTGAAGCGGTTCGAGCTGAAGTACCGTCGCGAACTTTTTCGTGCCCCGGAGTTTGTGCCGTATGATGTGACCGGCGACTTTCAACGTAAGAGCCAAAGGAAATCTCATATAAGATTTAAGCGCCGCATACTAGCAGGCAACCGAGTAGATTCAAGGTCTAGCGTTAAGGGTGGCTTAAGGTGGTCAGTTGCACAATGCCCGATTTGCTCGGTCAAACAAAACGTATTGCGTTGGAATAATCGTAGTTGGGGCAGTCCCTGTAAATGTGTTACTTTTGACGGGCTTCCCCCAAAATTTGTTCGGATGGGCCACTGATGTCGGGTGGTTAGCGCCAATTGGTGGAGAGCTGGGTAGACGGAACGTGCTGGAGGTACGGTCAGGCGCGTTTTCTCAAAATAATCTACCAAAAGCAGACGAAAAGAATACTGACCGAGTAGACATTAGGTAGCCACTAGGCTATACATATGAAACGGCTTCCGGATTTCGCAGCTGTCGCAGGAGAAAAAAATGGCGTCGACTTCTTCACCTCCTCAAACTCATTTTCCCCGGCCGCCAGAGCCGGTGTTTGAGCCTCTAGAAAATATCTCGTCCTATCCCTCGCACTTAGTTCGCTGGCGAGAGTGCGCTGACTCACGGTATAAGTTATCGAGCTACGTCTTTATCGGCCAAAGGACTAACAATTTGCCGGTGCGCATGGCGTTTGTGGCCGGGTTGCGGTCGCACGACGATTTGGCGCAGCAAGCGTTAGCGAAGTTGCTGGTGGAATTGGAGGTGGCGCCTTTGGTGGGGCGTGATTACGCGCTGTTTTCGTACGCGTTGACTCGCGAGCCGAGTGATGACGGCGCCGAAACTGTGGGTAACGATAGGTTGGATGAATCTTCCGGGGTGCAACCGATCTTACAAGTTTTAGAGTCAGATCTGGCCAGCAGCGATGTGGATGGGTTTATCTCCATCGCGACGAATGAACGGGTTAGCGGGTTCCAAATTGAGACGGATAGCGAATTAATCGCGACTGAAGTGGCGTGGCCAGCCTTGGAGGTAGCGGGGAGATTTGTTCAGCTGGCAGAAGAACCCGTTAAGGTTTTACCTAGCGCGATTCTGCGCCGGCAAAGAGGGCTTGGGCGCGGGGTACCGAAGCAGATGTTTGGATTAACGCTGCGGACGTCGGAGGATTCGGGTCCGGTCGAACAAGTTTCAGCGATCGTATTTTCTTCGATCCGCGTGTTGCAGGAATATCGAAGGCTGCGGCGGGCGGCCTTGGATTTGTGAGGGAGGAAACGCCGGTCTGGGTTGAGCCTGTATTGAGGATGGCTCCTCAGGCGAGTTCGGAGGCGATACGGGAAAAGGCGGCTTTGGGGTCGGGGGAGGCTGTGATAGGACGGCCGATGACGAGATAATCTGCGCCGAGTTTGATAGCGTCTGCTGGGGTGGTGAATCGTTTTTGATCTCCGGCTTCCGACCAGGCAGGGCGAACTCCGGGAGTAACGATCACAAAAGATTTACCGAATTCTTGGCGGAGCGGTTCCAGCTCAAGAGGGCTCGCGATCAGGCCGGTGACGCCGGTGGCTTTGGCGAGTGTGGCCAAAGAAATAACCTGTTGGGTCATCGATCGATTGACCCCGATTTCTGACAGCGTGGCTTCCGTTTGGCTGGTCAGAACGGTTACACCAAGGATAAGCGTAGAATACGAGCCGCGACCCTTCACCGCGGCCTGGCATATATCAGAGCCGCCCGAGAGGTGGATCGTCAGCATGTCGACCCCTAAAGCGCAGGCGGACTCAACCGCGGATCGCACCGTGTTTGGAATATCGTGGAATTTTAAATCGAGGAAGATCTTCGCGCCGGATGCTTTCACTTCTTGGACGAAGGCGGGTCCACCCAAAGCGAAGAGTTGGAGCCCGATCTTGTACCAGGAAGCCTCTTTGCCCAGAGTTTTTATCATGTCGCGTGCTGAGTCGACCGAAGGCAGATCGAGCGCGACAATAATTTTATCTTTCGTTGTTAAGGATTCTTCCACAGGGTGAGTCTGTATGAGGATGGCAACGCCGGCGAAGATAAATCTCACACTGGAAGTCCTGGGGCAAAGACCGGACGGATTTCATGAGCTGGCGACATGGATGATCCCAATTGGTCTGTTCGATGAGTTGGCAATGGAGCTGTCGTCTGAGATGACTTATGAGTCGAATTTTCCGAGTCTGCCCTTTGACAGTTCTAACCTCATTCTGCGAGCAATCGAGAAATTCCAGGAAGAGACCGGTGAGGCTGCGGCTTATCGGATTGATTTGCGAAAAGAGATCCCGATTGGCGCCGGGTTAGGCGGCGGCAGCAGTGATGCCGCTGCGGCTTTGCTTTTGTTGAATCAGTTACATCATAACCCGTTGACTTCTGAGAAGCTGCTCGGTCTGGCCGCACAGCTCGGGTCGGATGTACCCTTCTTTTTGAAAGGGCGCGCCGCCTGGTGCACAGGTCGGGGCGAAAAAATGGAGATGCGTGAGTTTCCGCGCGATCGTTGGGTGGTTTTGATTAAACCCGAGTTTGGCGTTTCGACGGCCGCGGCTTACTCGGCGTTCAAGGCGTTGCCCCTCGAACAGAGACGCGGGCAGACAAAGAAGACGGATTGGGGTCTTTTGCGTAATGATTTGGAGCAGCCGGTTTTCCAGAAGTATCTGATCCTGCCGGAGATAAAGAGTTGGTTAGAACAACAGGCAGAGACAGAAGTGGCATTAATGTCTGGTTCGGGGTCCACGATGTTCGCGGTGGTAAATAGCGCCGACGACGGAGAACAAGTGAGTGAACGATTTTCGTTGTTTTTCGGGTTTAAGTTTTGGGTTCGGGTGTGCCGGTTGAATCCTTAAAGGAGTTCAAGAAAACGAGGAGTTCGAGGAGTTCAAGGAGAGGAGCCAGCGCGACCCAACGCCTGCTGGCTCCCGGCTTCTCTCCTTGAACTCCTTGTTTTCTTGAACTCCTTGTTTAACGATCTGGCCATGTCGAGTCCTCCTTCATTGGGGTTAATTGCTGGGAATGGGATATATCCGTTGCTCGTGGTGCGGGCGGCGCGGGCGCGGGGAGTGCAGAAGATTCATGTGGCGGCGTTTGACGGGGAGACACGACCGGAGATTGCGGAAGGAGTTGATTCGATCGAGTGGATGCGAGTGGGCCAACTCAGCAGGTTGTTGAATTATTTCACCCGAGCTGGTGTTCACCATGCAATGATGGCCGGCCAGATCGCGCCCAAGAATCTGTTCGAGTTACGTCCGGATCTGAAAGCGCTCGTGCTTTTGGGCGGATTGAAGAGACGAAATGCCGAGACCATCTTTGGCGGAATCGCGAATGAGTTGGCCAAAGTCGATGTTACCCTGTTGGCAGCTACCACCTTTCTGGAAGACTCGTTAGCGGGTAAGGGTTGGTTGGCGGGTCCTAAACCGAAGCGGCGGGTGGTTGATGACGCGGAATATGGGTACCGGATCGCGAAGGAGGTTAGCCGCTTGGACATCGGTCAAACCGTGGTGATTCGGCATGGGACGATCGTTGCGGTTGAGGCGTTTGAGGGGACGAACGACACGATTCGCCGGGGTGGAGCACTGGCTAAAGGGCAAGCAGTGGTGGTAAAGGTATCGAAACCGAATCAGGATTTTCGCTTTGACGTGCCGGTGATCGGGTGCCAGACGATCGAGGTGGCGGCGGACGCGGGGGTTAAGATGCTGGCGATTGAAACGGCCCGAACATTGTTGCTTGATAGCGGAGCGGTTAAGGCCGCGGCTGATCGGAGCCAGATCACTATTTACGGTATAGACGAATGAACCAATCCATCCGAGTCGGAGTGGTGGGGGTAGGGAGTATCGGGAAAAATCACGCCCGGATTTGCGCTGCGGTGAGGGAAGCTAAGTTCGCAGCGATTTATGATACGAACAGGGACGTGGCCCGGGGTATCGGCCGTCAATACAACGTACCGGTGGCGAGTTCGCTGGATGAGTTCATTCAGCTGGTCGATGCGGCCACGGTGGCGGCGCCAACGAATACGCATTACGAGATCGGCAGCCGTCTGTTGCAAGCAGGGAAGCATGTTCTGATCGAAAAACCGATCACGGAGACGCCAAAGCAGGCAGAAGAATTGGTGCGTCTGGCGCGAGAGCGCTCACTGATTTTACAAGTCGGTCACGTAGAAAGGTTCAATCCGGTAATGAGCGCGCTGCAGGAACGATTGACGAGGCCGGTATTCATTGAGGTCCATCGATTGTCGCAATATCCGTTTCGTAGTCTTGAGATCGGGGTTGTGCTCGATCTGATGATCCATGATCTCGAGATCATTCTGCATCTGGTTCGTTCGCCAGTGAAGAGTATCGATGCCGTTGGTTTACCCGCTCTCAGTGCAACCGAAGATATAGCGAATGCTCGGATTCGTTTCCAAAGCGGGTGTGTAGCAAATCTAACTGCGAGCAGGATTAGCCCGGAAAAGATGCGTAAGATCCGGGTATTTCAAGCGGATCCCCAAACCTATCTGTCCTTAGATTATCAGAACCAGATTGGCGAGATGCATCGGCTGGTGAATGGGCAGATAACTCGGGATAAAGTTCCAATTGAAAAAGACGAACCGCTAAAACGGGAGCTGCAATCCTTTATCGAATGCGCCAGACGCGGTCAGCAGCCGCTGGTATCCGGGTATGAAGGGACCGCAGCGCTCGAGCTTGCCATAAAAATCACCGAGTTGGTTGCGGAGAATTTGAAGCTGGTACGGGCAGGAGGGAAAGGGGCGGTGGAGCGGGTGATTAGTGATTTGTGATTGGTGACTGGTTGGGACGAGGAGCGAGTTCGGCAGCTTGTTGCAGAGCTACAAGCAGGCTTCGTTCATCGGCTTTTCCGGTGCCGGCAATATCGAAGGCGGTACCGTGATCAACGGAGGTACGGATCACGGGGAGACCGACAGTGATGTTAACTCCAGCCTCAATGCCAAGAACCTTCACCGGGCCGTGGCCTTGATCATGGTACATGGCGACAACGATGTCGAAGTCTCCCCGGCCAGCTCGGAAAAAAAGTGTGTCGGCTGGTAGTGGTCCCTCAACGTTCCAACCGCGGGCCTGACACGCACGCACGGCCGGCTCTATTTTCGATTGTTCTTCACCATGTCCGAAAAGGCCGTGTTCACCGGCATGAGGATTGATTGCGCAGACGCCAATGCGCGGGTTTTCAATTCCGGACCGAATTAATGTTTCCTGGGCTCGAATAATCGTCCGCTCAACCAAGCCCGGCTCGATCTTGGCGATAGCGTCGATCAATCCGATGTGGGTTGTGACGTGGATAACCTTAAGTTTGGGCGTAGAAAGCATCATCGACACTTCGGGTGTGCCGGTTAGGTGCGCCAGCAACTCGGTGTGACCGGGGAAGATGTGACCGGCCGCCTGCAAGGCTTCCTTGTTGAGCGGAGCCGTACAGATTGCGTTGATTTCACCGGCCTTAACTAGCTCAACGGCGCGGACAATGGATTGATAAGCGGCGTCACCACAGATGGGCGAGACTTTTCCCCAGGGAAAGCCTGGGGGAACCAGGTTAAGATCGATACAATCGGCGGTGCCAAATACAAACTTGGAGTCCGATGCATTTTTGACCGTATTGATTTTCAGCTTGGAACCAACGATTTGCCCGGCTTCGCGTAGGCGGCCCGCATCGCCAATCACTAATGGCCGGCAGAAACCATACGGCTCGGCGTGACTGAGACTCTTCATGATGACCTCGGGGCCGATCCCAGCAGGGTCACCCATGGTAATACCGACAACTGGCAGCGGATTACTCTTCATAAAGCTAGTTGCGTCATTACCGGGGCTAAATTTGAGTACGTTGCGCCAAGAAGCGGCGCAAAGCGGTTCTGCAATGCACAAGTGTTTCAGGCGTGCCAAACGCTCCGGCCTTAGTAACAATTGCCAAATGGCATCCACCTTCTGCTGTGCCCAGTGGTATGCCGGGCTCGATCTCGCCCACGAGCCGGATACCTGCCGCACCAGCGGCATTGAGTAGAGCCCGAGCGGTTTCGCCGCCGGTGCAGAAGAGTCCGGCAAAACGCTCTACCAACGGTAGGAGTAGCTGAGCTAGAGAACTGCTGAGATACGTGCTTTCGCTGAGGTCAATCCGGTGACCGAGACCAAGAGTAACACCGACGTCGTGACCGAAATCAATCGCTGCTTCCATTGAGTGTCTGGCATCACGCCAGAGACTGGAATCCCGTCCGGCGCGCAGGGTCGCGGGCGAGATGGCGAAAATGCGTATGGAAGATTCTTCTGTGAGACGGCGAACCTGCAGTCGTGAGATTTGCGACAGTGCCGATCACGAACAACAGCCGCGCCAGATTCGGGTTTGAACATTCGGCGATCATGGAGTCACAGTTAACTGCGAGTTGATGAAGTTGGTTGGGTGGAGGGGTTATTGCGTCGCGTCCCGACAAAGATTTTGGGCGTTTGGCCAAACCAAAAGCGTGGGGCAGATAACGGGCGAGCCCGGCCGACCCGGCAAAAAACGCTGGCTGATCAACTTGGGTGGCCGCGTTGGCGATAGCACGGAGGTCCTCCTCGGTTTCAGCATCGCACACTGCGGCCTCCACTCTTGCGGTGGAATGCTTTGCTAAAGCCGCGGCGATGGCTTCGACACCGGAGCGAATCGATTTTAGCCCAATAGACGCTGCTCGCATTCCGGCTTTTTCGAGAAGCGCAGGAATGTCTGCAACGCCGCCAATTTTTTCGTTTTGCCAGATCTCCGTTTCTTCCAACGCAACTCCCTGAATAAACATCCGTCCGTTTCGGGTTGTGCGCCCT
>DASUWQ010000009.1:0-5345 GCA_036378375.1 Chthoniobacterales bacterium
TAACAACGGCGAATTCATGGTCCTGGTAGGGCCTTCCGGATGCGGCAAGACGACAACCTTGCGCATGGTTGCCGGGCTGGAGAAAATCACTAGCGGGACTATCTCCATTGGTGAACGCGTCGTAAACGACCTGGAACCAAAAGATCGCGGGATCGCGATGGTGTTCCAGAACTATGCGCTGTATCCGCACATGTCGATTTTCAACAACATGGCGTTCGGGTTACAGTTGGCGAAGAAGAAAAAGGATTTTATTTCGGAAACGGTTTCCCGAACGTCGAAGGCGTTGGGGCTAGACCACATGCTAGAGCGTAAACCGCAGGCTCTGTCGGGTGGTCAACGCCAGAGGGTGGCCCTCGGTCGAGCCATTGTGCGAAATCCGCAAGTGTTCCTATTCGATGAACCGTTATCGAACCTCGATGCGAAGATGCGAGTGCAGATGCGGTCAGAGATTTCGCGACTGCATGGACAGCTGGGCAACACGATGATCTATGTCACCCACGACCAGGTCGAGGCGATGACCATGGGTGATCGGATTTGCGTCATGAAGGACGGGTTGATCATGCAGGTAGCAGATCCGTTAACGCTTTATCGGCAGCCCGAGAACCTGTTTGTGGCCGGGTTTATTGGCAGCCCGCCCATGAACCTCCTGAAGGGCAAAGTCGAGAAAGGCGATGGTGGATTGGTTTTCAAAGAGACAGCGGATGAAAACGCGGTCACTGTTCCCTTAAGGGGACCGGTAGAAGCGATAGCGGCAAAGGTCGTGGGCAAACCGGTGGTCTTTGGGATCCGTCCGGAGCATCTCACGGAAGAATCTAAGAACGGTTCTACCGCGCCAGTTTCTTCAACGATCGATATCGCGGAACCGATGGGTTCAGAATCACTCGTTTATATGAGGGCCGGCACCGGTAACCTCATTGCCCGTATCCACGGGGAATCGTTATATCACATGGGCCAGCCCATCACCGTTTACGTGAATCTGGATAAAGTCGCGCTGTTCGATGTCGAGACTGAGAGCGTGATTCGCTAAAGCCGTCTACTTATGCGCCAAATCCTCGACACTGAGCAGTACGTACAAGTGCCGCCCATGATGTTGTCCGATCCCTTCTATCGGATCACTTACCTGATCAAAGAGGAAATCCGTAAGTACAAATGGATCGAAGGGGAAAAAGGCAGGAAACTAACCTGGGAAGAAGCTCGTAAGGAATGGATGGATAAGCATCGGGAGAAGTACGAGGAGTTCCTGCTGGATACGATGACGTTCCCGGAGGTTGAACAAAAGTGAGAAGTGATCGGTGATTCGTGATTGGTGGCGCTCGGCAACGCCATCGGTTTGACCAAGGTCACTAAAATTTCACCAGAAACATTTAAAATCGCGCCGAGCCGTGGCCCGCGCAGGGTCACGGCTCGACACGTTCTCAGGAGTAGCTGTGGGCTGAAATAGGTAGGAGTTGCCAAGGCTCCGCCGCTTTTCGAGTTCTTAGGGAGCCTCGCTCTACCAGAAGTAATTCGACGCGCTTTCCGCTTGCTCATAACGGTCCTCCGACCAATCACTAATCACCAATCACGTTTCACTCTTAAATCTCACCACTCACTTCTCATTCCTGACCTACCAAGTGCCTGATCCCTTGTATAATTGGCTAACGTCCCGGGGCGCCGGGGTTCTTCTCCATCCCACCTCTTTACCCGGAGATACGGGGATCGGAACGCTTGGTCATTCGGCTCGTCGCTTCGTCGATTTTTTGGCTGATGTCGGGATGAAATACTGGCAGGTTTGTCCTCTGGGCCCGACTGGTTTCGGAGACTCGCCTTACCAATGTTTTTCGGCGTTTGCGGGCAATCCTTACCTGATTGATCTCGATGATCTTAAGAACGAGGGGCTACTCGAGGAAGCCGATCTTGAGCCGTTAAGAGCTTTACCGACCGGCTACGTCGATTTCGGCGCCCAATGGGAGCTGCGTTGGAATATTCTCCGAAAAGCGTCCGCTAAGTTTGTGGGGATAGAAAAAGGGGAAACGCAAGATGCCTTTCATCAGTTTCAGCAAAGCAATTCCGATTGGCTGGAATCTTACGCGCTGTTTATGGCGGTAAAGGGTCAATTTGGCCATCGATCCTGGCAGGAATGGCCAAAATCTTACCGAAAGCATCGGACACTGATGAAGCGCGCGGATATGACCGAAGCAGGTTTGGCGCACGCTTTCTATCAATTCAAATTCTTCCAGCAGTGGGCTGCGTTGAAGTCGTATGCCAACCAGCGAGGGATCTCCATCTTTGGCGATATTCCGATCTTCGTCGCCATGGATAGCGCGGATGTTTGGAGACATCCTTCCTTATTCCAAATGGATTCAGAGCTGCGTCCGACTGGGGTCGCAGGCGTTCCACCCGATTATTTCGCCGCCGACGGCCAACTCTGGGGTAATCCGCTTTATGCGTGGGAGCGGCACGAAATTGACGACTATGCTTGGTGGTGTGCCCGGTTGCGGAAAGCGTTCGAACTTTACGATGTTATCCGGATCGACCATTTCCGCGGGTTCGACGAGTATTGCCGGATTCCACCAGATGCGAAGAATGCTCGCCAATATACTTGGGAGCCAGGGCCTGCCCTTAAACTCTTCGAGGCTGTCCGGCGCCGGTTCCCGGACGCGAAGCTCGTGGCTGAGGACTTGGGGATCATAACGGATTCAGTCCGGCGGTTAATGCAGCAGGTCGGCTTACCGGGGATGAAAGTGCTGCAATTCGCTTTTGAAGGGGCAACCGAATACTTGCCGCACAGCACGATTCCTTACTCGGTTCTTTATCCTGGCACTCACGACAATGATACGAGCTGGGGCTGGTTCAGAATCCAACCCGACCACGTAAAACAGTTCTTCCGCGAATACCTCTGCACCGACGCTGCAGATGTTCCGTGGGAGATGATCCGTGCCGGGTACGCGTCGACATCACGCATTTTCATCGCGCCGCTACAGGATTTTCTCGGCTTAGGAAGTGAGGCCCGTATGAATACGCCGGGTCAAGCAGTCGGCAATTGGCGCTGGCGTTTCACCTCGGAGCAATTGGACCGGGTTTGGGCGGAACGGGGTGACCAGCTCAAGCAGTTTGCGAAGCTGTATCAGAGGTAGGTTGGCGAGCGCGCCTCGTACTCGTCCTCGTCGTCGTTCTCGCCCTCGATTGGCGGGGTGAGGCTCCCAAAAGGCCACAATTCGCCAGGGAAAACCGGCGGATACCAATCGAGTAGATGTATACGCCTACAGACGCGCCGAGCCGTGGCCCACCGCTACACCACGGCTCGGCGCGTTATGGACATAGCCGAATCAAATCAATTGAGGGGCGTCAATTTTCTCCGGCCAAGCGTTCAGGTCTTTCGGGAGCCTCGCCCCACCAATTCGAGGACGAGGACGACGACGAGTACAAGAACGATCCCGAACCCCATTTACCCCGGCAACGGGTATTTCGAGGTCAGGGCTCTTACTTGTTGACGTACTTTGTCTAGAACCGTGGGGTCGCCTTTAGAATTGAGCGCTTCGTCCATGAGGTCGGCGATTTCCATCATCTCCTCCTCCTTCATTCCCCGCGTGGTGACAGCAGGCGTCCCGACCCTGATTCCGCCACCTTTCACGACCGATTCGGTATCGAACGGAATAGAATTCTTGTTTACGGTAATCCCGGCCAGATCCAACGTCTCTTGCGCTTGGCGCCCGTTCAAACCTTTGGGCCGCAGATCAACCAGCATCAAATGATTGTCGGTTCCACCTGATACCAAGCGGTAACCCTTCATATGCAGGCTGGCAGCCAGCGCCTTAGCGTTGTTCGTAATCTGAACTTGGTATTCTTTGAATCCTGGCTGTAACGCTTCGTGAAAACAGACCGCCTTCGCCGCTATCACATGCATGAGCGGCCCGCCTTGCACTCCGGGGAACATCACGCTGTCGATGGCCTTTGCGTGATCCGGTTTGCACATGATGATGCCACCTCGCGGACCGCGTAGGCTCTTGTGCGTGGTGGTGGTAACAAAGTCCGCTATACCGACTGGTGTAGGATGGACGCCTGCCGCCACCAGTCCCGCGATGTGGGCAATATCTACAAATAGGTAGGCGCCGACTGAATCCGCGATCTCTCGCATCTTCTGGAAATCGATGATCCGCGGATAGGCAGACGCGCCAGCAGTGATCATCCTCGGCTTATGCTCTTCCGCTTGCCGCGCTAGATTGTCGTAATCGATGCGCTCGGTCTCGCGATCTACTCCATAGTGAACCACCGAATAGAAACGCCCGGAAAAATTCGCTTTGTTACCATGGGTAAGATGCCCCCCATGCGACAGATCCATCGTCAGAATACGATCACCAGGATTTAGAACGCTGAAGTAGACCGCCATGTTCGCCTGGCTTCCGCTATGGGCTTGAACGTTGACGTGCTCGGCTCCAAAGAGCTGTTTGGCTCGAGCAATAGCGAGCAGCTCGGCCGTATCCACATTTTCACAACCGCCATACCACCGTTTTCCCGGATAACCTTCTGCGTATTTGTTGGTCAGGACAGATCCCTGAGCTTCCATAACCGCTCGACTCGTAAAGTTCTCCGAAGCGATCAGCTCGATATTTTCAAACTGGCGGATCCGTTCCGCCTCAATGGCGTGAAAAATCTCGGGATCGACTTCTTCTAAGGAACGGTTATGCGGGTTTCGATTCATAATGGAAAGCGCTCCGGAACGGTCTTGGTCGATAAACTGCATGAGCCCGGGCAGACCGTTTCGGATTATGTCACGAGCCGCTCGATAGGCTTCCAAACCCATGCCAATCGGGTCGGCAACATCGAGGGAGGTCGCTCCCGGCTCAAACTCACGCAACAGATAGACCTTCTCCGCCGCTCGCGGGAAAAGATAGATGATCGAGTCCAAATGACTGCGCGTCATGGCGATGATCCAATCCGCCTCGTCGATCACTTTCTCACTGAGCGGCCTACTCCGATGCTGAGAGATATCGACGCCCAGCTCCGCCAGGACTTCGACAGCGTGCGCGCTTGGCGGTTGGCCCGGATAAGTGCTCACACCTGCCGACAGGACACGCAGATCCGGACGTTCTGCGATCATCCGTCCAAAAAGGCCTTCTGCCATCGGACTCCTGCAAACATTCCCAGTACAAACGAACAGTACGGTCTTTTGACGGTTCAAGGTCCGCCAAACTGCCATGCGGAGAGGAGGAGTTCAAGGACACATGGTAGGGCGAGGCTCCAGAATAGCCGGAAAACAGATCGCGGAGCCAAGCGATGTTTCGTTGGTATATCGAGTGTAACGCCTAACAGCTGCCGAGCCGGGAGTCGCGCAAGCGACGGCTCGGCAGTGCTCAGGCCTTGCA
>DASUWQ010000010.1:0-11042 GCA_036378375.1 Chthoniobacterales bacterium
CATGCCGTCGCCAGAGGCGCCCGCATTTACGCAGAAGTCGTGGGTTACAGCTTAAACAATGATGCCTTTCATATGACTACACCGTTGCCCAGCGGCGAGTCGTGCATCCGAGCAATGGCCGACGCCTTGAGCCAGGCGCAAGTGAACCCGGAGCAAATTGACTATATCAATGCTCACGCCAGTTCTACCCAACTCAACGATGCAAATGAATGCGCCTGCATCAAAAGCGTTTTCGGGGCGAACTCGCAAAACCTAGCGGTAAGCGGCACCAAGGCATTCTACGGGCATCCCCTCGGCGCCAGCGCCGCGATCGAAGGCGTAATTTGTGCCCTCGCTCTGCAGCATTCGGTCATTCCACCCACCTTAAATTTTGAAACCCCGGATCCAGCTTGCGACCTCGATGTGGTGCCAAACCAGCCGCGCGAAAAGCGTCTCCGCTACGCCCTTAGCAACGCCTTCGGATTTGGCGGCATCAATTCGTGCGTGGTGTATAAGGCGGCGTGAACATTTCAGGGGGAGCGGTTGTCTTTAAAGACGCGCCGTAAACACGTATGCCCGGTAGGGCGAAAATCTCGGCGCGCACATGAATTCGCCATTTCCCGTTAGGCATCCCGCGCGGGATTTGAGCCCGGCCCAGCGCCCCGCAGCATAAAAAGTTTGTTTCAGATTCAACGCATACATCGCCTACGTGACAAACGTGTCGACAAAATCGTCCCACGAAGCGGCTCAAAACCGGCGCGGGATCATTAAAATAGAAAGTAACATCCGCAGCGCGCCGAGTTTTTCGCCCTACCGGCTTAACGCCCCCGTGACACGCAAATCCATTTTACACTCCCGCCCTTCTAGGCAACGTTCGGTCCTTACATACAGATGATTCGCAGTACACTTTTCGGTATCGCGTGCGTGCTGGCCACGAGCGCAGTTGCCGGCGCAGTTTCCGACACCCCTAAATTCGATGTTCACAAGAGCATTGTCCGGATCACGACAACGGCTCAGGAACCGGACTACCGAGTGCCGTGGAATCCAGGCAGCATTTCGACAGGAATCGGCGCAGGGTTTGTCATCGACGGCAGCCGGATCCTGACAAACGCACACGTGGTAAGCAACGGACGGTTCATTTCTGTTCAGAGAGAAAACGATCCCCGTCAATACAGCGGCCAGGTTAAGTTCGTCGCGCACGACTGCGACTTAGCCATCGTGACGGTTTCGGATCCGAATTTCTTCAAAACGATGCAGCCACTCAATTTTGGGCCGTTACCGACGATCCAAAGCGTCGTAGACGTCTACGGTTATCCCATCGGCGGTGAGCGGCTCTCGGTCACCCAAGGGATCGTTTCCCGAATCGATTTCGAGAGCTACAGTCACTCCGGAGCGGATTCCCATCTGGCGGTCCAGATCGACGCCGCCATCAATCCGGGCAACTCAGGCGGTCCGGTACTGCAGAATGGCAAAGTGGTGGGCATCGCTTTCCAAGGTTACTCCGGTGACGTCGCCCAGAATGTCGGGTTCATGATTCCCACACCGGTGATACAACGTTTCCTGGCCGATATTGCTAGCGGTCACTACAACCGGTATGTCGACCTCTCCATCGTACCGGAGAGCCTGACCAACGCTGCCGCCCGCCGGGCACTAGGACTTCCTGACGACGATACCGGAGTCTTGGTCAGTTCGGTCGAAAGCGACGCTTGCGCCGCCGGCAAACTGGAACCAGGCGATGTCCTGCTTTCCATCGATGGTCATCGCATCATCAGTGACCAAACCGTCGAATTGGACGGCGAGAACGTCGACTTGGCGGAGGTCATCGAGCGAAAGCTGAAAGGGGACAAAGTTAAGGTCGATCTGCTGCGGAATCACCAACCGCTCAGTGTCGAAATCGAGCTAGAGCCAAATAATTCCTATCTCATACAGGCCAACATCTTTGACGAGTATCCCCGCTTCGTCATGTTCGGCGGCCTCGTTTTTCAGCCCTTGTCCAAAAACTTGCTCGAAGCGTTCCAGATTGAGGACCTTCGCGTACGCTACTTCTACAATAACTTCATCAACGACGAGATCTTTAAGGATCATCCTCAGGTCATCCTTCTATCGAATATCCTGCCCGATCCGGTTAATGCCTATCTTTCCGAGTTCCGTTACCAGATCGTAGATCAGATCAATGGCCACAAGATCCGGACTCTGGCCGATATGGCTAACGCGTTCGACGAAACGTCGGATTTCTATACGATCAAGTTTGTCGGAGCAAGTCGCCCGGCGGTACTACAAAGATCAGCGGTCGAAGAAGCGAAAGAGCGAATCAGAGACAACTACGGAGTGCGCCTCGAACGCAACTTGGGAGAGGAGACCCTTCGATGAAGTTTTTACTTTGTTGTCAGGTATCACTCTTATTCGCGATATCGGCGACAGCGGCAGAAAATCCGAGTCCTAGTCCGGCGGGGACGCCGGCTGTGGAAGCTCGCCCGTCCGCTGCGCCCAAGGAACACTTAGCGACAGAGTTGAAGGGCGGTTCGGTACTTCGGGTAAACTCAACGAATCAATCGTACGATTTCTTTCGTCCTTGGAGCAAGAAAGCGCCATCTAATCGACGTGGTTTGGGTGCGGTCATTGACGGAGGCGAAGTTTTGGTGACTGCGGAGTTGGTATGGGACAGCAATTTCATCGAACTGGAAAAACCCGATACCGGTGAGCGTGCCACGGCCAAGGTCGCGGTCGTCGATTACGAAACGAACCTGGCGTTGCTCAAACCTAACAATCCCGATTTTCTGAAGGATCTCCAACCGCTGGACACCAGCGTCGCACCTAAAGTCGGAGACCATCTTTCTGTGGTGCAATTAGAGTCTAACGGCACGCCGGTCTCTACCGAAGCTCTCCTCACGAGCGCTGAGGTTGGTCACTACGTTCTAGATGACTATAGTTATCTCCTGTTTAAGATGAGCTGCCCTCTGCAGTACCGGGACAACAGCTTCACGTTGCCCATTGTGCAGGATCACCACCTCATCTCCATGCTGCTTCGTTATGATCCCCGTTCGCAGACCATCGAAGCCATCTCGACTCCGGTAATTCAACATTTTCTTAAGGAAGCCGACCATCAACCCTACCAAGGGTTCCCTAGTTTCGGCCTGTCGTTCTCGACCGCCCGCGATCCACAGTTCCGGCATTACGAAAAGCTGTCCGACGCAGAGGGCGGGATCTATGTCGATGACGTAGAGCCGGATTCGCCTGCGGCTCAGGCCGATATTCAAACCGGTGATATCTTGTTGTCCATCGGTGGTAAGTCGGTCGACCCCGACGGCGATTATGACGACTCCCAATATGGCCGACTCTCGATTACGCATTTTATAACCACGTTGTCCTATGCCGGCCAAAAAGTGCCAGTCACATTATTGCGGCACGGCGAGCGTAAAGACGTGGTCGTGTCTTTGTTCCACAAACCGCCGCAGGACTACGTGATCGACCCCTACGTTATCGGCCGCCCTCCGCGCTACCTGATCCTAGGCGGATTGGTGTTTGAGGAGCTTAGTCGCCAATACTTGCGAGAATGGGGCCCGTCCTGGCAAAGAGAAGCGCCCCAGCGGTTCGTCTATTTCGACCATTATCAAGCAGACCTGTTTCCCAAGGAGCGTAAGATCGTTTTCTTAAGCCAGATCCTGCCAAACAACGATACCATTGGTTATCCGCAGCTGAACTACATGGCCGTTGAACGCGTGAATGGCCAACCAATTTATCGTCTGGAAGATCTGGCCAAAGCGATGGAGAAACCCGTCGACGGTTTTCATAAGATCGAATTCGATCTGGATCCGAAGGTAATCTATCTCGACGCGGCCAAAATCCAGGAGAACGCTGCCGCGCTCCAGAAAACCTATTCTCTACCCGCGATGCGCCGTTTCTGATCCGCAGACGAGAAGAAAGCATTTTAGATCCGCAGATTACCCAGATTACGCAGACTCGGGGTTGAGGCCGGTTGGGCCATAGAGCTAAGAAGTCCGACTGGCAGCACAGCGTCGGCGGCCGGGCTTTTGTCTGTGCGACCTAAAGCCGTGCCCAGCTGGCCAACGCTGAAACGAGAAAACGTCATCCTATTGACTGAGTCTCTAGCTCCCGACGAGCGACCCGCCTCAACCCCGAATCTGCGTAATCTGGGTAATCTGCGGATGTTAATCTCTCCAAAGTTTTGTTTCTCAGAAACGCATCGCTCGGCCCCCGGGTAAATCCTCGATCAGTCTCTTCATCTGCGTCCATCTGCGGTTAGGCTTTTTCCGCCCTCGACGCGTGGATTCATTTGGGCTTAATTGCGCCTCCATTCGCAGTTAAACTTTCTATGTCTGATAAGGGTTCTATTGGTGCGATATTCGATTGGGATGGCGTAGTCATCGACTCTTCGGCTCATCATGAAGAGAGTTGGGAACGCCTCGCAAAGGAGACCAGCTATCAACTTCCGCCAGGTCACTTCAAGAAGGGTTTTGGAATGAAAAACGAGTTTATCATCCCGAACCTGCTGCAGTGGACCACGGACCCGTCCGAGATTGAACGCCTTTCGCTGAGAAAGGAGGCTCTCTACAGGGAAATCGTTATGGAATGGGGCCTCAAACCGTTATCCGGAGTAGAATCTTGGTTGAACCAGTTGCAGGAGGCCGGAATCCCCTGCGCGATCGGCTCATCAACACATCGCCTTAACATCGAAACCGGTTTGGCCTCGATCGGCCTTAGAGATCGCTTTAAGGTTATCATCACCGCCGAAGATGTCTCTCACGGCAAGCCGGATCCCGAGGTGTTCCTGAAGGCCGCGAGTCGCCTGGGCGTACCTCCGGAGAAGAGCGTGGTGTTTGAGGATGCCTTGGTTGGGATCGAGGCGGCTCATCGCGGTGGAATGAAAGTGGTAGCGGTCGCTACCACCAACCCAATTGAGTTGTTGAAGGACGCAGATCTTGCTCTTCGCCAACTCGATGAGCTGAGCATCGACCGTCTGCGCGAGCTGATCGGAGACTCGCCTTAGGCTCGCTCCGAATAGTCAATAGCCGATAGCCAATAGCCAAGCGTCATAAGCCTGGGCGAGGTACGATTCTTTGGCTATCGGCTATAGGCTAGCTATTCGAACGAGCCTAAGGCGAGTTCGCTACGACCGGAAATCCCACGGCCACTTCAAGTTCGGACGGTTTCTCCTGAATATCCAAGCCGCTCAACGACGGCCTCATTCTGGAAAATAGCGTCTCGCAAAACTCAGTTTGGGCAGCGCCCGCGTGACCGCCAGTTGAGTGATAGATCAACCAACCGCTCGGACCCTCGATCTTAAGAGCCAGTTCCAACAAAAAGGATGCCGGCGGCTCCCCGGATAGCTCATGCTCGAGTAAGGCTAACAGGTTGAACAAAAGCTGGTTGGCATTCACCCGAATTACCGCGTCAGCGGAGCAAGGGGGGGCCTTTATCTGGATACGGCTAGGCAGGAACAGCCGGAGTTTCGGCAACAGATTTGCTCGCAGATCGCTTAAGCGCGTCATTTCCGGATCACCCTCCTCCGCCGTCAAAAGGTCAGTTATCGTCACAACAAAGTCACTCGCGGCTCGAGCTCCGTCCCTAATCAGGTGAAGACTTTCCCGCAATTCGCGATTGTCGATTCGACGGGAAAGATGCGCCTCGCTCACCGAAAGAATACCGCCGACCCGGTTATTGAATTCGTGCACTGCGCGTTCGAGTACAAATCTCCAGACCGGGGAGCCGCTGTCCTGTAATTCCTCCATGATCCAAACTTTTTCGATACCCCTGATCTTAAAGGGATGCCCGCAAAAATGGAATATGGTAGAATTACCTACTCCTCAATTCATTTGAACTTATAACAACCAGCACAAATCTTTTATCCACAACCACTTAGTACAATTTAGCAGCATTAGCTATAAGAAGGAGCACTAGGATTTTTTTTCTGTTATTACTCCTGGAACTCGTCCGGACGACGCGAGACCGGACCGACACGAAGTAGGAGTGGAAAAGTTGGACTCGAGGTATGGCCATCGAGAAAGTAGTCGTCGTTGACGACGATGCGACAATTCGGCGATCGCTCGAGTTACAACTAAGAGGTAAACGCCTTTCGGTCGCGCTCTGTGCTTCCATCAGTGAGGCCGAACGGACTGTTGCCAGGGAACCCTTTGATTTGATGTTTGTCGATGTGCGTTTGCCGGATGGCGACGGCACTGATCTCTTGGCTCGGCTTAGTAGCCAACCGCGCAAGCCCGTCATAGTGATGATGACCGGCCACGGCTCGGTGGAATCCGCGGTGAGTTGCATCCGGGCCGGAGCCTTCGATTACATCATCAAACCATTCTCCTCTGGCCAAATCGATGTGGTCATCAACAAAGCGGCCAGTTTCATTCAGGCGCTAAAAGTCAACCAAGCGCTTTCTTTTCAAGCGACCGATTCGACGCCGTTGATCGGTGAGAGCCAGGCGATCCGGAAATTGCGCCAGATGATCCAAAAGGTCGCACCCACCGACGCCACCGTACTTATCGGTGGTGAGAACGGAACCGGTAAAGAGCTCGTGGCCACAGAAATCTTCCGCGCCAGTGCGCGTTCCAGCAGACCGTTTATCAAAGTCAACTGTGCAGCGATTTCTGAGAACCTGATCGAAAGTGAGTTTTTTGGACACGAAAAAGGCGCTTTTACCGGAGCGACAGAAAAGCGGGAAGGCCGGTTCGAGCTGGCAGATCAGGGGACCATTTTGCTCGATGAGATCAGCGAAATACCGCCGAGATTGCAGGCCAAGCTTTTGCGAGTCCTCCAGGAACGCGAATTCGAGAGAGTGGGCGGAGGCCGTTCGATACGGGTGAATGTCCGGGTGTTGGCAACCACCAACCGAGATTTGGCTACCTCCGTTGAGCGCCAGGAATTCCGGCAAGACCTTTACTATCGCTTGAACGTTTTCCCTGTCACCGTGCCGCCGCTGCGAACAAGGAAAGAAGATGTTCCGCTTCTAGCGGAAGCATTTCTGACGCGGATCGCTCAGCGCACCGGCGTCCATTCCCCGGCAATCACACCTGAAGCGATGGCCGTCTTGGTGGCGTATGACTGGCCCGGTAACGTGCGCGAACTGCAGAACGTGATCGAACGAGCCGTGATTCTACACGACCCGGAAGAAGGTATCAACGCTGCGGTGATGTCTCCCATGTTTCCAAATATCAAAGTGGAGGACCGGTCGCTCGAGCGAGTCGCAGTCACGTCGGGCTCAATTTTGGCCTTCCCGGAAGAAGTGATTCCGCTCGAATCAGTCGAACACGAATACATTATGCATGCCCTTCGCCAGGCGAAAGGCAACCGCACCCAAACCGCCCAGCTGCTAGGAATCAGTATCCGGACCCTGCGCAATAAGCTCAATCAGCTAAAAGGGGAAGGAGACGAAGAGGACGGCGGCGATAAATGAGCCACCGGGACGGGAGACGCTATGGGCGAACCGCTCGACCTCCCGAGTAAACAGTAAGCGGTAAGCAGTGAGCCGATTGGGAGGCGTGGTCGCCAAGCGCCAACTGACTTACTGCTTACCCGTTACTGCTTACCCGTTACTGCTTACTCGGTCGCAACGATACAGCACGTGTTCTCGCCCCTACCCTCCTGGCTCCCGGCTCCTTTCCGATTGCATCTTCCTCTGTTGACGCCAGATTCTCTCCCTCTCTGCGTGAGAGGTCTGAATCGAATTTGTTTATGAATCGTTTTGCTGATCAGGTTGCAGTTGTGACGGGGGCCGGGCGCGGCATTGGACAAGCTATCGCCGAGCGCTTTGCTGCTGAAGGAGCGAAAGTCGCGGTCATTAGCCGGACCCAAGAGAACGCTCAAGCAACCGCCGATAATCTTAACAGAGAAAAACCAGAAACGGCCCGCGCATATGCGGTTGATGTTGCTAACTCCGAAGCGGTGGCCACGATCTGTGCTCAGATTCTGAAGGATTTCGGCCAGGTCAATGTCCTGGTGAACAACGCCGGTATCACACGCGACCGGCTCAGCATGCGGATGTCGGAAGAGGATTGGGACACGGTCGTGGATACAAACTTAAAAGGCGCCTTCCATTTCATTCAGAACCTGCAGCGTCCGATGATGAAGCAGCACTACGGCAGAATCATCAATATCACGTCGATCAGCGGCTTGGTTGGACAAGCCGGACAGGTCAACTATTCCGCGAGTAAAGCCGGTCTCATCGGCTTGACTAAAGCCTTGGCCAAGGAAGTAGCTGGACGTCAAGTAACCGTCAATGCCGTGGCCCCAGGCTTTATCACCACGGACATGACAAAAGAGTTGCCGGAAGCAGTACGCCAGCAAATGCTCGATCACATCCCTTTACGATCCTTTGGCGATGTCGCGGACGTAGCCGCAGCCGTCGCGTTTCTTGCGAGCAAAGAAGCAAAATATATCACGGGACAGGTATTAACCGTTGATGGCGGTTTGGCCATGTAACCCTTGGTTGAACCAATTTACCTGAGGCAATACGCTGCCCGGTCTTACCGGATCTTTGCCCCTTTCGATCTCCGTTACATCGACCGCAGATTAACTCGCTGAAGCGGCAAGCTATTTGGGAGGCTGACCTACCATTATCGACCTAGATGATTGATTGATCGAATCGATCAACGTCTGCCGGTCTGAACCGTTATATTCGGCTGCCAGGTTTGTAGCTTCTTGTAGAAGCGCTTTTGCCTTATCTCCATTGTCATTGCCTGACTCCCCAGCAGCGAGTTTACAGAGCAAGCCGATGAAATCGCGTTGCCAACCAGCGTTAGATTTATATTGATCGGACAAACCTCGCCGTTGATCCAAGCTTACCCGATATTCCTCAACGGCCGCCATTAATTTACCTTGAGCTTTTAGCGCATCGCCAACTTTCTCGTGGATGGCAGCCACCTGATTCCGGACTCCAATGTCGGAGCTATCCTCATCAAGCAAGGTCTGGAGAAGTTTCAGGCAGAGCTGATACGAGCTCAGGGACTCAGCCCTCTGTCCTTGAGCCAGCGAAACGTCCCCGACCTTCTCATAGCTAATCGATAGATCGTTCTGGTAAACCGTATTCTTCGGGTCTCGATCAACCAACTGTTTGTTAATGGCTAACCCTTTTTGGTAGATGTCATTAGCTTCCGCCGGATTGTTTTGTGCGAGCAGGGCATCACCCACTTTGTCACAAATCCAAGAAAGGTCATCTTGCCACGTCCCATTGGATTCATCCTGGTCAGCCAAGCGTTGGGCGATGGCTTGTGCCTGCCGATAGGCTAACAGCGCCTCGGAGAGCTTGCCTTGCAGGTTGAGCACGTCGCCGACACTAGAGTAAAGGATGGACACATTGCGCTGCCAAAAAGTGTTCGAGCCGTCTTGCTCAACTAGGGCTTGTAGAGTCCTCGAACTAAATTGGTAAGCGTCCAGTGCTTCTGTCAACTTGCCCTGATCTTTCAAGATATCGCCTACCCGTTCGTAGGTAACCGACAAATCGTTTTGCCAAGGAATATTGGATTTGTCTTGGTCAACCAAGCGCTTAACGATCTTCAAGGCCTCTTGAAAAGCCTGGAGGCTCTCTTGAAACTGTCCTTGCGCATATAAAACGTCTCCAACCCGATTGTAACTAGCAGAAAGATCGCGTTGCCATTCAGCGTTGCTCCTTTCTTGCTCCATGAGCGCTTGCCGAATCTTAAGACTTTGCTGATAGGCCTCGAGCGCCGCTTTCAGGTTGCCTCCAGACTCCTGGATATAGCCAACACCTTGGTAACTGTTCGCCAAATTCGATCGCCACTCAACCTTGGACGGGTCCTGTTCTGACAGGCGTTTGCTTATCGCCAATCCTTGCCTATACGCGTCAAGCGCCGATTGTGAATCCCCTTTTGCGCGAAGCCCCTCCCCGAGCAGGTTGTAGCTAGTCGCAAGATCCGCCTGCAAGCCGGTATCGGAGGGTATTTTGTCGGCCAACCGTTGTTTAATCGTCAAGCTTTGCTCGTACGTTTCCAGGGCTCGGGGTAGGTCGCCCTTGTCTTTCAGGACATCGCCAAGATTGGTAAGCATGACCGCTCGTTGTCGTTGCCGAGATGCGGTCATCTGTTCGCTTGGCAATCCTTCCAGATAGACCTTCGCCCTATCGGCGACATCCCCTAGGATTTTCAGACGCCCAATTGGCTTCAATTTGTCGCGTAAATCCGTGAGCATGAAAGTGATCAATCCGTCCGCCTGATCACGCGCCAGATTCGCTGCTTTGGCTTGGGATTGCGCTTCTCGCTCCGCACCAAACGCGAAGATCGCTAATCCCGTCATTGCCAGAGCGACGGTTGAGGCCAGCGCGGTTAACGCCACCAGATAGCGCCGGCGCCGTTCCTGTTCTCTCTGCTTTAGCGCATCGTAGTCGACTGCAATCAAGCCGGCGATCAGCTTGAGTTTCGCATTTAATTTTCCGTCTTTAGTTTTTCGCGCATCGCCAGCAATTGGTTCAGTGCGTTCCTCAGTAAGTTGGCCGTCAGCGCCGACCCGGAATCGCAAAGCCTCAGGGAAACACTCTTGATCGGGCGATACCCGCCCTCTGCCATCCGACGCGTTTGGCTCACCTTCTACAATGAGGGCTAGGATTCGGTCGTCTCGACCCAAGCTCTTGAAAGACTTGATCTCTTCATTGACCCAGAACGAGGTTGCCGACTTGGGTGAACAGATCACGATCAGGGACCGTGATTGCTGTAATCCACGCTGAATATTGGTGCTGAGACTCGACGAAGCCGAGAGCTCTTCTCGATCGCGGAAAATCGGATATAACCGGCGTGGTACTGGGCCGAAAGCTCCGGTCCTGCCGACCAGATGCTGGGGTATCCGGTAAGTTTCCAGCGCCCGATGCAGCCAATCGCCCCAGGCTTTGTCGGCGTGGCTATAACTGATAAACGCCCAGTAGCGATAGTCCGCTGATTCTCCGATTTGGACTGAATCCGCCTCCTGAGTCGCTTCTGGCTTCAATACAACATGGCTTCCGCCGGAGGATCAGTAGGCTGCACTTGGACAGCCTTTAGCACCACTTTGGTTCGATCTCCGTTCGCCACGAACTCGGGTTGTCCAATCAC
>DASUWQ010000011.1:0-17493 GCA_036378375.1 Chthoniobacterales bacterium
CCGGCGCCATTCTCACCGACTAGCCCATGGATTTCACCAGACAGGCAATCGAACGAGACGTTCCTGAGTGCCTGGACTCCCGGGAACGATTTGTTGACGGCGCGGACAGCCAAAACCGAAAGAGTCCCCTCTGCCTGAGCGGCGGAGCCGGTATCCATTACGATTTGAACAATGCTTTCAGCTCATCGTCAGTAAGACCTGTATCGACAAATACCCCGTCGGGCAGATCAGCCCTAAGATATTTTTTGTAGTTATCAGAAGTGATTAGCTGAGGTTCGATAATCTGGCGTTTGGGTACATCTTCGCCGTTCAGAAGTTTTAGAGCGATGCGGAGAGCAACCACGCTCTCCCAAGTTGGCTCAGAAAGTAGACCGATATTGAACTTGGGATTGTTGGCCTTCTGCTGATCATACAGTTTGAGCAACCCATTGTAATCGTCTCCACAAACTGGCACTAACGGTCGTTTAGCGTCCATCAATGCTTTCATCGCTCCCGCCGCATCCTGGGAGCCATCGCACCAAACACCGTCGACCTGTGGATAAGCGGCAATTAAGTCGGCCATGATGACTTTAGCTTTATCCTCTTCCCAGGACGCATCTTTAAAAGACAGCACTTGGATTTTGCTTCCTTCCATCGCCTTCTGCGCGCCGGCCCAGGCCGCTGCGGTATAGGAATTGCCAGGTAACCCACCCAGAGCGACGATTTTACCGGTATCGCCCAACGCCCCGCGTAACCACTTCCCGAGCTCAAACCCTTTCTTTTGTGGGTCAGTACCCGTATAAGCAGTCCACGCGTCGCCATCGATCGGCAAATTGAAGGGCACAGTGACAACGCCCTGTTTGGTTGCGTCGCGGAGCGCAGGCGCGACTGCAGAACCGGAGTTGGGAATGCAGAGAATCGCATCCACGTTCTGCGAAACCAGATTCTCGATGTCATTCACCTGTTTCGCGATGTCGCCCTGACCGTCGACAATTATAAGATCGGAGATTTCTTTATGCTGACCTGCCTCCTTTTTGAGAGCATAGAGGCATTCCGTTCTCCAGGTGTTGCCAGAAAATCCGTTGCTGAAGCCAATGCGAAACGGACCGGCTTTCTTGTATTTTGCTGCGCTAACGGTTTCACCGACTGAAACAATCTTAGCGTTGCTGATGACATCATCGGCTAAAGCCGGGAAGGCACGCGCAAATGCACCGAGACCGAGTGCGGTTGCGCCGAATTTGATCGCTTGTCTGCGCGAATAACGACCGGGATAGTTCTGGTTTTCCATGGGGTTTCTACTGGGGGGTTATGCTTGTCCGGCTGACTCCGACAAAGCGGTACAACAGGACACTGAGCGCTATTACCGCGCCTTGGAGCACGAATTGAGTGCCCGTTGAGACGCGTACAATGTTGGTAAAACTGTTAAGTTCAGTAACGAAAATGGTTCCACCGATGGTTCCGACAATACTTCCCATTCCGCCGGTCAACGCAGTGCCGCCGACAATCGTAGCAGCGATCGAGCTCAACAGAAATTGATCTCCTATTCCCAGACTGGGCGAGCCGATATACGAGGTGATCAATAATCCGCCCAACACGGCCATGACACTACTCAGGATGTAAGCCATGATTACAATCCTCCGCGCAGGGATACCCATCATCTGCGCTGCCGTGGCGCTCGCACCGACCGCATACAGCTGTCGGCCAAACACCGTTCTGCGCGTTACCCATGCGATGGTCAGCGCCACAACTAACCAACAAACCGTGCTAATCGGGAATGCCATCAGATGCCCCTGGCCAAAGAAAGCGAATCCGGGCGCAATACCCCCATGCGGGGCCCCGTTCGTATACACTAGAGCGGCGCCAAACAGGATTGAATTCATCCCGAGCGTCGCAATCAGGGGCGCCACTCGCACGATGGTGATCATTAAGCCGTTGATCAGACCCACGACCACGGCAACCAGGATACAAGTGCCGACCGCAAAAAACATGTTACCGTCTCGCCCCGCCATCAGGCCGGTCGACACGATGTTTGCCATAGTGACGACACCGGCAACTGAAAGATCGATCCCGCCTGCCAGAAGCGCCAAGGTTTGTCCGGTCGCAACTACGCCAAGAAACGCTGCTACCTGAAGAATATTTAAGACCTGACTAACTTGAAACATTCCAGGCGAGAAAAGTCCCGAAACCAGATAAAGCAGCACAACGACAAACCAGACCGCCCCGACCCGTTGGACAAAGATCCGCGCGCTGGCAGCTCGAGCGAGAAATTGGTTTTGCGTGGTCAAGGGTTTACCAGTCAAGGATGGCGTTGTCGGCGGCACGAATCGTGAGCGGATGCATCACCTCTTGTTGAAACGGATGTTCCTTCGCTCTGCCTTCATCCACTTCAATTCCAAGTCCCGGAGCGTCGGAGGGCAACCAATAACCGTTCTCTGTCCGCAAGGAACTCTTAACGACATCCCAGCGCCAAGGGACATCGGTCAGCATGTCTTCTTGGATTAGAAAATTCGGGGTCGACAACGCGAAATGCAGGGCAACCGCATTTGCTACCGGACCGAGTGGATTGTGCGGCGCTACCCCCATCTGGTAAACCTCGGCCATCGCGGCGATTTTCTTCGCCTCGAAAAGGCCCCCACAATGACAGAGATCCGGCTGAATTACATGACAAGCTCGTTGCTCAAAAAGTGGCCGAAACTGGTGCCGTCCGACTAGACGTTCACCGGTCGCGATGGGGACCCGAACCTTCTCCCGGACTTCGCAGAGCGCCTCGACGTTTTCAGGAGGTACTGGCTCTTCGCAAAAGTAGGGCCTGAATTCCGCGACGGCATTAATGTACTCGATGGCCATCGCCGGATAGGTGCGCCCGTGGAAATCGATCATCACATCGATTTGATCCCCCACCGATTCCCGCAGCTTCTCCATCAGCCGCGCGAATTGCTTCACTTTTCCGATCCCTTCCAGGGGCTCGGAATAAGGAACAAAAACCACCTTCACCGCCGTATAGCCTTGGTCCACCACCTTGTGCGCAAGATCGATCAGCGGCCCAACATCGAAGGTTTCGTAAACCGACTTCATGTTCCCGCCACCAAGATGGGTATACATGCGGACTTTATCCCGGACCTGACCTCCCAGCAGCTCGTAGACCGGTACACCCAATACTTTGCCCTTGATGTCCCACAGGGCTTGCTCGATGGCTGAAATCGCGCTCATGCCGATTACACCAAGGCGCCAGAACGATTGCCGATAGAGTTTTTGAAAGATGTGCTCGATCCGGCGTGGATCCTCGCCGATCACCATCGGCGCGAAGTCCTCGATCGCGCCGACCACTGCTCGAGTCTTCCATTCAAGCGAGCCTTCCCCCCACCCGTAGAGACCGGGCTGATCCGTTTCGACTTTGCAAAACACCCAGTTTCGCATCTCGGCGTTGACGACGACGGTCCTGAGCCTCTCGATCTTCATACGATCACTGTAAGCCTAGGTGACCTGCCAGGGCGTATGCCAACTCAAGGTGGACCGGTTCCGGCCATTCTCCGAGCCGCGGTCCGAGCTCGAGGCAAGCCTTTCGTAAATCGGTAATACCTGAGTCTCGCAACAGAATGCCGGCACGTTCCACAAAGGCACGCGTCTCCTGACAAAACTCCGAGATTTCTCGATCCTTCTTTATTGGCCAGTGGCAGCTAACATAGTAATCGAGGTCCAGGTGCTCGATTAACTGGCAGGTTTGCAGGTAGGTTTCAGGATAAAGGTAGGTAGGGCAAAGTGCCGGCTTACCCGAGACATCCAAGTAAACCGAACCCTGAATGGCATCGCCTCCAAACAATGTCCGGTGGCGCCGGTCAAGCAGACCGAGATGTCCCTTGCTATGACCTGGCAGATAAAGCACTTCCAGGTCCCAATCTGCGCTTAGCCGGATTCGCTCGCCACCGCGAAAAGTCAGATCCACCGGTTGGGCTTTCCCAAGATCTCGCCTCATATTCCCAGCAATTTCCTCAGAATAGAAAACACCGAAGGGCCGGTAGGCGTCATATCGTGACCGGAAAAGTACTTCCGGATCTTCGATGGCCTCGCGATCAGCGTCTCCGCAACCGAGTAAGGCATGTGGCGCCCAAGTTTTCACGCCGCCATTACCTCCGACATGATCCGTATCCGGATGGGTATTGATCACAAACCGCAGGTCAGCAGGGCTTATATCTAGCTCGGTGAAGCCCGGCAGGATCAATTTATCGACGTGCTCGGCGCATCCCGTATCTAAGAGAAGAGCGCCGTAATCACCGCGGAACAGAGGTAAATATAAAGGTCGGCGCCCGACCTGACCTTCCAAGAGAAAGACGCCGTCGAATAACTTTTTCATTTTGGGGGGCGGAAGAAAGGCGCAGACGCGCGTTGCCTGCCTGTGATATATTGTGATATTTTTCCGATAACGCAAGCCCCGGCCATTACCTATCCCCGGCTGTTTAATGAAAATCATCGCCCTAGAAACCTTACGCCTGGACGAATTTTTCAATCTTCTGTGGGTCCGCGTTCACACTGACACCGGCCTCGTCGGTCTCGGCGAAACGTTCTACGGCGCAGGCGCAGTCGAAGCTCATATTCACGAGACGCTTAGCCAGCGTTTGCTTGGCCGCGATCCTTTACGGATCGAGTTCCTCAACAAAGAGATGTTAAATCTACCGGTGGCCCAATCCTCCACCGGCACAGAGTATCGGGCGGCGTCTGCGGTCGACATTGCCTTGTGGGATCTGTTCGGAAAGACTACCCAGCAGCCGGTTCATCAACTGCTCGGAGGACTCTGCGCTGATAAACTGCGGGTCTACAACACCTGCGCCGGTTATCGCTACGTTCGTACTCGAAACATCCGTCCGGTTGATACCTGGAATATCGCGGAGCAGGAAGGACCCTATGAGGATCTTTTTGCGTTCTTAAATCATGCCGACGTTTTGGCAGAAAGCCTGCTTGCTCAGGGTATAACCGCGATGAAAATATGGCCGTTTGATGCTGCCGCACAGGAAACCGGGGGGCTTTGTATCACGGCGGAGCAGATGAAAAAGGCGCTTGCGCCTTTCGAAAAAATCCGCAGCACAGTCGGTGATCGCATGGAAATCATGGTCGAATTCCACAGCCTCTGGAATCTGCCAACTGCCAAAACGATTGCCAAAGCATTAGAACCATACGCCCCAACCTGGTTTGAAGATCCGATTCGCATGAACTCACCGCAGGCCCTGGCCGAATATGCGCGATCGACGCCCGTCTGGGTTTGTGCCAGCGAAACGCTCGGTTCTAGATGGCCTTTCAAGGAGTTACTGGAGCGTGACGCGACACATGTTGCGATGGTAGATCTTTGTTGGGCGGGTGGATTGACCGAAGGCCGCAAGATTGCGGCTCTGGCAGAAACCTGGCATCGACCATTCGCACCTCACGACTGCACCGGACCAGTCGGTTTCGCCGCCGCAGTGCACGCCTCGTTCAGTCAGCCAAATACCCTGATCCAGGAGTCAGTACGCGCTTTCTACACCGGTTGGTACCGGGAACTCGTGACCACAGTCCCTGCGATTAAGAACGGATTTGTCTATCCGATGGAAGGGATCGGCCTATGCACTGATCTTCAACCTGGCGTGTTTAAACGCTCTGATTTGCATGTCCGGCGGAGCCAACTTTAGGAGGCAGAATGAGTTCCAAACTGGCAAAAGCGGCATCCACGGTCCGGAAAAAGGATCGCCGTGCGCAATCAAGCTCAATCGACCAAGATCCGCAGGCGCCTGATCGCCGGTACAACCGGATGAATCTTTTCGATCTCGCTTATGAGCAGATTGAAGATCTAATCGTTAATTGCCGGCTAAAACCCGGTCAGTATCTTACGATGCAAGATCTACAGGACTCGACCGGCCTTGGACGCACACCAGTACATCAGGCGGTTAGCCGGCTCGCGGCCGATACCATAGTTTTTGTTCGACCACGACATGGGCTCCAGATCGCTCCCGTCGACCTGGAACGTGAACGACTCCTCCTTCGCCTCCGCGCTGATATCGAGCGTTTCGTAATTCGACTAGCCACAGAACGATCGGAGGCATCGCATCATAACCAGATGTTTTACCTCGCCCGCATCTTGCGGGAACGCTCCAAAACCATGACGATAGAGGAGTTTAATAAGTTCGACCGGCGAATCGATCGGCTGATCCTGACCGCTGCGAAAGAGCCGTTCCTTGGGCATACCCTTCGACCTCTCCACACGATTTTCAGGCGAGTCGGCTGGCTCTATCACACAAAAACCGGCATCGGCGTTGGCCCCAATCAGTCGATTGATTGTCACACCGCAGTGCTAGAAACGATCGCCAATCACCAAGTTAAAGCAGCGACAGCAGCATCGGACGAGTTGATAAATTTCGTCGATGGTATGTTTGATGTGATTGGGCGCGAGCTTGATCCTGCTTTGCTGGATTGCAGCCTCGAGCCGCTGACCGTCCAGTGAGCGCGGAGCTTCGTTCTTTCACGGCAACTCGCCGAAACGGATCTGCGTTATCCGGAGCTCCCCAGCAAACTCACTCTCTTTGCGTCGGAAGGCCTACCCCTTCTTAAGTTTGGCTGGGCAGCATTGGGACGATAGGGCTGCAGTTACTTTTTTGTGCTTTTTGTGCCTTTTTTGCGGCTGTTCCCGCTTATCTCAGCGCATGTGTGGCACAGACACGGCAGGCCCGCCTCCGGCCTTTAGCCACACCTGTTCTCGAATTGGCCGAAGGTATTCTTCTCGCTCCACTTTGCCGCGATCAAGATTGGCAATCCCTTCCGCAACCACAAACTCGAGGTCAGTCACTCCAACAAAACCCAAAATCATCCGAATCCAAGGCTCCTGAAGATTGCAATTCGAAAGAGGTGTACCGTTTCGATATAACCAGCCTCTGCTCATAATCACAGTTGCCTTCTTCCCTTTCAGCAAACCGGTACGGTCACCAGACCCGTCAGCGGCATAGGTATACGTCCGACCCGGAACGACGATCTGGTCGATGTAAGCTTTAAATCCAGCCGGTACCGAAAAGTTGTACATTGGCACTCCAAAGACATAGTCGGTCGCCGTCTGCAGCTCCGAGATCAGCAGGTCCGAGGTTGAAATGGCAGCTCGCAACTCTGGTGATCGCATTTCAGGCGGCGTGTAAACTGCCGCGATAAACGCTTCCGTCACCAGCGGAACTGGATTGTGGCCCAGGTCCCGATAGATAATCTGCCCATCCGGATGAGCTTCCGTCCAGGCAACGGCGAACTCCTGCGTCAATTGGCGCGAAACAGAACGATCACTTCGAGGACTAGCGTCAAGATGAAGAAGAGTAGGCATAGGATACGGTAGGGACGAGCTCCGGCTCGTCCGGATTTGTTCAGTTGGCGGTTGGCAGTTAGCGATTACACGAGGACGAAGCGAGCTACGATTTGCGGTCCTCTCACTTCTCACCAATCACTTCTCACAGCGTAGTATTTCTGTTGGACTTCCGCGTAGCGTTGTTGCCAGTTGGGCAAATCAGTTCCATCTAGCTGGGCAGACAGCCGATCGAGAAAGGCGTGGGTGCCGGAAATGTATCCTTGAGCGTTCGGAACGCTGAGTCCGCGATGGGTAAAGGTTAGGATAGTGGCGTCAACTTCCGCGGCAAGTTCGTAGCGGACTACACCTTTTTCGACCAATGGCTGGTTCCACTCATGCTCGAAGACATGCGGTGGATCCCACACCAAGATCCGGCCGGTAATGGTTCGCTGCTGGCGCGAGACCGGGGGACCCTCTGCGATCATTTCGATAGTGCCGCCTGGCCGGCCGTCGATCACGGTAACGCCAAACCAATCGCCGCGTTGTTTTGGATCGGTAATCGCTTCCCAGACTTCTTCGATCGGGTGAGCTAAACGACGTTTGAACGTCAGTGTGGCCAATCCGTTCTCTACCTCAATAAAGCCGTTAGGGATTAAGTTATTCATGGTTATCCAGTCTGCTTACGTCTACGTGCTGAACGCTTGTCGAGGTGTTGCTCGAGATTGGTGAGATGCGCTGCCCAATAAGCACGGTAGCGGTTTAACCATTCGTACACGACGCCCAGTCGAGCCGGTTCTAGCGCATAGATACGTTGTTGCGCTTCGGCCCGGACACTGACCAAACCTGCTTCTCGCAAGACCCGGAGATGCCGAGAAACCGCTGGTTGAGTCAGCCGCGGAAAAGCTGCCACTAAATCCCCAGCCGAGCGTTCTTTTTCGAGGAGCAGATCAAGGACCGCTCGGCGCGTAGGCTCGGCAATCGCCTCGAAGGTGTCCATACCCATTAAATAATCTACATGTTATATAACGCAACTGTTATTTTATAAGCCATTTTCACCGCATTGACCAGGCAAGCGACAGAAGTGAGTGTCGCTATCAGATTGTACCGATCGGTGCCGTATTGACAAAAGCCCTTGGCCACGTATCCGACAATCTTCCACGGATGAAAACAGTTTGCGTCTTTTGTGGCTCCAATTTCGGCACTCGTCCTGCGTATCGAGAAGCAGCGGTTCGCGTCGGTTTTTTGTTGGCGGCTCGTGGTATCACGCTGGTTTACGGAGGCGGCCAAGTCGGAATGATGGGAGCGTTGGCCGATGCCTGCCTTGCCGGTAAGGGTAAGGTCATCGGGATTATCCCCAAGTCACTGGCGGCTAAGGAGATTGGCCATCCAAATCTCACCGAGCTTCGGGTAGTAGACTCGATGCATGAACGCAAGAAAGTGATTGCAGATGAGGCCGATGTATTCCTGGCGTTACCGGGCGGATTCGGAACCTGGGAAGAATTTTGGGAGGCGGTGACGTGGTCTCAGCTAGGACTACATCGCAAGGCTTGCGCCATTCTAAACGTAGAAGGTTTTTACGACGTATTCCTAGCGCAGGCAGACAGAGCGACGAAGGAAGGATTTGTGTCTGAGGTACATCGCTCTCTTGTGATCTCTAGCGCTGACCCGGAGGAATTATTGGATCGGCTTGAGCAGTATCGAGTACCACAGGAAGAGAAATGGTATAACCGGTGAGCGAGTTATAGGTTCAAAGTTCAAAGTTCAAAGTTCGAGGTTCGAAGTTCCAAGTTCAATCCTCGGCGCCGTGCTGCCAGAGGAGGCATCCACGAGGCACAGGCGCAAACCTGAAACTTTGAACTTAAAACCTTGAACCTCAAACCCCATTTACTTGGCCCAGGGATCGTAGCTGCCGAAGCTCCAGAGATGGCCCTCCAAGTCGCGGCAGGAATAGCCGCGACCGCCATAACTGGCGTCCGCAATTTGGTAGACGATCTTGGCCCCGGCGGCCTTTGCCCGCCCGTAATGCGCATCTGCGTCTTTTACGACGACGTATGGGCATTGCGTTTCGACCCCATCCAGCTGATCGGGTTGCTTAACGAGTTTACTGAAGTCGCTATCTCGAACGGAGCCCAACATCATCATCCCATTTCCTGAGGTGAGTTCAGCATGAACAATGGTGCCGTTCTCCCCGGGCACTACCAAATGCTTCTCGAATCCAAATGCCTGGCAGAGCCACTCTATTGCGGCCGGCGCATTCCGATATCGCATTGCCGGGATAATGGTCGATGGTCCGTCTTTAGGAGTAGTCATAGATAATTTCTTTCGGGTTAGGGTTGATGGATGGGACACGCTAATAGGCCATCAACCCCCTGTATTGAAGAAATGTTTCCTCGGCGGGGGCTCGCCCGTCGAACAAAGCTAGATTGGGCCGAGCCTTCAGCCGTCCTGATAAATCGGTTGAAGAGAAGCCAGGAAGTCGATGCTGGGCGAACGTTATAGGCGACGGACGGAGGGGCGTTGCATTCGGTGTTAGGGCTCGCACGCGGGTCGACGCCGACGAATCTTTTTTAGGTATAGCGCTCGGATAGACGCGACGCCCTGGGACGGGACGGATATTCAGCACGTTGGGGTCTAAGGAGCCATAGAACCTGCCGCACCTAAAGGGAGCCGCAGCCGGACACGTCTTTTCAACCGATGGGCGATAGACCGCCTCCGAATCTGCAGCGGCAGATCTCTAATGCGGCTCCTCCCCGTCGGGGGTGGTGGTCAACGCTGTAGCCGCAACCCGGAGGTTATGTTAGTCCGGCAGCTGCCACGCGGCCGCGGGACGCCCTCCCATGCGAACACTAACTTTCGATCGTTCCAGCGTCCGGTGAATAGACGCGAATCAGTTCCGCCGGAGTGAGTCCGGAAAAATCTTTGAAATCTCGAATCATATGGGCTTGATCGCTGTACCCAGATTCCGCGGCTAGCTGTGAAAAATCGACGATGGTCTGAATGTTGAACTCCGCTAATGCTTTTCGAAAACGCAAAACCCGAGCGAGCACTTTTGGCGGTATACCAATTTCGTCCCGGAAAGCCCTGACTAGCCGCTTGCGAGTCCAGCCTAATTGCTCAGAGATCTTCTGGACACGAATAGCACCACGGGAAAGATCGAGTTGCCGCCATGCCCAGTCGATTTCCCTGGTAGATCTCCGGTATCGCCGAATTCTTGAGAGAAGGAAATTATCCAGCGTTAGAAATCGGCTATGCCAATCCGCAGCTTCGGCAAGTTGTTCGACCAGGCCATCGGCTTGGCTGCCTAATAAGTCTGTCAGCTCAGTGGTTCGTTTTGAAACCAGATGCATCGGCAACTGCAGCAATTGACGCGCGCCGATGGGCGTAAAATCGACCTGAATTGCAGCGCCAGGTATCTCGGACTCGACGAGGCTGTAGGTATCATCCAACCCGGCAACGAATGTTCGCAGAGTGCGCGCTGAAACCCCGGTGGCCGGATTAATCAACCGCCATTGCGGCCCCAAAGAAATGATCAGGGCCACTTCACCGGAAGGCAGTTCGCGGCGCCGAACCGGTCGTGAAGAACTCTCAAAATAGCCGTTGTACCCGCGAACCAGCAGTGCCAGCTCGGGATGAGGCATCCAGCGGAAACTTTGCCAGTAGCCGTCGGGGAACTCTCCTCCCCCTCCGCCGATGATTCGGCCTTCGGTCACGGTTTCTAGATTATTCTAGACGTAATAAAGTCGCAACCAACTCACCGAGGGGACATCCACGACGAGTTGCTCTTTCGATACATTATAAAAGAGGCGTTTATGAGGAAGTTGTGTACGATTTTAGGACTCGCAGTTTTGACCCCATTCGTGTGGGTAAAGGCACAGGACGATCAAGGGCCGGCAGAAAAGGCAGCAACTACGACTAAGAAAGCTGCCCAGGAGACCGGGCAAACTATTAAACACGGCGCTCAAGCAACTGGAAGCGTGATTTCTCGCGGAACTAAAGCGACTGAAAGAACGGTAGGTAAGACTTTAGAAAGGACCGGGAGCAAGATACGGGAAGCCGGAACGTCCGCGACGCACGTCGTTCATCACCGAACCACACATACAACTGCAACTACCAAGAAGTCCCCAACAACCGAAGGAAGTCCATCACCCGGAGTCTCCCCGGCATCAAGGCCGGAAAAAAACGCGGAGACTCGCCCATCTCCGACGCCGGGCACCGAGGCAAATCCATCTGCAACCCCTGGCAACTCACCTAACCCCACAGCGACGCCCGAATAGCTGCAGTCCGGGACTCAGACCAACGCGACAGGTCTGATGCTGTGATAGACGGCTCGTGAGGACGGCGTCCCTACCGATTCATCCTGAGCTAAATCGGCGCTCTTGATTACCACTGCCGGCATAGCCCAGGCGGGAGTACTATCTGCTATTGGCCATCCTGTTCAGAGCCTGTGCCTCTTCCTGATGACCGGTTAGTATACTCATTGCCAAACGCGCAGCGGCCATACGCGTCTCGACGCCAAGTTTAGCGAAGAGCTTGTTGTTATGCTTTTTGACCGTGTGCAGCGTGGTATCCAAAATGGTAGAAATCTCCGGGTTAGTTTTCCCTTCGGTGATCCAATACAACACCTCCGCTTCGCGGGGTGTCAGACCGAGAGTTTGAAGTGCTTTGGGCCCCCAAGAACTATTTCGCTGCTCCAGACGTAGTAGCGCCAGACGTCCTGGGTCCAAGGCGGCCACATCAATCTGCAAATCGCCTTTAGTGGTGCTCTCAATCACTAGAGGTTTATGCCGTTCTTCGGAGTCAAGCCAATGGATGACCTGGTCCGGAAGACGCCCTAGCAACGAGCCCGGGAAGAAGGCTTGAAGTAGTATGTTCGCTTGTCGCGTCGAGAAGTAGATCTCGCCATCTAGGCAGGTAATCACAAAGGCTTCATCCAGTTTGGCTTCGAGCTGTTTTTCTGCATCCAACCTCAATTCGATCTCCTCGGAGAGAGCCTGGTTCTTTTGTTCCAGCTCGCTCTGCAATTCCCGGATACGCAAATGGGTACGGACCCGTGCTTCCACTTCTTCGGGAAGAATCGGTTTGCTGACAAAATCAACACCGCCCGCTGCAAAGGCCGCTAGCTTTTGAGAAAGCTCATCTGCGCCCGTAATGAAAATGATGGGAACGCTCCGCCATTCTGAGCGTTGTTTGATAAGCCGGCAGGTCTCGAGGCCGTCTAGCCCGGGCATCTTTATGTCGAGCAGGATGAGATCGGGAATGGAGTTCTCCAACTGTTTTAGCGCGCGGGCGCCGCTGCCCGCGTATAGAACCCGAAAACCGGCCGCGGTCAGATGATTCAACACAACATCAGCGTTAGTGGGAACATCATCGACAACTAGAACGGTGTGCATGTGGGCGAGGAGTTACAGGAGTCAGGAGTTGGAGGAGTTCAGGAGGAGCTTATCGCATTCAGCCTATCGTGCTCTAAAAAGGAGGCGTTGTTGGCCGGTGTCATGGGTCGAACTCTTTCTGTTGCGCTGTCGGTATCTCCTGAACTTCTGAACTTCTGAACTCCCGAACTCCTATAGCGCTCTGAACTCCTGCAACTCCTGAACTCCTGAACTCCTCTCGTTTCTCTCGCTTCCCAAAAGTAGACGTGGCAATCGGTTCAGTTGCTTCGCAGAGGATCTCCTGGAGCAGAGTTTCGACCTCGTCGATGCGGTAAGCAGATACTAGCGCTGCGAGTTGCTGCGCGAACCGGGCATGGGCAGGATCGCTTTCTGCCAGGGTTTGAAGCGATTGGCGCAGAGCCACGACATCGCCCTCTCCGGCTAGTTTCAGCAATACTTGCAGCTCTTCGATCGGGATGTCATGCCCAGCCAAAAGTATGTCGCCGATATCCGGTTGGACCGGACTCGACACAGCGGAGCCGTTAGCCCCTGCCTCTTGCCTGAGAATCCACTTGATTCCCAAATGCTGCCCCAGAATTGTGAAAAGCTCGCGTTCTTTTACCGGTTTCGGGAGGAAACCGTCAAACCCAGCGGACTCAGCAGCCTGGCGGTCGCCCTCATAAACACTGGCTGAGGACGCGATCATTACGGTTTTGGCTAGCGCCTCATCGGCCCGAACTTCTCTGCAAAATGTATTTCCGTCTGTCTTGGCCATTCGAATATCGCTGATGACCCCATCAAAACGATGAGAACGCATAATTTTGAGAGCTGCGTCGCCCGAATCCGCCTCTTGAACAGAAAATCCGACCTCGGTCAAAAATTGTTTGAGTACATCTCGGTTCAAGGGGTCATCATCAACCAGCAAAAGCTCCCGAGCCTCGCCTTCGTATCCAACCACCTTTGCCCCGGCACACACTTCGGGCGCTTTCGTGACCAGATTGAGCGGTAACTCCACCGAAAATCTGCTTCCCTGTCCCAGCACGCTGCTGGCCTCAATCTGGCCCCCCAACAGGTGGACAATTTTATGGGTAATATAAAGTCCGAGACCTATTCCTTCGGCGCATTGCTCGTTGTTTACGGCCTGGTAAAAAGGCTTGAACAAATGCGGGAGATCAGACTCTGCTATTCCCCTTCCCGTATCAGAAACCACCAGGCGCAGCAGCGGCAGGGACGAGCTCTCGCTCGTCCGAGTCTCATCAGCTTCGGTACCGGCCGAGCGGGAGCTCGTCCCTGCCGTTACTGACAACGAAACACAACCAGCGGTGGTAAATTTAAATGCGTTCCCGACAAGGTTATACAGGATCTGCCGGAGCCTGAGCGGATCTGTCTCGATCCATTGCGGAAGGGTATGGTCCGTGGCGAATTCAAATTGTAAGCCGCTTTGTCGAGCCCGAATTTCAAACTCAGCGACTAACGATTGGAGAAAGGTAGGGAGATTAAGCGGCTCAGGATTGATAGCCAGCTTGCCGGATTCGACCCGCGCCAAATCGAGTAGCTCATTCATCATTCCGAGCAGATGCGTACCGCTGTCGATGATCGATTGTAGTTTTGGACGGGGATCCTTTACATTCTCGCAGCCGCGTAAAAGCAGCTGCGCATACCCCAGAATACTATTCAGCGGCGTCCTGACCTCGTGACTCATGTTCGCTAAGAAAGCGGTCTTGGCGCGGTTGGCCGCTTCTGCGTTGTTTTTCGCTTCTTGCAGACGCTTTTTGCTTTGGCGCAGCTCCTCATAGTGGCTGCGCAAACGCTCCTCACTCTCACGCAACTCCCGGGTCCGATGATCGACCACGGCGACTAACTCTTTTTCCCGGACGCGCATTTGCCATAACCGCCATCGGATGAGACCGAAAACTAACAAAATGCCACCGCCGAGATAGACGGCATACATCCAGGGAGTACGATACCACGGGGGAAAGATGGTAATGGCGACGGTAATTTCGTTGCTATCAACTCCTTCGCTGTTTCGAGCTACTACGTGCAAATGGTAACTCCCCTCACTCAATGAACCCGATTGCCAGGTTGGTTCCTCCATGAAAGAAGTCCAATCAGCATTCAGTCCTTCTAGTTTGGTCCGATAGCGGACTTCGTCCGGGCCATCATAATCATCCGTTGCAAATCGGAGGCGAAGATCCCTTTTCTCAAAAGGTAATTCTAAAGCGGCTCCATTCTGGGGGAGGCTGATTCCTTCACCCGAGGCAGTTGTGACCTCTCTTAAGTAAAGCTTCAGCGGGTAATGCTGCGGTGATCGCGAAAGATCAATTCGCGCGATTGCGCCGTACTCTCCCGAGATCCAAAGAGTCGACTCGTCTCCGAAATACTCCTCATAAAACGAGCGAACTCCTCCGAGAACCGATGAGATCGAACGCGGCAAGGCATGGTAACTTCCGTCCGAGTCCAAACGTCCGATCTCTTGGGTTTGAACTGAACCAAGTTCTCCGATGATGGTTTCTAGCCAGAGATGGTTGGAATCACATGAGCTAGCCTGCACCGTGTGAATTTCCCGGCCCATAATCTGTTTGGGGAGGAGATCCGCTCGGTAAAAGGAACGATCGGAGTCTCGGAAGAGGAATACATTCCGGTCCGTGCTGAACAGAAACTGATTCCCCCAGGGCTGGATCCGGCACATTGAGCTGATTGAAGCCTTAGGAGCATTTGGTAACGGTTCCAAACGTGCATCCTTCAATGGCGTGTTCGGATCCGGACCAAGTTTAATCAGAAAAAAACGTGCTTCCTTTGTGTCGACTAAGACATCTCCATTAGCAGTCTCCACGATCGAGCCCACTTCCTGTTCAAAGCCTGGCATAGGTCCTTGGTCGACCCAACGGCCGTCCGTGAAACGAACCGCTCTTAGCCCGGTGTGGCCGCCTATCCAAAGTAAATCGGGATAGTTCTCTGATCGCGCAACGGCATAGGCAAGTGGGGCGCTCGATATGACTTGGAAACGGCTGCCATCGAAAAGATAAACACCGTTTTCTCCAGTCAGAACCAAACCGTGAGGCGGCGCCTCCGCCGCATTCGATAGCCAATCGGTCAAACCCGGAACTTTGCGAAATTGCGAAGAAGCCAACCCGCCGGCGCCGGACTCCAAACGGTAAAGACCAGACCCTGTCAATGCATACAACGATCCGTCGAATCGTATGGTCGAGGCAATATTATTTTTGGGTAGCCCGTTCTCGTGATCAAAGACCGAAATGCTTCGATTGGTATCGACTCTGGTCAACCCATTTTCAGCGAACACCCAGAGACCGCCGGCCCGATCACGTCGCAGATCATAAAATGCTCCACTGGGCAGACCATCCTCTTCCAAGAATGTTTGCTGGATGTGCCCAGCGGCATTTAGAAACACAAGCCCACGTCGTTCCACCGCGACCACGAAAAGGCCGCGACTGATGGGAAGCACGTGTTCAACCATAGACTGCCGCGTAAATAAATCATCGGCGTCGGTCTTGAATGGAACGACCTGGTACTCCTTCGCTGACTCGGCCGTGGGAGTTTTAGCGGAGTCGGAAGCTACCGAGGACGAGGAATCTTGGAGCTCAAAGATCCCTTTTTCGCGGGTTACCAGCAATATCTTATCCTTCGCGAGTTCGATAGCGCCGGTAACAGTTGTTTCCCTCAGCGTAGGGTCATCCAACACCGGCTCGAGATGATCGCCAACCACCTCAGAGTAGGGTTGATGTTTTGAGTGGACAAAAAGGCGTCCAGAAAAGGATGAAAGAAACCACTCGTTGCCGACTTCGTAAGGAAGATGAATTACAGAAAACCGTTCTCCATTCCAACGCAGCAAGCTTTTTTCTGAGAGGAAGTACACATCGTTACCGAGAACCGTGATCTGCCCGATTTCTCCGAAATGCGCCTCTCCTGCCGGCAGGAGCGATCTATACGATTTATAACGGTAGGTGCCTCCTTGCAGAACCAGAGCACCCAGCTCGTTTTCACCGCTAACGTATATCGTCCCTGACTTGTCACACGCCAGCGATAGAATGTAACCACTATTCGGGATCGGGATCGACGTCCAGTGTTGGCCGTCGTATTCAAGCACGCAGTTCACGCTGCCAAAAATCATTGACCCGCGCGGATCCTGAACACCGGTTAAGATCTTGTTTACGATTCCTTCGTCTTTTCTGGTGAAGGTCCGATACAGAGACCTCCCAAGTTCGCGCACACGTTGCCCCGAATCCGCTTCTGACGAGGAACCGCTAGCACCCGTTTCGTCGAATTCGTCAAGACCGACCGCAGCCGAATGACTCAGCAGCAAAAAGGCGCTAATCAAAATCGGGCATCGCCTAATCAGCGACAAAGATATCCGGACGGGCATCATCGGGGTTTGCCTAGAGGTATGTTGGCACAGTTTGGGTTTGCCCGCCGCTTCATTTGCACCCTCACAGATTGGTGGCCGCCGTCACCGCTAAGGCAATCAGAGTAACCGCCGACGCTAGTACCACAGTGACGAATCCGAATTCGAGCCTCTCCCAGACGACTAGGTTTGGCACCTGAATTCGTGCATCCGGAACCTCCAATTTCGGTTTCGAAACAGAGAACGGAACGACAACACGCTTCGATTTCCGCGGTGCTTTGCGTGCCGGCTCAAGAACAAGGGGGATGGTTTGCCGGGTCGAACCAGCAAAACCGCTGTCGAGTACTGCCGTCTTCATGACCGTCACGATGCCAGGACTCCGCCAAACCGGCTATTCCACCTTGGTTTACCAGCGGAGACTCGCCCGAAGCTCGCTCCGAATAGCCGATCGCCAATAAGCCAATAGCCAATATGGCCCCGCGCACGACTCATTGGCTATC
>DASUWQ010000012.1:0-6951 GCA_036378375.1 Chthoniobacterales bacterium
GAAAGCGCCCGGATTCACCATTGCAGCGGTTCTCATCCTTGGCTTTGGTATCGGCGCTAACACTGCCATCTTCAGCTTGATTGACGCCGTTATCCTAAAGCCGCTGCCGTTCCCGGAGCCGGACCGATTAGTACAGATTTGCGAGCCCTATCAGAACCAGCAGTTCACCGGCCTCGATTATCCTGACTACGTTGATATTGCGGCTGCCCAACACACTTTTTCGGCAGTCGGCGTGGTGATGGGAGGCATGTTTGATCTGAAGGTCAACGGCGAGCCTCAACACCTCCAACTCGATTTTATTTCACCGAGCATGTTCAAGGTGAGTGGACTTCCGCCGTTACTCGGCCGTGTGTTTACGGAACAGGAAGATGTCCCAAACGGGCCGTTCGTGGTGACGCTAAGCGAGCAGTGTTGGAGGAGTCGCTTTCACTCAGATCCCAACATCATTGGGAAAAATATTGTCCTGAGTGAAAACAGTTTCCAGGTGATCGGAGTTGTGCCGGGCCAGGCGAACGATTGGGGACCGCCTCCGGCCGAGGTTTACGCGCCGATCCATCTGCTCGTGCCGCTCGGAATGGTGTCCACTAATCGCGGCTACCCGCTCGAGCTTCGGGACGTGCATTACTACGTTTGTATTGGCCGATTGAAACCGGGCGTCAACCTCGCCCAAGCAGAAGCGGATCTTGAGACGATCCATAACAATTTGTTGGTCCGATATCCGGATACCAATCGAGGCTATGGCCTTCGCGCTATCCCGTTACTGGAAAGCATGTTGACCGATTATGCCGCCACAACCTGGCTCCTGGGAGCCGCCGTTCTATGCCTGCTGTTAATCTCGTGTGCGAATGTGGCCAACCTCCTTTTTGCCCGAGGTTTGCAACGTCGCCGGGAAATGAGCATCCGCTCCGCGCTCGGCGCTACTCGTTGGCGTTTGATTGCACAACTCCTCACTGAAACCCTGATTCTGTCATTTCTTGGTGGGACATTAGGTCTCGGGATTGCTCTGGCTTCCGCGGAAACCATCAAGAGGCTGAGTCCTCCGGGCCTGTATCGGTTCCAGGAACTGAGCCTGAATTTGAACGCACTGCTGTTTGTCTTTGCCGTGATCCTCCTTACATCGCTACTGGCAGGCTTGATTCCGGCTTGGAACTTGTCCCGCGCCAGTTCTGCTCCCGCGTTAAAAGATGAAGGCGGCCGAGCGGTAACCAGCGGGCTGCAACGTCAACGCACTCAATCTATTCTCGTAACGGCGCAAGTGGCGCTCGCCTGCGTTCTGTTAATTGCCGCGGGTCTGTTGGTTCGAAGTTTCGAAGCCGCTCAGAATATTCCGCTTGGGTTCAACCCACATCATGTGCTCACCGTTGGGGTTGCTCTTAACAGCGTAAAATATGAGACTGACGGCGTACAAACCCGAGCGTTCTGGGATGCGCTGATGAGTAAGGTTCGACGCTTGCCCGGGGTTACCGCCGCCGCGGCCAATAATTTTCTGCCATTCAAATGGGATTGGGAATACCTGAGCCCGTTCACAGTCGATGGCACACCGGATCCTGGTCCCGGTAAGAAGCCGGTCCTTACCTGGCAGATGATTTCCAACGACTACTTTCGGACCCTCCAGATTCCAGTTCTGCAAGGACGCGATTTTGACTCTCAAGACACGGTCGATAAACCGAGCGTTACGATTGTCGACAGCGCCTTAGCGGAACGCTACTTTCCCGGACAGAACCCGATCGGCAAAGGCATCAGCGCCTGGACCGAAGAAGGGGTTCGGGATTGCACCATTGTGGGAGTAGTTCCGCATCTCCGTTTCAAGAGCCCGGGTCAAACGGAGAATGCCCTTCAAGCGTATTTCCCTTACAGCCAATGGAATTTTGACAGTATTTATCTTGTAGTGCGCTCAGACCTCGATCCTGGCGTTTTGATTCCGGCGATTCGGCAAACGCTTAGTTCAATCGATTCCGGTGTGCCTATCTTCGATGCCAATACTTACGAAACCGTTATTGCCGAAAAGTTTGTTACTCGACGGCTCTGTGCGCTGCTGGTTACGCTGTTCTCAGTCGCCGCCCTCTCTTTATCCGCGATCGGAATCTATGGCGTGATGGCCTACTCAGTTGGCCAAAGAACACGCGAACTAGCAATTCGCATCGCGCTTGGCGCACAGGTAAGCAACATTTTGAGATCAGTAGCAGACCAGGGCATAAAGATAGTCTGCATCGGACTCCTGGTGGGACTTGGGGTAGCGCTAGCCACGGCTCGATTAATCGAAGGACTGTTATACGGGGTCTCAGCAATAGACTTCGTCACCCTGCTAATTAGCACGATGATCCTACTAATTGCTGCCGCTTTGGCCTGTCTACTGCCAGCTCTGCGCGCGGTAAGGATTAATCCGACCAGGGCGCTACGCGAATAGCCGATATCAAAGACTGGAATAGCCGCAAGAGATCACGAAGAACACAAAAAAGAAAAACTCCTATTTCCTTCCCGATACTGATTATCGATTCACTGATCACTGACTACTCAGTCCTTCCACTAATCACCTTTCACATTGTCTCACCTCCGCCACACGATCCGCCTTCTCCTAAAATCCCCCGGTTTCACCGTCACCGCGGTACTGATCCTGGGCTTTGGTATCGGCACGAACACCGCCATGTTTAGTTTGATCCAGACGGTCGTGGTCAATGTCCTTCCGTTTCCGAATGCCGACCGCTTAGTCCATATATCGCAACCAAAAGAGAACGATCGATACCTGTCTTCCATCTCTTACCTCGATTATCTCGATGTCACCGTGGCAAACCATACTTTTGACACGCTGGCCATCTCGGATTGGGACTTTTTCGATTTGAGCGGGTCGGCGATTCCGGAACGGGTCACCGCGATTTATGCCACCCCAACTTTGTTTCGGCTCACGGGCCTGCCATTTATATTGGGCCGCCCGTTTACTGAGGACGAAGATAAACCGGGTGGGCCACGGGTGGTGGTCTTGAGTCAGTCGGCGTGGAAAAATCGATTCAACGCCGATCCAGGAATAATCGGCAAAAACATTCTTCTCAGTGGTCAAAGTTTTCAGGTGATCGGGGTTTGTCCCCGACAAGTGGAAGGTGTTAGCACACCAAGCACCGATACCTTTTATGTACCGTTGCACGTCGGCTTTGGTACCTCCCAACCGCAGCGCGGAGATCACGATCAGTTGTGTATAGGTCGCCTAAAACCAGGAGTGACCTTGGCTCAAGCGCAAGCTGACTTGGAGGTCATCCAGAATAATCTCGCTGAATGTTATCCTGATGCCGAGAAGGGGTATGGAATTCGCGTGGAGTCGTTCTCTGAGGTCACGGTATCGGATTATGCAATCACGATCTGGTTGCTCGGCGCTGCCGTTGGTTGCCTTCTGCTGATCTCGATTTCGAATGTAGCCAACCTCCTCTTTGCCAGAGCTCTGGACCGGAGGAAAGAAATGAATATTCGCTCGACTCTCGGTGCATCGCGAATTCGCCTCATCCTGCAGTTACTCGTGGAAACCACGTTTCTCGCAGCCATTGGTGGCTTGGCCGGCTTAGGGATTGCCTGGATCGCTATCGAGCTCATCAAAAAGGTCAGTCCGGAAGATTTCCGCCGATTCCAAGATGTCCAATTAGATACCAACGCCTTCATTTTTATTCTCGGCGTTACGGTTCTCGTCGCAATATTAGCGGGACTCTTTCCCGCTTTGAGTGTTTCCCATTCGGACCCAGGGTCGGCTCTGAAGGATGAAAGCGGCCGAGCTGGGACTGCGGGCCGGCAGCGACAGCGAGCGCAATCTTTGCTAGTTGCAAGCCAAGTGGCGCTTGCCTGCCTGTCCCTCATTGGAGCCGGACTGTTGATGCGTAGTTTCTTCGCCGCCTTTTATTTGCCGTTAGGGTTTAATGCCGAGCACCTAGTAAGCGCGAATATCAGTCCTACTACGCCCAAGTACACAAACGATCCTGTCCAGCTCTTAGCTCTCTGGGATCAAGTACTGCAAAAGGCGCGCACTTTGCCAGGTGTAATCGACGCGGCTATGAATTCCGAACAACCATACGAATGGACATTCGGCGATCCGACAGTGCCGTTCCGAGTTATGGGTCAACCTGAAGTTGAACCCGGCAAAGAGCCCGTCATGTGCGGCCAGGCAATTTCTCCCGGCTACTTTCGGAGTATGCAAATCCCGTTACTACAAGGACGTGATTTTGATGTTGATGACGGGGCCAGTAGTCAGCCTGTCGCCATCGTTGATGCCGGTTTTGCTCGAAAGTATTTTCCGAACGAAAATCCGATTGGTAAACAGATCATTGACCTATGGGGAGGCAGTCGCCAAATGGGTCACAAGATCTGGACCATTGTCGGAGTAGTACAGAGCTCGCGACATAATCGGCCCCAGAATCCCTCACCGCCTTATCAGGCCTATTTCCCTGATCACCAGGTGCAAGGTCTATTTCGAGAATTTCTGCTACTACGAACCGCCGGCGACTCTTCGGCGCTCATCCCGCAAGTACGAAAACTGGTTGCATCGATCGATCCTGAGGTGCCGGTGACGCCGATCGTGACATTCGACGATTTAATGGCGAAGAAGTTCGCGCCCCAAAGGTTAGGTGTGCTTTTGGGCACTCTATTTTCCGTGGTAGCGTTATTGCTATCCGCGGTCGGTTTATACGGCCTGCTAACTTATTACGTGAATCAACGGAGACGAGAAATCGGCGTCCGTATCGCTTTAGGAGCTCCGGCCGCAAACATTCTCAATCTGGTCGTAAGGCGAGGGATCAAACTGGTTACCGCCGGGTTACTAGTCGGAGTCGTTCTGGCCCTCGTGCTGACGCGTCTCGTCGGAAATATTCTGTACGGCGTCGCTGAATATGACCCAATCACCTTAGCCGCCGCTGCGACTATCCTTGGACTGGTTGCCATCTTTGCTTGCATTTTACCGGCGCTACGAGCCGCTAAGACTAACCCCACCACCGTCCTCCGCGAATGAGAGAATGCACCACAAAGACACAAAGGACACGAAGATCAGAGGCTGGGTGAGTGTCCTCTCTAGCTCCGGACTGATCACTGATTGGTGACCTACTGATTATACATTTCTTCAACCTTTTACCAGGACTTCGCGTGCGCCAGACACTCCGGACCCTACTAAAGTCACCCGGTTTTACCATCACTGCCGTGCTAATCTTGGGGTTTGGCATCGGCGCAAACACAGCGGTCTTTAGTTTGGTTGAAGCAGTGATCCTGAACGCGGTGCCGTATCCAAGACCGGATCGGTTAGTGAGGATCTATCAGCCACGCGCAAGAGTGGTGAAGCACGATATCTTCGAGGAATTTTTGGATTATCCTGATTACCTCGATCTCTGCCGGAATCAACGCAGTTTCGAGAGTCTTTCTGCATCGTTTTGGAGTTGCTTAGATCTGAGCGGCCAAGGCTATCCGGAACGGCTAACCAGAATCTGCGCGACGCCCAGCTTATTTAGAGTGACCGGTCTACCTTTTGTTCTTGGTCGGCCGTTCACTGAAGAGGAAGATAAAACCGGCGGTCCATTGGTCGTTGTCTTGAGTGAGCAACTTTGGAGACATCGGTTCAAAGCCGATCCGAATATTGTCGGGAAGAATTTGTTGTTGAGTGGTGAAAGTTTTGAGGTGATTGGGGTCTGCCCAAGACAACTTGAAGACGTGACCACTCCGCCAGATGATCCGGTGTATGTCCCGATGCATGTTACGGAGGTCTTTGGCGGAGGCGATCCATTAAAAGACCGGGCTATGCATGGTTACGCTTGTATTGGTCGACTCAAAGAAGGAGTTAGCCTTGCCCAGGCACAAGCGGATCTAACACTGATTCAGAATAACCTTGATGTCCTTTATCCTGACACAGACAAGGACAACACCATCCAAGTTGTGCAACTTTCTGACGCGATGGTGGCGACCTATTCGTATTTTGTGTGGTCGTTGGCGGCAGCGGTAGGATGCGTTTTGCTAGTCTCCAGCGCCAACGTGGCAAACCTGTTTTTCGCTCGCGCGCTGGAACGGCGCAAAGAAACCATGATCCGTGCAACGCTGGGAGCGTCTCGATTGCGTCTAATGGCTCGCATCCTTCTGGAGATCGCCCTGGCCTCTTTGCTCGGCGGAATGCTCGGAATCCTAATTGCCTTTTGGGCTATCGCTTTCATTAAGTGGGGTAGTCCGGTTTACCTTTACGCGTTCAGAAAAGTCGAACTGGATCCGATGGCTTTGCTGTTTGTACTCGGGATTACTACACTGGTGGCGCTGATTGCCGGTCTGCCCCCAGCGCTTGGCCTCTCCCGCATAAAGCTAAGTTTAGCGCTTCGAGAGGAAGGCGGCCGTTCCAGTACCGTCGGTCCACAGCAGCAGTGGATCCAATCATTCCTGGTGGTGGGACAGGTGGCGCTTGCCTGTGTGCTCTTGATAGGCGCCGGGTTGCTGGTCCGGAGTTTCAAAGCCGCTCACGATCTGCCCCTGGGTTACAATCCGCATCATCTGCTGACCGCAAACATAACCCCTAAGACCAGGAAATATTTGGGCCCTACTCCCTACCGACAATTTTTTGACGCTGTTTTGGAGAAGGCTCGCCGATTACCCGGAGTCACGTCAGCGGCGATGAACGATGAACAACCTTTCGAATGGACCTTTGGTGATTTGAACGATCCATTCCGGGTGATAGGTGTGCCTCCACCGGAGCCAGGTCAGGAACCCATGTTATGCGCTCAGAATATCTCACCAGGGTATTTCGAGACGATGCAAATCCCCCTATTACAAGGCAGGGATTTCTATTCCGCGGATGGGCCGGATAGCGAAAAGGTCGTTATTGTCGATCGAGCTTTAGCAGAACATTTCTTCCCGCAGCAGAATCCGATCGGGAAGCAGATACAATGGTTGGGAGCTTGGGATACAAAAGACATTTGGACAATCGTCGGCGTCGCGCAGAATTCGCGACAC
>DASUWQ010000013.1:0-3939 GCA_036378375.1 Chthoniobacterales bacterium
TCTCCTGGCGTATTCAGGAGTTCCGATCCCATTTTAGGCGTCAGGCCATTTTTGCCAAGTGGCAATACTTGGGATGGACCGATTGGGTTGGCAAGGCGTTTGGCGTTTGGCGTTCGGTGTTCGGCGTTCGGCGTTCCTGAGGAGTGGCCGCTAGGGCGAAAACCCGACTTCGCAAGCGATTTGAGCACCAACTACCGAAGCCAGTTTTCCAGGGGCAGTGATCGGATTCGCGAGAATTCTCGTGTGTTGTCGGTTACCAAGGTAAATCCAAGCGCCAGAGTTTGTGCCGCGGTCAGCAAATCGTGAGGACCATTGGGTTTCCAGCCTGCTCAAGCGAAAGGCGTAGGTCCCCATATATCTTGTCGGCCGGTGTCTCGAAGGGCAGAACGTCGAGGGAACTGAGGATCGTCTCCAGGTTATGCGCCAAGCGCGCAGAGCGCTTTTTAGCAAGTCCGTATCGGATCTCGGCAGCCACAATGATGCTGGTGCAGACTCTATCTTCGCCGACCTTGGCAATGTGTTTACAGACTTGACCTTGCGGATTGCGCTCCAATTCGGACAGAATATTTCTGTCCAACAGATAACGTTCCATTACAATTCAATTGATTCGTAAGGGAGCTCCTCGATTTGCGGAAATGTTTCTCCGCTGGGGGTTAGCGTCGAAAGAACCTCGAGAAGAGATGGTTTAGGCGCGGGCTCAATAATGAGTCGTTGCCCCTGCTTGCGCATGAGAACAGTCCCGTCTCGGAACTCCCACTCCCGGGGAATGCGCACGGCTTGGTTGGTACCGTTCCGGAAGAGTCGAGCGATTTTAGGTTGGGTTGACGACTTGGCGGCCACAGGGGCCAATTTAGCATATCTATATGGCAGGCGGTCTTACCGGGGGCTATAATTGGATGGACCCATGGTTGTCTAGGGGTTTGGCGTTTCCGAGGAGTTCAAGGAGATTCTCTTTGCTCACCGTTCGTTGTGGGCTAACGAACTGGGTTGATGATTTCTAGACCGCGGAACTTAAAGAAATCCGCATCTGCGGTAGCAATTCTGCGAATGCCATGCTCGCGCATAAGCGCGACGGTGTGCACATCGAAAAAGAAGTTTCCTGACGGCTCACCCAGTTCCATAACGAGCGCACGAAAAACCTGCCAATGATTGTCACCGGCGCTCAAGGTCCTGAAATTTGCAACCGCAAGCATGGCGCTGACAAACTTTAGTGCATCGGAGGCTTCTAGAGGATTAGGAAACACCCGCGGATGAGTCGCAACCCTTAAAAACTCGTAGACGACGTTCTCCGGTAAAAAGCAAATGTCACCGCTGGCGACACTTTCCTCGAGGAAGCTCCGACAACGGTCATTCTGAGAGGCAGCGCTATTTGCTGCGTAGAGGAGAATATTGGTGTCGATGACGAGAGCCATTCGATTTTCCGGATATCACCACAAAGACACAGAGGACACAAAGAACAGAATCTTGTGCTTTTTCGTTTGGTTAACGATCCCGCTAAAACCTATTCCATCATTGCTTCGAGGGCTTCTCTGTCCGCCACATTTACCCGGGCACGACCCATATCAAATACGGGGAGCTCCAGCTTAGGCGAAGATTTGGCGATCGTTCGAGATGCTAATCCTTCGGCAATGAACTCGTTGATGAGATCGGTCATCGTGCGCCGTTGTGCGCGGGCTAAATCTTTCAACCGCTCCAATTGGAAATCATCCAGAATCAGCGTGGTACGGGCCATACAGATATATGCATTGATTGAACATATAGATGTCACGGGGTGCGAAGGAGTTCAAGAGTTGCAGGAGTTCAAGAAATAAGAGCGGAGAGCTAGAGTCTGGCTCCCCCTTCAGAACTGCTCATTAGGCCGGATGCCGAACGCAATATCTGTTGCAGCGTCCGCTTTCTTGGTCATCTTCGCCCTTCGCCGCCATGCGTTTTAAGTTCTTCTGTTATCCTTGGGGTGAGCCACTCATCCAAAGAGCCCATTCTTCCACCTTTCCATCCTTCCAACTTTCCATCCGATGAGGGGTCTGCTTGCGCTTCCGAAAAGGCATTACCTGATTCGTCAGTATCTTTTCCGGCAGATTGGCCAGCGATATACCGGGGCACGTCTAGGGGTTCTTTGGTCGATTATTACGCCTCTATTGATGCTTCTGGTTTATACGTTCGTGTTCGGAACGATCATGCATGCGCGCTTTGGAGTCTCGAAGACGGAGACGACACTGGATTACGGTCTGGCGCTCTTTTGTGGCCTGAACCTCTTCAACGTGTGCGCCGAGGTAATCAGTCGGTCACCGACACTGATCCTGGGCCAGCCAAACCTGGTCAAGAAAGTGGTGTTTCCCTTGGAGATACTTCCCGTGACGACAACGCTGGACGCATTGATCCATGCGGTCCTCGCTTTTATACCATTGTTGCTGGCATTGACGATCTTGCGGGGCGCTATCCCCTGGTCTTTCGTCTTCTTGCCCCTTTTCTTAATTCCGACGGCCCTATTGGCTCTAGGTCTCAGTCTGTTCCTCTCGGCTCTCGGAGTTTTTGTGCGAGATATTGCGAACCTGGTGAATCCGGTAATGACAGTCCTGCTATTTAGCAGCGCCATCATGTATCCGATCGCTTTCGTGCCGGACTGGATCCGTTCCTGGTTTTATCTTAATCCGTTAGCGGTATTGGTTGATGATTCCCGGAAAGTCCTGATGTGGGGTTTTTATCCGAATTTCGGTACGCTTGCTCTCTTAAGCGGCGTCGGATTGCTTTTAGTGCTGGTCGGGTTTTCGTTTTTCGAAAAGTCGAAGCCGGCTTTCGCCGATGTGATGTGAACCGCGAATGGACGCGAAAGACAAACAGAATAAATCTAACCGCCGATGAACGCAGATTTACGCAGATGGATTTCGACGAGACGTTCCTCCTTGGTAGATATCCAAGGTTTTCTCTGCGAGTTTGCTACGACTTATCTGTGTAAATCTGTGCCTGCCCGCCATCGCTTTAGCGACGGCTGGTGCATCTGCGGTTCGTCTTTTTCTTTTGTTTTCATTCACATCCATTCGTGTCCATTCGCGGCTGATTTGTTAGGGAGTCTACCGTGAGCAGTATAACTGAGCTCCCGAGTCCTGCGCCCGCTTCCACTGAGTCCGAGGTATTGCTCACGCTGGATCGGATCTCAAAATCGTATCGGCTCTGGAACCGGCCTCATGAACGGTTCGTTTACGGTTTGTGGAGTCAGGTGCCGGCGCATGCGCCCATGGCACTCCAAAAGATGGCGGTTCGCCAAAAAGCTAAGCTCGGCCGGGAAGTGTTCGCGTTATCGGAGGTTAGCCTCGCCATCCGCCGAGGACAAAGCGTCGGTGTGATCGGACGAAACGGCAGTGGCAAAAGTACTCTGATGCAGCTGATTGCGGGGGTGTTGCAACCGAGCTCAGGCCGGGTCGAAATGCACACCGAACGGGTCTCGGCGCTGCTTGAACTCGGTAGCGGGTTCGACCCTAATTTTACCGGCCGGCAGAATGTGCTTTTGCATGGATCGCTGATGGGTCTCTCGGAACAAGAAAATCAGGCCCGAATAGATGAGGTAGTCGAGTTTGCTGAGATCGGCGAATATTTCGATCGTCCGGTTAAAACTTATAGCAGCGGGATGGTTGTTCGGCTGGCTTTTGCGTCCTCGATTACCGTCCACGCCGATCTTTTGATCGTGGATGAGGCTTTGGCGGTCGGAGATATTTTCTTTCAGCAAAAATGTTTTCATAAACTCCGGCAACTGGCGAAAGCGGGCGTCACTTTTTTGCTCGTTTCGCAGGACCCGCGTTCCATTAGTGAATTTTGCGACGTGACCATGATTCTGGATCGAGGTCACGTCGTGTTCTTCGGGGACTCAAACCAGGCGATTGATACCTATTACACGCTCACCAAGTCATTCTTACGGGCTAGCGTGCTCCGAAACGTCGTGCG
>DASUWQ010000014.1:0-4110 GCA_036378375.1 Chthoniobacterales bacterium
AACGATTATCGTGGCGCCCACTGAGCGGGAAGCGCGAGCGAAACACGACGAGTACAAAGAATACATCAGCTACGATGGCGCACTGACCTTGGCGTCCGGTTGGACCGGCATCGATTTTGGCCAGTACTCCCCAGACGATCGCCTGAAGTATATCGAAAACGACGCTGTCCAATCCGCGACCGAATCTCTCACTATATCGGATCCCACCAAGATTTGGACCGTTCGAGAGCTAGCGAATTGGGTAGGAATCGGTGGCCTGGGTCCTTTGTTAGTTGGATCGGTAGAACAGGTGGCCGATGCGCTTGAGGAATGGGTCGAAGAAACTGACGTCGACGGATTCAATCTCGCTTACGCCGTCACTCAGGAGACCTTCGCCGATATCGTTGATTTGTTAGTTCCGGAACTTCAGCGTCGAGGAGTTTACCCGACTGAGTACTCCGAAGGGACGCTGCGCCAAAAACTATTCGGACGGGGTGCACGTTTGCCAGAAGAACATACGGCCGCTTCCTACCGCCTCCGCCATGAACCCCCCGTGTTAGCCTGATTCGATGCCTCCGCCAATCTCTCACCCCTAGACGTCATGATCATCCATAGACCATTCGCACTTGTTGCCCTAACGCAGTCTGCCCTACAAACGGGATTGGCTTTTGCCATCGTCCTTAGCTTTGGAACCAGGCTCGCTCCAGCCGAAGAAACCTCCGCGACGCCGTCTCCATCGGCAACCGCTGCGGGAAACACCGATAGGAGTGGCCTCTCTTTACAAGGCAAAAAGGTCGGCATTACCGTGATCGGGACTGATCATTATTGGGATCTGCGCGCCTATCAGGGGCAGATTGATGAAGTAAAACGTCTCGGCGGAACACCAATCGCGCTGGACGCCGGCCGAAATGATAGCCGCCAGGTCACCCAAATTCAGACCCTGATTGCACAAAAACCTGATGTCATTATCGAGCAACTCGGAACATTGACCGTTTTAGAACCTTGGCTCCAAAAAATCCGGGCTGCCGGAATCCCGCTCTTCACTGTCGATACTGCGTCCCCCTCATCCATTAACGACACCACCTCGGATAATTTCTATATCGGTGAACAGCTGGCGGTACAACTGGCTAACGATATCCACGGCGAGGGCAACATTCTGGTGTTCAACGGATTTTACGGGGTGCCGGTGTGTGCGATCCGATACGATGAACTAAGGGAAGTGCTCAAGTTCTATCCGAAGATCAAGATCGTAGAACCGGAACTGCGAGACGTTATTCCAAATACGATACAAAATGCTTACGCCCAGATAACCGAGCTGCTTAACAAATATCCGAAAGGATCCATCGCTGCGATCTGGTCCGCTTGGGACGTACCGCAAGTAGGTGCTACCGAAGCAGTCGATACCACCCATCGGAGCGAAATCAAAACCTATGGAGTTGATGGCAGTCCGGACGTCGTCGCGTTGATAAAAGATCCTAACTCATCCGCCGGGGCCGTAGTCGCACAACAACCGTATTTGATCGGCAAAACCGCAGTTGATAACGCAGCGCGTTATTTAGCCGGTGACCATAATTTGCCGCCGTACACTTTTGTGCCGGCGGTTTTAGTTACCAAACAAAACGCAGCCGAAGCGCAGACATTTCTCGGCCAACGACCATAGCCGCTCACCGCTCCAATTCCATTTGCCCGTGGACACTACAGCCACCGTCTCAGGTTTATCGGTTAGCGGCCTGGTCAAAGATTTTGGCGGTATCCGCGCGTTAAATGGGGCAAATCTGGAGGTCGCTCCCGGCACCGTACACGGCTTGGTGGGTCAAAACGGCGCCGGGAAATCGACTTTAATCAAAATTCTCGCGGGGATTTACCAACCCGATGCCGGCACGATCAGAATCAACGGTGAGAGTCACTCTCGCTTGAATCCACCTCTGTCTGAGAGATTAGGCATCCAATTTATCCATCAAGAACGTTTGCTGGTGCCGACACTCACCGTGGCAGAGTCACTTTACTTAGGGGCAGAGCCTCGGGTGGGTTCCTGGATCAACCGGCGCTCGATGAACGAGCAAGGGGTGACCGCCTTGCAAGAGTATTTCGGATTGGCCATATCACCGAACAAGTTAGTACGAGAGTTAACCGCCGCTCAGCAGCAGACGATTCAGATTACCCGGGCTCTGTTGCGAAAGGCATCGATCCTGGTCTTGGACGAACCAACTGCGACGTTAGTAAAGCGGGAGGTCGATCTGCTTTTCCAGACTCTGCAAAGGCTGCGACAGAACGGGCTAACGGTTATCTATATTTCCCATTATCTGAACGAGATCGAGACGCTGTGCGACCGAGTTACCGTCCTCCGCAACGGTGTCGACGTCGCCACGGTTGAGCCTAGGCAAACCTCCATGTCTGCGATCGTTTCCCTGATGATCGATCGAAAAATTGAGGACCTTTTCCAAAAACGCCCTGTGACTCTGGGCGATCCGGTTCTCCAACTCAGGAGGTTGTCGCACCGAAGCGCTTTTGCTGATGTCTCTTTCACCGTTCGCCAAGGTGAGATTTTAGGTGTCACCGGATTGATCGGCTCCGGAGCCAAAGAAGTCGTGCATGCACTATTCGGCCTCGAACGCATCTGCGAGGGCCAGGTACTGGTAAACGGTCGGGAGGTTAGGCTATCAACACCCGGTCAAGCCGTCCGGCGGCAAATTGCTTATGCACCTGAACATCGACGCGAGCACGGGGTGGCGTTGAGTTTTAGCGTTCGCGAAAACATGACGCTAGCCAGTCTACGAGAGCATAGCAGAGCAGGCATCCTGATCGAGAGAAGCGAACGGCGTAAGGTGGCTGAATTGATTGCTAAGTTGTCGTTGTTGGCGCCTAACCAAGATACTCCGGTGCACCAACTCAGCGGCGGCAATCAGCAGAAAGTCGTTCTGGGAAAATGGCTGAGCCGGAAATCCGCTCTGTACATCCTGGATGAACCAACCGTCGGCGTTGATATCGGAGCGAAGACCGAGATCTATCGCATCATTGGTGAGTTAGCCAGCCAAGGCGCTGCCATCCTCATTCTTTCCAGCGATCTGTTGGAATTGTTAGGTCTAACCGATCGCATTCTGGTATTTTTCCGCGGCAAAATCGCTCGTGAGTTTGATGCACCCACCGCAGATAGCGACGCTCTGTTGTCCGCGGTCACTGGGGTTAACGATCAGAGATCGGTCTCTCCACGGCCGAAGCTTAAAAATCCGCAGATTACCCAGATTTAGGAATTCAGAGCCAAGGGCGCGGTAACGAGCAACCACAACCAAATTTCCGACGTGCGACTTAAGCCTCTTCTAATCTGCGTAATCCGCCTCGGCTTCGCTACGGCGCGACAGGTTCTGTGAAATCTGCGGATCTTAAATTTCGGTTTGCGAGCATATGTCGACTTTGATACTAACGGAACATCAGGTCCAACCAAGCAGATGGACGATTTGGAACTCACAGCTGCTCATCCGATTAACCTCCTTGCTCGCCTTTCTGGGGATCATGATTTACTTCAGTTTGGCCGCTCCGTTATTTCTCAGTTACGCAAACGTACTGAACGTCGTGCAACAATCGGCAGTTCTAGGAGTATTGGCGTTTGGCATGACCACGGTTTTAATATCTGGAGGCGCTCACGTCATTTCGGGCGGGATTGATTTATCAGCCGCCAGTAACCTCGGTCTCAGCGCGGCGATCTATGCCAGCATGATTCAAGCCGGGGGCACCGATTGGATCGCCCTGCCCGTGACTCTGTTAGCCGGCCTGATTATTGGAGCAATAAACGCCTGGGCAATTGTCGGGTTAAAAATTTTTCCGCTGTTAGCGACGCTGGCTACGATGAATGTCTGTGCCGGCTTTGAATTGGTCCTTACCCAAAATACGGTGATTCCAGCAGCGAGCCCGTTCCTAACCGCGGTAGCAGCAACGGGCTCGTTGGCTGTGCCGAATATTGTCTATATCTTCTTTTGCTTAGCCGCCTTTTTGATAGTCCTCATTGAAGCTACACCCTTTGGCCTCCGCTTATACGCGGTGGGAGGATTTCGGGAAGCAGCGATAGCCGCGGGTATCCGAGTCAATCGTTATGTAGTTGCCAGCTACTTGATCAGCGGCGGCTGTGGTTCAGTC
>DASUWQ010000015.1:0-4386 GCA_036378375.1 Chthoniobacterales bacterium
CTGTTGAACGCAAAATCGATCGCTTACTCTGATAGCGCCAGCGGTGTATACGTTTCCACAGAGCTCTTTCGACGCCTCGGTATCGTCGACCAAGTTACCGCCAAAAGCCGGATGATCCCCGCAGAACCAGTCGGATCCGTAATCGCCCGCGGCGAAGCCGAGATCGGTTTCCAACAAATCAGCGAATTAAAACCGATCTCAGGAATCGAGCTGGTCGGCGCCTTACCCAACGAAGTCCAAAAGATCACCATCTTCTCCGCCGGAATAGTAATCGGATCTAAAGAACCCGACGCCGCCAAATCCCTAATCACCTTCCTATCTTCCCCCTCCGCCACCCAAGCCATAACCTCCAGCGGCCTTGAGCCGATCACGCACACCGACACCGGCAAATAACCAGAAGGCGCTTCGTTCTCGTACTCGTCCTCGAAATCGCCGTTCCGCCGTGTCGCCCTTTCGCCCGATCGCCACCTCCTAACTAGGTCCACTCCGTCCACTAAGTCCACTTCCGTCCACTCCACACGCCACGTCCATGACCAACATCCACGTCGCAACCTCCCCAGACCAAATCAAACGCTGCGCCCCGGTGTTACGCGAACTACGAACCTTCCTAACCGAAGAGGAAATCACCGCTCGGGTAGAACAACAAATGACAGACGGCTATCGTTTGGCCTATGTCGAAGTCGCCGATGCCGTCGCCTCTGTCGCCGGCTACCGCATCCTACGCAACTTAACCTACAGAAAATTCCTCTACGTAGACGACCTGGTTACCCAAGCAGACCACAAACGAACCGGCTACGCCGGCCAATTACTCGAATGGCTCTGCGAACAGGCCCGTGAACAAGGCTGCGCCTTCCTAATCCTCGACTCCGGTGTCCAACGTTTCGAAGCTCACCGCTTCTACCTGGCCCACCGAATGGACATCACTGCCCACCACTTCGCCCGAAAACTATAACTGCTTTCTTGCGCCTTTTTGCGGCTATTCCGATTCCACCTCTCACCAATCACTTTTCACCTTTCACGGCGAAGCGCTGTAAGGGCTTCGCCACCTCCCCCGGCCGCTCCCGCTGCACAAAGTGTCCCACTCCAGCTAACTCGACCCGTTCTAGCCCGGCCGCATAGACCTTCGTATTACCACGTGAACTCTCCGGCAAATTACAAGCGTCACTCGTCCCGCATATAAAGACGGCCGGCACCGGAATCGGCGGCGTATTCCGCAATTTCGTCTCCTGCGACTCGTACAAAGGGCTGCTCGGCGCTGCGTCCCAACGATGCCGATAGTAATGGATCACTGTATCCACGAACTGCTCGTTCTGGAAACTCGGTAGAATCGCAGCGAACTCCTCCGCACTAAACCGCCAATCTGGCGACCAGACTCGCCACAGATACTCACAAACGTTCTCTCGATCCTGTTCCAGAGCCTGCCGGCCAGCCGCGGTATGGAACCACCATTGATACCAAAACACATGCGCTTGACGTAACCGCACCTCGGGATCGTCCGCGACACCTCCATAACCCGTCGCCAAAACGAGTAGCCCGGTCACGCGTTCCGGCGCCAGAATGGCAACCGCGTGCGCCGCCCGGCTACCCCAATCCTGACCTACCAAGGCAAACCGTTCGATCCCGAGCCCATCAGCCAAATCCAAAACATCTTGCGCTAGCGCAGCCACCTGGCCGCTCTGCGCAGCGATAGCAGTTACCCGGCTTGGCCCAAACCCGCGTTGAAACGGCCGCAGCAATCGTAAGGGTAACCCATCGAGCTCAGCGACCACTCGATCCCACGTATGCGCATCGTCGGGAAACCCATGCAAGAACAAGACCGGAAACCCATCGTTTTGACCGCTCTCCAGATACCCGATCTCTGCCACCGCTGTCCTTACGATCTTCATAAAGCAGGCTCACCCGAAGCCGTGGACCCTGCAAGCTGAGGAGCTAGCAGCTAGGAGCGGCGCCACCGTCCCTTCGTCCTCGTACTCGTCGTCGAATTTCAGCAGCCGGCGCCCCTTCGCCGTTTCGTCCAGTCGCCGTCTCGCCCATTCGCTCTATCACCTCTCACTTTTCACCCTTTCACCTTCCGCTCGCCTCTCACCCTGTCATTTGTCGTGCGTTTCGCTCGGCTATCGGCTATTGGCTATCGGCTATGGCTTCGCGCTATAAGCGCAAAGCCGCCCCGATGCGCTCTGCTCTCCTCTTCCTAGCATTCCTGGCCCTGTCGTTTCTCCAAGCTTCCGCTGTCGACCTATCCAGCCTATCCATCGACCAACTCAAGAACGGCATAGAAAACCAACATCCCACCGCTTTTTACATTCTGGCGGAGAAGCTTTTCACCGCTGGTCAAAAAGACGACGCCGTCTTTTGGTTTTACGCAGGTCAGCTCCGTTATCGCGTCTACCTATTAGTGAACAAGGATAACCTAGACCCCAGTGGTGATCCCGCGCTCTTCGCATCGTTATCAGAAGACGTAGGTCGCCCCATCAACGAATACGCGTTTGGTGATATTCCGCAGCTCGCCAAAACCATTGACGCAGTGATTGCTTGGGATCAATCCCATACGAATGCCCTGACCCCCCGCGACAAATATAGATCGCAATACGACCAAATCGTAGTTGGCCTGACCCAAATGCGTGACCAAGTCTTAAAACAAGCTGACTCCATCCGCAAAACCAGGACCGCCAACGGCCTACCAAACCGGAATTAAAAGAGCAGTTACCAACCCACCGAACCCGAAGAAAACAGCACGTTCCCAAGCCAGCGGCCCACTCAGTCCACTCGGTCCACCCCGTCCACTTCGTCCGCTCCCACACCCATTCGCCCTCCCCCCACTCCCTTCTCCCTTCTCACGCGCAGCGCCCACATGCCTCACGATGTCTTCATCAGCCACTCCAGCAAAGACCGGCTAACCGCCAACGCGGTTTGCAACCGTCTGGAGTCGGCCGGAATTCGATGCTGGGTCGCTCCCCGAGACATCATCCCGGGCGAAGGCTGGTCTGAAGCCATTATGCGCGGGATCGACGGATCCAAGGTCATAGTGTTGGTCTTCTCCGAAAACGCCAACACCTCAGCTCATGTCCGCAGGGAAGTCGCTCACGCCTGTGACCACGAAATTACCGTCATCCCGCTGCGTATCCGGGACGTAATTCCGAAACAAGGTCTAAAATACTATCTAGACGAGCTCCACTGGCTCGATGCCTTAACGCCACCGCTGGCTAGCCATCTGGAAACGCTCACCACCAGAGTTAAGAATATCCTAACCGGTGAACAGAACTCTGAGGCTCGTACTCTGCTCGACAAGAGCGTAACGCCATCTTCCCTCTCAAAGCAGCCTCTCGTTTCTCCGCTGAAATTGGGCATTTTTGCCGGCGCTCTTGCCTTGGTAGTCGCAGCGGCTGGAATCATTTTCTGGCTCCAACCGAAGACCAGCGAAAAGCCCGGCACGCCGGCTCAAGTCGCTTCGCCGGATAACACGGTTCCGTCACTTGTCACATTGTCTGACGGCATTCAGGTGAAGTTAGGAGAACAACAAACTCTACTGAACGACCAGGACCTAGGTCTTCGCGACATCGCCGGGAAAGGAGTGGCCGTGATCGAAAACGAACCCTCTAAGGTTCGAGTCTTGTTTCAGGCCATGAACGAAACCTATCTGGTGACGGGCACTGATTTCCAGCATCTAACCTCGGCCAGTAAAGTCCTAGGCTCCGGCGACCACGGAGAATTCGATAACGCGGGCGCCGGGGTGGCCAGCGTCATCCGGTTCGACAAGAATTTGTACGCCTTTTACGAGGGACGCGACACCGAAGGGGACCTACCCGAAAACGGGCAAGCCGCTTTTAGAGGGATGTATTGCGGTATCGGCCTCGCCGAATCAACCAACGACGGAACTACCTGGACCAAAAAAGGCGAAATAATTCGTAGCGCAAAACCGAAAAACTGGAGTGATTGGTCCGGTCAAAGTATACGCGGCGTCGGCACACCTTCTGGGTTGGTCGATGCCACGAACACCTACGTTTATCTTTACTACGTTGAATTTTCCGGCCTCAAAAACGGCACCCAAGGCATCTGTTTAGCTCGTGCACCATTAAGCAAAGGAGCGCCCTTACCCGATAACTGGCAAAAATTCTACCTGGACGCTTTCAATGAACCCGGACTAGGCGGCAAAGAGACACCGATAATCGACGGCTCAGCCATAAAAGCCGGAGCCATGTATCCCCACGCGACTTTTTCCAAAGCGCTCAACAAATACGTTCTGACCTTTAACTTCAATCGGATCGCCGAAGCGCGACAAGAAGCAGCGCTAGGCAAAAGCGGTATCTACATCACCCTTTCCGACGACGGCATCCACTGGCCAACTCCCGTAAAACTGATCACCACCTACTCCCAACGAGTCCTAGG
>DASUWQ010000016.1:0-24287 GCA_036378375.1 Chthoniobacterales bacterium
TTACAGTTTGGTGCGCCATCCCATCTACAGTGGCCTGCTGCTTAGCATGGCGGCCACAGTGATGACAATCGGGACCGTACAAAGCGTCTGTGGCTACGCGTTGTTAGTCGGAGCGTTAGTCTTCAAACTCGTCGCAGAGGAGCGATTGCTCGCCGCGAACTTTGGAGAAGCCTACCAAGAATATCAGAAGCGGGTTAAGGCCCTGATTCCAGGCGTGATTTAAAAAGCGTCTTCGCAGCTGGCCCGATTACATCGAGTTACGACCCAGCCGCCGATCCACGTAATCACCAGCCATCTCCTGCGCGGCAATGGTCTCTACGCGGACCAGAGGGTGGCGCCGCTTGTACTTTGCCGCTGCCGTCACAAAGGCTGCACCAACATTCACGGCCGGGACATAGGTCCCTAGCCGCCTATCCTCTACATTCACAATCGCATAGTAGGTTTTCATGGTTCATTGAGGGTCTCTCTTTTGCCTAGAACAGATTGCGTGCCAACCCTCATTTCTATCGTTTCTACCTGTCCACCCAGCGTTTGCGCGCAGGCCAGAGCCAGGTTTGCCGGTCCAAGATTTCGAACCTTCAAACGTTTGCCGGACCGAAAAAGTTCGGAGCCGCGCCGTTTAGACGTTGTTCGCATCGAGGCATGGTGTTGCGATAGACGCGACGCCCTGGGATGGGACGGATATTCAGCAGGTTGGGACCTAAGGAACGATAAACCCTGCCACACCTAAAGGGAGCCGCGGCCGGACACGTCTTTTCAAGCGATGGGCGATAGACCGGCTCCCAATCTGCAGCGGCACATCTCTAATGCGGCTCCCCTCCGTCAGGTGATGGTCAAAGCTGTAGCCGCAACTCGGAGGTTATGCTAGTCCGGCAGCCGCCAAGGCAAGGCCGGACGAGGCCGATTCGGTCGAAACCGTGGAGCGCTTGCTTCGCTAAATCCGTACGATCTTCAGTCCTAGGATCCTTGCGACCTTCTCAATGTCTTTCGCAACGTGACCGACTCCTAGTGCGCAATGGTGGGTTGGGCCTTCCGCGCACCAAGCATCCATGAATTCGGCCGGCCCAATTGGGAACCGGATCCGGGAATTGGTGTTGCCGATCCGGAGAATCGGGCCGGGGACAGACTCTCCTTCAGCAACCAAAAGCTTCAGATTACTTTCTCTCGTCTGGGTGAGACCAAGAATTGTAACCGGCCCGGTTTTGACCCGTGCTTCCACCGAGATTCCCTGGCCACGTTTGCCGTGAAAGAGCCCGAGTCCGCGTAAGACAGGTTTTCCGTCGGTGATGGCCAAATGGAAAGGACCATCATGTCCCATCAGCAGGAACTGGTCGACGAAATCCATCGCATAAAACTCAGTGAAAGATCCGCCGGCATCGAGGCGGTCCATAATCAACATTGCAATCGCGTTTTTTGAATCTCCCTCGCCGCTGCAGGGAATTCCCCGCCCCGTTAGCAATGTGTTTCCAAGGATTAGTCCCGCCGCTAAGCGCTCCCGCGGGTTAGCATCGGTTCCGCGATAATAATAGGATAGACTATCCAAGCGAAAATCCGCTACGAAACGATCCAAACCAGCCGCGACTTTTGCGCTCCAGTATAGCGCCTCGGGCTTAGGAGCCTTCGCCAAGGGATCGGACGGACTGTCGCTACTAATTTCAAACAAGTCATGGGTGCACTTGAGGACTGCTTGAACTTCATCATCCGTAACTTGCTCAACCCGTGTCTCGAGATCATCGATCTCCAACACCTCGATGTGAGCGCCGGTTTGGCCAGTGATCGCTGTGAAATCCGAGTACAGGTCCAACATACCCGGGTAGGTGTGACCGAGAAAACCGATCCGGCTTCGGCGTAAACTACGAGCGGCGGCCGTTGCCTTAACCCATCCGTGGATCTCGCGCCAGGCAATTGTTCCAGCTTCGCCGTCACGCTCCTGCAGAAGGCCACTCACTACATTGAAAGCGATTCCGCAACGAGCGAAGGCACAGGAAATCTCCGGAACGCAGCAGGCACAGCAATTCGCCAACCATTCACCGGTGTCGGTTCCTTCATAGTCAATCGCTGGCACTGGCTGCAGGTTCAGCACTAGGATCGGACACCCGAGCTGTTGCACCGCCGGGACAACTTGAGAAGAGGTGGAGTAGGTTCCGACATAACAGACGACCAAGTCGACATCTTCCCGGGAAAAAAGCGATCGAGCCTCATGAGCCGCAGGTTGGGTATCGACCAGCCCAGCAGAGATAACCTCGGAGCCGAAATCCCGCAGCTTCTGCTCAATCTCTCGTTGATAGCCAGCTAGTCGTTGTTTCAACCCGGGAAATTGCGGCCAATACGCTGCCAGCCCTATCCCGAAAATACCGACTTTGGGTGTTTCAACCGGAATTCGATCGTAGCCGGCAGTGTCTAGCATCTAGGTTCTAGTTTTAGGTTTAGGTTTAGGTTTTAAGTTCCGAGTTGGGCCCCGCGATGAGTGGGGATATCCTGTCAGGATTCCTCGTCGGAATAGGTCCTATACGGCCTATAGGACCTATCGGTTAAAGACTCCGAGGTAGTGAGGTTATTTCTTTGACCCACCCAGATCCGCTGCCGTTATCAATTTGACTGGGACGTAGATCTCTCGCTTCTCAGCGTTGTTGTACTCCAACTTCTCGCCGTTCATCAGCTTAGTCGCTAATTGTACGGTCATTTTTCCCATTTCTTCCGGTACTTGTTGAATGGTCGCGCCCATTTGCCCCGCTTTGATCGCTTGAAGCGCGATTTCATCGCCGTTAAATCCCACGACGTAGACATCCTTCACCCCATTCTTACCTGAATCTGCTACTGCCTGGGCAGCACCAACCGCCATTGGGTCATTTCCGCAAAAGATTGCAGCCACGTCGGGATGAGCGGAAAGAATATCTTTGGCGACTTTGTACCCTTCTTCCTGTTTGCTATTGGCCGAAAGCGATGCCACTACCGTGTACCCCAATTCTTTGATTCGTTTTTCGAAGCCGGCGTTTCGTCGAGCGGCATAAACGGCGCTGGGCTCGCAGGAAATCGAGGCCACCTTCTTGGTCGCAGATGGTCTTTCCTTCAAAACGGTGGCAATATGATCGGCGGCAATAACTCCTCCTTTGTCGTTGTCTGAGATCACGATCACGTCATAGTCGGTCCCACCACCCCCAATATCGTCGACGACGACTGGAATCTTTTTTGCTTTCGCCGCATCAACAATTGGACCGAGCGCATCTGGTTTAAACGGCGATATTATTAAGGCGTTAATCCCCTGATCGATTAAGTCTTGAGTGGCTGAAACCATCGTCGACTCGCTGCTTTTTTGATCCACTAGAACGTAATCGTAACCGGCAGCCTCAGATGCTTCCTTCGTTCCTTTTTCCATGTCTTGGAAAAATCCGTATTGCATATCATAGACTGAGAAACCGATCTTTTTCTTAGCAGGTGCAGCGTGGCCGGAAAGGCCCGGCTGTAACGCGCAGATTAATAATAGGGCAGTTAGTAGTTTGGGGGGCTGTTTCATGGGGTTGAGTTTGCGAGTTACGGTTTAGGGGGCAGGCGCTGAGTGGCGCCAGGTTAGTTGGTTGGTTTACGTCTGCTCCAACGTTCGACGAGCCGCTGGCGAATGCCTTCGACTGAGAGTGCTAACAACAACACGAGGCCGACCGCCACGCGTTGCACAAATGCATCAACGTGATTGAGGTTCAGTATATTCGCTAGAGTGGCAAACAGGATTGCTGCCACGATAGTTCCCAGCATACTGCCTCGACCGCCAGCTAATCTGGTCCCGCCAAGTACGACGGTAGCGATAACATTCAGTTCAAAGCCAGGTTCCAGGCCTGGTCCCGCCGAATAGAGGCGCGATCCCAAGAGCGCAGCACCGAGACCGGTAAAGAGTCCGACGGTCAGAAATACAAATAGGAAAGTTCGTCCGATGGGAACACCCGCAACGTGAGCGGCCCGTACATTAGAGCCAACCGCGAAAACGTACCGGCCAAACGGTGTACGATGCAGAATCACAACTCCTACCAGCGCACACAAAAGAAAAATAACGAACGGCACTGGAATGCCGCCGAGCTGGCCATTACCCCACCAGACGAAATCCTTCCCGTTGAAACGGGCCGTTTGCCCGTTAGTCAAAATAAAAGTCAGCCCGCTTATTAGGAACATGGTGCCGAGGGTAGCGATGAAGGCCGGGATCCGCAGCAGTACAACCAAAGAGCCATTCAGCAATCCAATAATACCTCCGACTAACACTGCGGCTATAAACGCAGGAACGACACCATAGTGGGCAGCAACTAAAACCGCTGTCCACGCACTCAGCGCTTGGGTCGACCCGACTGATAGATCAAAGGTTCCGGCAATGATCGCCATGGTCATCCCGATTGCGGAGATACCGACAAACGCGCTTTGCCGAAGCACGCTGGACAGATTGTCGAGATTTGCGAAACGGGGCGTTCCAACGGCAGCAAGAACCCAGACTAGAACCAGGATGGTAGCAATTCCAAGTTTTTCCCACAGTAAATCCCAGTCGATAGCAGCGCGTCGCCTTTCTTGTTCGTGCTGTGGAGAACTCATAGAGAGAGTTTGCGGCCTATCGGACAGACCGCTCAAATTCCGCTTTCTCGTGATGAAAGTATTTAGGTTCTCTTTCACGTTGCGCTATCTCACGGGCCACCGCCTACACGGTTTGTTTTTTTCGCACTTCAGGCAGACTTCGCCCCATCTCCCCCTTCCGACTTCGCCCCGTCTCCCCCTTGAGCTATGCCGGACAAGTTAGCTACGTCGGCCACGGACTCCTTACGTACAACGCGGCCAAATTTAGGCGTCCACCCGGTCGTGAGGCTGAGGGCGCCCAGCAGTAATAGCCCGAGAGTAACGTTCTGATAGAAAATAGAGACGTTCAGCAGATTCAGACCGTTGTTGATTACTGCAACCAGTAAGCTGCCAAACAGCGTTCCCGGGATTGATGCTTGTCCACCGGTCAACGGAGTACCACCGAGAACCACCACCGCAATCGCAGACAGCTCTAAACCGGTAGCTAAGCGACCATTTCCGGTCAGTACTTGGGCACTTAGAATCAGGCCAGACAGAGCGGCGGTCGCCCCGACGATCGCGAAAACCGACCATAGTACATAGGTAGTCCGTACACCGACGCGTCGGGCAGATGCGAGGTTGCTCCCGGTAGCAAGGATGTGCCGCCCAAAACGCGTGCGTTTCAGAAGGAATCCAAAAAATAAAGCGATGGCTAAGGCGATGAGAGCCGGCGTGATCCCACTGGATAATATCTTGTAGTCTGTTTTTCCAAACAGATAGATATCCCTGCCTCTGGTGTAAATGAGAGCCGCTCCCCGGACAATGGTTAGCATACCCAGTGTGGCGATGAACGCTGGCACTCGCAGCTCAGTCACAATGAGTCCATTGACCCAGCCAACCAGCGCGCCGGTAGCAATGCCTAAAGCGATAGCGGGCATCACACCGATTTCCGGAATCACGCTCATGGTAATGCATCCAGCAAATGCGGCCGTTGAGCCAACCGATAGATCGAAGTTTCCACTGGCGATCGCCAGCGTCATGCCTAGCCCGACAATTGCCACCACACTGGCACTCGTGCAGACATTTAAAAGATTGTTCAAGCTTAAGAACGTCGGCGTAAGCACGGCAAAAACTGCGCCTACGACCAGTAGCGTCACTCCCACCGGCGAAGGGCGAAACCAAGTGCGACCCGCACGTCTAGTTTCCATTCGCCACCTCCAGCGATTGATCTCGAATCGCAACCCGATGCGAAAGCCCGGTGGCGACTTCCATTACCGCTTGCTGCGTCACTTCAATCCCAGAAAGCTCCGCCCGAGCTTCTCCGGCGACAAACACCACACATCGATCAGCTAGCCGAATCAGTTCTGGCAGCTCGGAAGTTTGCAGAAGGATCGCGATTCCTTTTGCTACCAATTCATCAATCAGCGCGTAGATCTCCGCTTTTGCGCCAACATCGACACCCCTGGTCGGCTCCTCCAATAGAAGTACTCGACAGTTCACCGCCAGCGCTCGTCCGAGGATAATTTTCTGTTGGTTGCCGCCACTCAAGCCGCTGACTCTCTGCTCTGGCCGGCTGAATCGAATATTCAGTTGGCGTTTGTATTCGAGTGTGACTTGTCGCTCGCGCACGGGATCAAGAAAGGCCGGTACAGACTTAAGCCATCGGGGTAGCGCTCCGATCGTCAAATTCTTCGTTACTGCGAGATCTGAGAACAACCCGTTAGTCTTACGATCCTCCGGAACGAACCCAATCCCAGCGCGAATCGCTGCTCGCGGGTGGTTCGCTTGCAGAGGCTCTCCATCGAGCGTCACCGTCCCACTCGTGATTTTGCGAAGACCAAACAAGCCCTCCATTAGCTCTGAGCAGCCGCTACCCATTAAGCCCGCCAAGCCCAGGACCTCGCCACGCCGAAGAGAGAATGAAACGTTACGTACGACTCCATCATCGACGGTAAGTTCGCGCGCCTCTAAAATGAGTTCCCCGGGCCTCCGAATCGGTCGCTCTAAATGCGCCAACTTCCGTCCCACCATTGCAGCAACCACCTGCTGCTCCGTCACGGCATTTCTCGGCGAGGTACTGATGTGCCGTCCATCCCGAAAGACGGTAACGCGGTCAGCAACCGAAAAGACTTCCGCTAATCGATGAGAAACATAGATCACTGCCACACCGGTGGAAGCGAGCGATCGGACGATTTCCAGGAGGCGAACCACTTCTCGTTCGTTCAGTGCAGCGGTCGGTTCATCCATGATAATGACGCGCGCCTTCGTCGAGAGAGCCCGGGCAATCTCGACAAGTTGCTGCTGGCTGACGGAAAGTTTGCTGACCGGAGTGCTCGGCTCGATATCGAGATTCAAGGTGTGCAAAATCTCCGCGGTATTTCGGTTCATCGTCTCCCAATCGATGAGTGGTCCATGGCGTGGCTCCCGGGTCACGAAAACATTCTCGGCGACGCTGAGATGGGGCAGCAGACTGAATTCCTGAAAAATCACACTGATCCCGCAGCGTTGGGAACCCAGCGGGTCGGAGAACGCAACCGGAGCTCCATCGATTAGAATGCGACCCTCACTCGGTTGTAGGACGCCAGCCAATATATTGATCAGCGTGGATTTGCCGGCGCCGTTCTCGCCTACCAACGCGTGGACTTCGCCACGCACGACATCGAAATTGACATCGTCCAATGCCACCACACCGGGAAACCTGCGGGTGAGGTTTCGCACTTCGAGCAGAGAAGGCACAGAGGGTTCAGGCATTCCGGGGGGGACGCTAGGCACAGGGCTATTACTTTAATGGAGAAAGCGAATCCAACCGCACACCGTTGGTCGATTGGGGGTAGACCAGCGTACTCCGCCGGCGCCCTAAACGGAATACAGGAAATGACGAATTTAATACAAGAAATGGCACAGCTCTGCGGATCCTTGTCGAATAGCACCGCTTACAGGGCATCACCCCCGCCTATGCATCGCCATAAAGATGTTGCTCCTACGGAGCTGAATTCATCCGCTCGGCAGAACGGCGGGAGAACAGATTCAAGTTTTTAAAAAGCCTCCTCGGTAGACAATTGGTCGAGCCCCATATAGTAAATGACGCGGTCAATCCCCCCAAATGACGAACTACTTTGTTTATATGCCCGACCGGCTCGAGCACGGTCCGTGGGAATGCACGGCGACATCGGTTGGTCACCAAAACGTCTTGGCCGGAAGCTCATATCCGCCTCGGCGTCATCCGGTAGATCACCATTTTACTTGGGAAAACGGGCGGGTGCTCAACGCTTACCAACTTGTTTACATCACGAACGGAAGAGGCTATTTCGAATCGGAAATTTCCGATCGGAAATTTTCGATCGAAGGAGGCAGCCTGTTGATTCTGTTTCCGGGCATTTGGCATCGCTACTCTCCGGATCGAAAAACGGGCTGGGTTGAACATTGGATTGAGTGTCGGGGCAAGGCATTCGATCGGGCCAAAGCTGCTAAGCTGCTCCGACCGGAGCGACCCATTATCCGGTTGGGTCTGCTACCAGAGTTGCTCCAATGCTTCGAGCACTGCCATACCCTTGCCCAGAGGCCGTCGGCTCAGAGTCAGGCCATGCTTTCAACCTTAGGTCTACATATGCTTTCCATCCTGCAAGCGGCACATCACCTGCAAAGAAACTTTTGCCGGCCTATCGACGAAAAGATTCAAAAAGCTCAACTAACTATCGCTCGCCGCTACCACGAAACGATCCTGGTGGAGGAGCTCGCTCAGGAATTAAAGGTGGGCTATTCGTATTTCCGGCAAGTATTCAAAGCGCGAACAGGCCTCAGTCCCAAACAGTATCAGTTGCAGATACGTCTCCACAAAGCCCAAGACCTTCTGGCCAACACTTCTCGATCTGTAAGCGAGATTGCCGAGATATTGGGATTCAACACGGCCTTTCATCTGTCGACTCAGTTCAAGAACCATATCGGTTTGGCTCCATTTACATGGAGAAAGCGACTAGCAGGCACACGACCACCCAGTTCTAAGTTCTAGGTTTTACGTTTTAGGTTTTACGTTAAAAGCGACATCTCGTGCCTCGGTGTTGTCCGTTATCGAGCGGTCGTTCTCGAACTTTTAACTTAAAACTTACAACCTAAAGCGTATAATCTATAACCTTCCCTACGCTCCTGGCTGACAGAGGCAGGAACTGGTGATTTGCATATCTGCGTTTGCCCAGACTTTCTGAAAACGCGTTTGAACGGCCGCGGCTTCATTGCGTTTCCCTTGCAACTGCAGGCAGCGAGCTAAACCAAATAATGACCAGCCGTTTTCGGGCAGATGCGCGAGATCATCCCGATAGACCTGTTCCGCTTCGGTATAACGACCGGCTTGCATCAGGTTGGCGCCGAGGGAATGGCGCACTGGGAGGATCCAGCCAGGTGGCTCATCGTAGTTAAGCGCATCTTCAGCGGCAACGGCTTTGCGCAATTCAGCTAAGCCCCCGTCTAGATCGCCTTCGCGCACCAATATCTCGCCGTTTAACATCGGAGTGACCACCTTAAGCACGGAGGCACAGGAATTATTTAGGAATTTATTTTCGGCCGGGATCAAATTAGCCGCTTCGACAAAGGCTGACTGCTCTGTCCGCGCCGATTTAGTGTCGCCTTTTGCTGCATAAGCAATACCACGGGCAGCGTGACGAAATGCCCGTGTAAATACCTCGAACTTCGGATGATCCGATTCGGCCAAGATTTCGTCCCATAGTCCGAACCGTATAAGCACCTCATAAGGTTCAGCGCACAACGGTTCCACCACCTCGGCATACTTTTTGACGTCTTCTTCCGGTATGCCTTGGATCATTTCGCGGATATGTTGGACCGCCAGCTGCTTCTGACCGGTCATCATCGCGGCGTAGGCGAGCATCTGATGATTATGCGCGGCGTAAAACACGATAAAACCTTTCGGTTCGCCAAACACGGATCGGTAACGGCGATCAGCCGCAACCGCCTCCAGGTTGGTGGTGACGGCATCTTCCCAGTGACCGACCCGGATATAAATATGCGAAGGCATATGAACGTCATGAGCGAGACCCGGCTGCAAAACGCGCAACCGGTCGGCAGCCGCTATTGCCCGCTCCGGATGGGGAGAGGCTTCCACCGCGTGGATATAGAGATGATTCGCAAAAGGATGTTGCGGTGTGTTCTTTAGCACAGTTTCAAGAGTGGCCAGGATTTCGTCGGTGCCAGGTTCGGGCTTGCCATCGGCGGTCCATTGATTCCACGGCCGCAGGTCCATCATTGACTCGGCAAAAAGTGAACCAACATCCGGATCATCTGAATACTTTTTCCACACGACCCGCATCGCGTCGGCATATGCCTGGTCGAGTGAGCTTCGATCGTCGGGCTCGTGCTCTGCGTAACGGCTGGCAAGAGCTTCGATCAAGGCCTGTTCAACCGGTGAAGCATCGACGGCGTGTTCCCGCGCAAGCTGTATTTGTTTCCAGGCGAGATCAGCCATTCCCGGCAGAAAACCCGGGAAATTAATATCTCCGTCGCAGGCCAGCGCCGCCCCCCAATAATTCATGGCACAGCCCGGGTCGAGCGTCTCTGCTGCTTGAAACGCACGGAGGGCGGCGCCGTGATTAAATCCAAAATAGAAATTGATTCCCTGTTTAAAGTATTTTTGAGCTTCGGCGGACTTCGTAGTGATTTTTCGCGTATAAGAACCCAAACCGTCGTAAAGCGGCTCCAGTGCACGGGCTTCAGACCTGATCAGGATAAACGCTAGGAAAATGTAACCGAAGAGATTGGTCGCTTTCATACGATCTCAAAGCGGGCAAGGACGATTATCCGGCCCGGCAAGCATCTTGCAAATGATACACGAAGTGCTGGAAGCCGGATTCCATTGTCTGAAGTGCCGGATCCCGTGTTCGACTGGCTGCAGCCAGCGCTCCGATCCTCAATCTTTTACAATACGCACTCCGAACCAGCTAGTAACTTGGTGACACAACCAATCGATTCTAACCGCGATGCCTACAGAAATCCGATTCCCCCCTCCAGCGCACGTGGCTGACCCAAGGTCACGGGTCTGGCTCGCGGAGAGTATCTGTATTTTCGAAACGAGAAGACGCCTGCGTTATGGAGAGTCGGATAAGCGCTATAATGATCGAAGCCGAGCAATTCGCTGCAAAACACCTTGGAGCGTTGCTCGATGAAACTTGTCAAGTTGAGATAGTCGGCACTGCTACTCACGGTGAGACCGGGATGCGGCTTTGCCGCGAACTTCGTCCCGAGGCGGTCTTTCTGGATATCAATTTGCCGGGAAAAGACGGGGTCTTGCTCGCGAATCAGTTGAGGACGCTTCCCCAGCCGCCTCGGCTCGTCTTCACGACCTCAGACCGAAACCGAGCAGTCGATGCGTTTCGCTTGGAAGCCATCGATTATCTCCTAAAACCGTTAGATCCAATCCACGTACTCGAAGCAGTCAATCGCTTGGCGGCAGCCTTACGCCCCTTCAAAACGGAAACGTTAGGGGTTTCGCCTAGTTCAAAAACTCGATCTTCTCCAACCGGTAAAGCAAGCCCTCGCGCGACGCCTCCTGAGTTACTGCCGGTCAAAGATGCCGATAATGATAAGATTCGGCTCCTGTCGCGTCGGGAAATTGTTGCTGTGTTACGGAAAGGCCGGCACACATGGATTCATACAGTCCGGGAGGAGTTTTCTACCCGCTATCCCCTGACTCTCTTAGCGCAGTGGCTCGGCGGAAGGCCATTTATCCAGATTGGAAGACAGGCGATCGTAAACGAGCTGGCAGTGGAGCGCATTACACATCATGGCGACCGCCTCTACCGCGTCCAATTACGTGATCGAATCGGAACTGTTATCACTGCGTCACGCAAAGGTGCTACTCGCCTCGCGGCGCTGATAAAGTCAGGTCGTTTGGCCCACGCCACTTTAATCTATCGAAGCGCGTCTAGGGTTGTGAGGCCGATCTAACGGAATTAACTACAGAAGAGCACAAAGAAACACAAAGACAGAAGATTCCTACAGAAGGCAACGAAGCAAACGAAGGTCTGAGGCATCGTTTCTGGCACGCCCGTCTAAGATCTTTCCTTCGTTACCTTCGTTGCCTTCTGTAAAAAAAGTCTCTGTCTTTGTGTCCTTCTGTGTGAAGTCGTTAGCATCGGGCGGAAAAAGCTTGCCAACGCGTCGTGCGCAGTGTTCGTTAGAACATATGCCTCTCGATGCGGCCTTTTCCTGCTTCCCTATCCTGTCTACGCCTCGATTCCATCTGCGCCAAATTCAGCCGAGCGATGCGGAAGCAATCTTTGAAATTAAGTCCGATCCTCAGGTGACGCACAGTTACGGACGGGAGGCGCATCGTTGTTTGCCGGAGACCCAGGCTTGGATTCAGCGTATCCAAGATACTTACGCCCAGCACGAAGGAATCATGTGGGCGATTACCTTTAAGACTCGCGACTTTCCCATTGGCTGTTGCAATTACTGGCCTTTAAATCCGGAATCCCATTGCGCAGAGATCGGATACGAACTGAGTCGGACTGCTTGGGGGCAAGGTATCATGTCGGAGGTTTTGCCGATCGTAATTTCCTACGGATTCAAGGAACTCGACCTGAATCGAATCGAAGCCACTCCATTAGGGAAAAACAATAGGTCTAGTAAGGTCTTGGTAAAGTTAGGCTTCACTCAGGAAGGTACGCTCCGCCAGCGTGTCTTGTTTCGAGACTCTTACGAAGACCTAATGTATTTTGGTCTTCTCAAGAACGAATGGACCGAGACGACTGCGCCACCGGCGTGAGAGATTAACCCTTCTTCGTCGAGACCGAGGTTCTAGTTTTTCTCTTTGGCGTAATCGAGTAAGCACCGTTCGGAACTTTGTCAGCTGGTTCCGCGTAACTAGCCAGAATCTGCCGGATTTGCGCACGGAGCCACGCCGCACCGGGCTCCCGATCTGCCCGTGCTGACCAAACCATCGCCACCGGGGCGACCTGCATTTTCAGAGGGACCGGACTAACGGTGAGCCCGAAACCGGGAGCATATCGCTGAGCCATTCTGGACGGTAACGTGGCTAACACCGGAGCTTGCGATGCGGTCGACAGTACTGCCAGGAAGTTCGAGGATGCTGTGACCACGTTCAATTGTTCGTTAAGTCGCGAAAGCGCGTCTGCCAAACATCCCCGGAGGTCATCTCTGAGGGTGACTAACGCATGGCCCCGACTAACGTAGGATTCCAGATCAATTGGCACAGATAGATCTAACAATTTCGGATTGAAGCAGCAGGAGAGCGTCTGTTCGAATAGGTATTTACCGCGGTAACGGGATGCTCCGGGCTCGAAGCAGCCAATAGCAATATCCAGTTCCCCTTCATCCAGTAATCGGTGGACCTCAGCTCGCTCCGCCTGCCGCCCCAACAAGCGGATGCCTGGAGCCATACTGCGAAGCCGGGCTGTGAGATCCGGCACTACCAGCAGCTCGACATCACTGGAGAAACCTAAGCGAAAGGTCCGGTCCTCTCGGCTTGGATCGAACGGCTCTTTCTGGCGTAAGATGTCCTCCATCTGTCGCAAGGTTGAGCGAACCGCCGGAGCAATGTCGAGGGCTCGAGCGGTCGGCCGCATAATTGCTCCGTCTCGGACAAAGAGCTCATCTTGCAGCAGCATTCGCAAGACAGAAAGGCTGTGGCTCATCGCTGGCTGTCTAACCCTAAGACGTGCCGCCGCCCGAGTAACACTGCGCTCCTCCATCAATGCATCAAAGGAGATGAGCAGATTCAAATCGAACGAGCGCAGATCGAAATGATCGATGGAGCGCATCAGTTGGGTTGATTGGAGTCGGTGATGACCGGGTTCTAGCATACAGCAAATCAATTCCTATCAGACTTTTCTAAGCATGCAGCATCTCAACAAAATCTATCAGATTGGCGGCGCCACGGTGACACGCATCGATGAAATCCCTTTGCCCAATGTTGTCCCCTCCGTGCTCTATCCGGATCTTGATCCCGGCGCTTTTGAGCAGTATGGGCGTTTTCTTAGCGACCGCTCGTATGACCGTAACACCGGTACGCTGACTGAGAGCATCCATACTTGGCTGGTCCGGTTCTCCGACTACACCATGCTCGTCGACACAGGAGTCGGCAATGGTAAAACTTTACCAGCTACGCCCCAATTTGGTCATCTCGATTTACCGTATCTTGATCGGCTTCTCGACGCCGGCGTCCGACCGGAAGCGGTCGATTTCGTACTCTTGACCCATGTCCATATGGATCACGTCGGCTGGAATACCCGATTTGAAAATGGTCGTTGGCTACCGACCTTCCCAAACGCTAAATATATTTTCTCCCGCACCGAACAACAGTACAGCGCAAGTCTATCAGGCCATACGCCAGCGCCGGATTTGCCACCGCCCCGACTAGGTAAACCGATCAGGCAGCCTGCCCCGAATGTATACGACCAAAGTGTTGCTCCCATCATCGAAGCGGGACTAGCAGAGTTGATTGATATCGACGGCGCCGAAGTCCTAGACGGGATTTCGTTTTTACCAACACCCGGGCATAGCGTCGACCATGCCTCCATTCGCCTTCGTTCTGGCGGACAAGAAGCTCTGTTCATGGGTGATGTCATGCATCATCCACTGCAGGTATACCGTGCGGATCTCCGCTCCGTCTATTGCGAATTTCCAGAAGCCAGTCAGGCCTCGCGTGAATGGGTCCTTTCCTATGCTTCTGAGAATCACGCACTCTGCTTTACTTCTCACTTCGCAGAAAGTTCCGCCGGCTATGTCCGCCGGGGAACCGAAGGGTTTCAATGGCAATTCGCTTAATCCAAGATTCCGAAATTCGGTAATCGTAATCGTTCTCGTCGTCCTCGTCCTCGTCCTCGAGATGTCCGTGGCTGAACCTTCGCGATCCGCGCGGCGGAACCGAAAAAGTTGCACCCCGAGCCGACCATTCATTGGCCTGCGCAAAAAGCCCTAAATATCGAGGACGACGACGACGACGAGAACGAGGACGAAGTTCCGATATCGGATTTTTGCTCAGCCCAACACGATCAAAATTGCGTCTGAACACATATCCAATCACTTTATGCACACCGCGATCACTACTGACGATTTCTTTATTCCCAGCGATACCGCCGGGATCGACTTACACCTCCGACGTAAACGCTTGGCCCATGTCCAAAATTTTCCTTCCGAACGAACGTTGCTCTTAATGCACGGCGCCACTTTTTCTTCCGGAAGCTTGTTCGATGCCCCGGTGGGGGATGCATCTTTCATGGATCAACTCGCCGCAGCCGGCTTTGATGTTTATGCGGTCGATGTGCGCGGATATGGTACTTCGACCCGGCCGCCGGAAACGCCGGGAGCAACCGATCCAAGCAAGCAACCTGTTCGGATCGAAACTGCGATCCGCGATCTTGGTGCGTCGATCGACTCTATTTTAGAGTCTCGCAAGCTGGATCAGCTTAACCTGGTTGCAATGTCGTGGGGCGGCTCTATCGCCGGCGGTTATGCCGCGAAGAACAACGGTAAGATCAAACGGTTAGCACTGATTGCTCCACTCTGGTTGCGAGAAACGGCGGGCCGCATTGATGCAGGTGGCGATCTTCCCGCCTACCGTGAAGTGGATCTATTTAAATACGAAGAGACATGGCGTGCGGCCGCTCCAACAGGCCATCGGGACGCGTTGATTCCACCAGGTTGGTTCCGCGTTTGGGCAGAAAACACTCTGGCGATCGGTCCCCGAGCAACCGCTCCAAACACCCTCCTGGCCCCTTCAGGAGCAATTCGGGATATTCGTGAATACTGGGCAGCAAACAGGCCGTTTTATGATCCGGGGGAAATCCGTGTACCGGTCTTGCTCATCCATGCGGAATGGGATGTCGACGTCCCATTCGACACGGCCCGAGACTTCTTCAGCCGGCTAACCGCTGCGCCCTATCGGCGGTGGATCGAGATTGGTCAGGGTACGCATATGGTGATTCTTGAGAAAAACCGCTGGCAAGCGGTTAATTCGATCATCGAATTCCTCAAGGAAGATCGGCTTTGATCTGCTCCAGGGGCCGTGCACCGAGGATGGGCATCACTGGAATGGCGCGGTAACGAAGTCAGGCGAGAGGCACGCGTCCAAAAGCCTGAGTCCCCGCGGCGCCAGGCATCGCCCATGCGCGTCAGCCAAAGAAGGGCAGATCCGATTCGATAGCGGTCCGGCAGCTGCCCATGCGCTTCAACCTAAGAGGTAGGAGCCAGCCAGGTACGGCATCCCCGAGGGCGGTTAAAGAACACCGACGGAGGGGCGTTGCCACGCCCGCAACGCTTCGCGTAGCGATGCGGGCGGGCATTAGGTGTTAGAGCTCGCACGGGTGTCGACGCCGACGAATCTTTTTCAAGTATGGCGCTTGGATAGACGCGACGCCCTGGGATGGGACGGATATGCAGTACGTTGGGAACTAAGGAACGATAAACCCTGCCACACCTAAAGGGAGCCGCGGCCGGACACGTCTTTTTGAACCGATGGGCGATAGACCGGCTCCGAATCTGCAGCGGCACATCTCTAATGCGGCTCCCCTCCGTGGGGGGGGGTGGTGGTCAACGCTGTAGCCGCAACCTGACGGTTACGCTAGTCCGGCAGCCGCCCATGTGCGTCAACATAAGCACCGGCGATCCGCGCATCCGGTAGCTGCCGGCGCTGCCAGATTGGAAACAGCTCCGGAGGAGCGAAATCTTTATAGCTTGAGCCATAAAAAACGGGACCAGCTCCGGAGGAGCGACATAGAGTTGGAGACCTCGGTTAGGCTTGGCCACATATTCTTAGATGCCGCTCCTACGGAGCTAACAGCCTTCGTGCTGGCTGCGGCTATAAAGATTTCGCTCCTACGGAGCTACCAACCGCATCGGCTGAATCAGGCTCGGAGCCGAATCGCGTTTTTAATCCAGCAGCCGCCGGGCAGCTGCCGCGGGAAGGCAACGCTCCACAAGGGACGTATTATCGAAGCTATTACGCTTCGAGATAGTCTTCGCGCCAGGGTCGGAGCGATGGGAGAGCTACCCCTTTCTCGTCGAATACATGAACAAAACGAGAGCTAACCCCAAAGTGGATGGCGCTGCCCTGAGGCAAGTTGCGGATTCCACGGATGGACGCCGTTACATTCTCGCCGGATTGCAGACTAGCAAAAACGATCGTCTCGGAACCAAGCATTTCAGTGGCAATAACAATGCCTTTGATTGGGCCGTTATCGGATACAGAAAGATGTTCCGGACGGATCCCTACCCCGCAGGCGGCGCCGACCGGAACTCCCGCTCCGTCCGTAGCCGCATCGATGGTCGTCCGCCCATCATCGACGCTAAGGCAGGTCGCTTTTGCGTTCGCGGTCTGAACCTTTGCTTTTAGGAAGTTCATTTGCGGCGTACCGAGAAAACCGGCGACAAACTGGTTGCTCGGCCGGGCATAAAGCTCGATCGGAGTACCCATCTGTTCGACAACGCCTTCGCGCAGAACCACGATCGTATCCGCCATGGTCATCGCCTCGACCTGATCGTGAGTAACATAGATCATGGTTGATTTCAGCCGGCGATGCAGACTGACGATCTCGCTTCGCATCTTGACGCGCAACTCCGCATCCAAGTTAGACAGCGGTTCATCGAACAGAAACGCTTCCGGTTCTTTAACAATCGCGCGTCCGATCGCTACCCGTTGACTCTGGCCACCGGAGAGTTGAGAGGGCCGTCGGGAAAGAAGCTCGGAGATGCGTAAAATATCGGCTGCGCGCCGGATCCGGGCATCGATCTCGATCTTTGGCAGCTTCTGATTCACCAGGCCAAACTTGAGATTCTCGTACACGCTCATATGCGGATAGAGCGCGTAGGTTTGAAAAACCATCGCCATGCCGCGGGCTGATGGCAGCAAATGGTCGCACCGTTTCCCGCCGATATGCACCTCGCCAGAGGTCAATTCTTCAAGACCGGCAATAATCCGCAAGAGCGTCGATTTCCCGCAGCCGGACGGTCCTACGAACACGGTGAAAGATTCGTCCTCAACCGTCAGATTGATCCCATGAATCACTTCCAGCGATTGGAAGCTTTTGCGAACATTTTTGAGTTCAAGCTTCGCCATTTGGATTCAATTCGATGGTGAGACAGTCATTAGGCTGCAAATCTCGCGGCGTACGCAGCAGGATCGCGTCGTTGTCATGCTCAGCGGTTTGGCCATCCACCGTCGCCATGGTCCAAGAGCGACCGGGAAGCCGGAGCCGCGACATGGTCAGTTCACCACCTTTCACAGTGATAGTCACGGTAGTCCCGCTTTCTTCCCGTTGCGCGACTTCCGGGTGACCGTCATTTTTTATTTCGATCACACCCCACCCAAGTCCAGCCGACCAAAAGTAAATGCCGTCTCCGGAGCGGGCCGGTTTCAGGCCGATCTCTCCAATACGCTGGTCAAAGGTAAAACCGGAGTATGCATTCACCAGTGCATAGCTAGAAAGCGCCCGAGCATAGTAACTGCCACATTCCATATCATTCCACGGATTACGGCGGGAACCGTCATGCCGAGCACGGGCCGCGCGAACGACGGTAAGACCTTCCTCAACCAAGCCCCGCAAGATCAGATGCGAAGCCATCATATACTCCAGACCCGTCCAAACCTCCTCTGCGTAAGGCACCGGCAATGCCGGTTTATTCGTTCCTTTCGGCCAAGTGCAATTCAGCAGGCCGCCCTCGTTTTCGTAAGCGTATACCCGGCACGGATTAAAATGATCCCGGAGATCGGCAAGATAATTCTGCTCGAAAACGGTCTGGAGAGCTCGGAGCACGTTTGCTGGCGCCAGCAGATCGCCAAGCCCAACGATGTCAGCGTGCCATTGACCAAGGATCTGATCGGTAAGACATCCTTCGCCAATCTGATATTTAATCTCGCCGTATTCGTCAGACCAATATGCTTCCATAAACGATTCACGAAGCACACCGGCTTTGCGATTCTGATCGAAAGGCTCAAGCACGGACCGATCAGAAAGATCAATTTTTTGACTATAGTAGCGCCCATTGAATAGCTCGCGATCGACGTAGGCTGCGCCTTTAGCCGACAACTCCAAGCATTCGTCGGCAAACGCCGAGTCCCCCGTTGCTTGCGCCATGGCCACACCGGCTTTCAACGCGGCTAAGTACATCGTAGTTAACCAGGAACTAGGACCGAACAATTCCATATCCAACGTGTGATGTTGGCGTCCCCAGAGTACGCCGGTCTTCTTCGGATCCCACAGATCCGGATTCGCCGGTGACCAGGCATACTCCAGTGCGCGTTTAATATTGGGCCAAAATCGCCTCAACCATTCGTTATCGCCCGAGTTCTTCCATTCGCGATACGCTTTGATGATGGCGCCGAAATGACCGTCGGCACACGGACCAATGATGTCGAAGCCGGATCCGAGCGGCAGCCTTTGCCGGAAAGTGAGACCACCGTTGGGCAGCTGATTATAAGTGAACTCCGTTTCCCGTAAGGACCTTTCGAGGGCCGGGAATAAATTGGCAATTGTCTGTTGGTAATTCCAAACGTGGGTGCAACTTCCCTCACAGGAACCTTCGCTGGGATGTTGCCCTTCCCACCCCCACAGTTCACCGCCCTCCAACCGGATTACTGTCGCCGAACGAAGAATACCGAGAGTGCCGTTTACCGCATCGATGATTTCTGGAGGCAGGGACGAACGAAATAAGGAATCACGGAAGCTAAAGGTCTGGGTTTCGAGCATGTCCCAACGCTTGAAGGCATCGGTTCCGCTGGCTACCGAACCGGACCACTGAGTCGCGTAGTAGTTTTTCCAGGTCGGCGGCAACCCTGGATAGCTGGGGCTACCCGGCCCCTCACGGTCAAACCAGTAGATACTGCCAAACGGATAATTCCAGCTCAGCGTGAAACGCACCTCGCGGGTCTCTCCCGGCTCAATCCGAATCCGAACTGCCAGAGTGCCATGCTCAGGCTGCTGGAACATATTCCTGACCGCGCGAGGTTTTTCATAGGTGCGCTCCCGAAGTTTGCCCGGTCGGGCGAATTCTCGCCAATATCGAGCCAAACTATCGAACCATTGACCTCGAAAATGATAGTCGACATGATCGACCTCTTCGCCATCGGTCATGATAGCTAAGTCGCCCTGCTGCTCCGAGTCATCGCGGTTAGCAGACGTCAAATGAAGAATGCTTAACGCGTCGCTCTGATAGAACGTATGCGTACCGCTATCGCAGCCGTAGTTGCCCATCGTCGCGGCTAAGGTGTAGTCGATCGGCGCCTCGGTAGTATTCTTTATACAGAACCTGAACAACGCGACCGGCATCGATGAGTCCCGATCGTTATGAGGAATAAATGGGCTGAACGTCGTCATCCGGACCTGGCCAGGGAACTTAGCCTGATGAAATTCGAGCTCGGCCACGGGAAACCGTCCAACGAAAATTACGTCGTCGAAATGCGGGACGCCGGCCAGAGTATCGCGATTAGCCCCAAAGCCGAATCCATCGAACTTCCGCACACTGGGCGAACCAGTGGGTATACCCTCGTATGGACCATTCAATACCCGAGCATCGATTAGTTCGCCGCCCTGTTCCGCCTTGACCGCGAAATGGCTGTACCCGTTAAATTGGTGGATGGCAGGCCGGTTACGAATACTCCAATCGACTAATCGTCCGCTACCGGTTAATGACACGCTACCAGTGCCAATTCCACCTAACGGAAAAGCGACATATCTGAGCCGTTCACCAGTGTAAACGAAACGATTGTCCATGGATTGAGATGTTTTCTGCATAGTAGATCCGATAGGGAAGAGCTCCGGCTCGTCCGAAACTTTGTTCGTCAATTCATTCGTTTCCGACACCATCACCTTAAAGACGTTACCTCGGACGAGCCGGAGCTCGTCCCTATCGGTCTTATGATTTAATCCCGCTCATGGTCACGCCCTCGATTACCAGCTTCTGCGCCAACAGAAAGATCAAGATCACCGGCAACACCGCCATGCTCATCGCTGCCATCACCACCGACAGATTGCCGCTCGCCATATAGCCACGCAGCAGGTCCATAGCGATCGGGAGCGTCATCGCGTCGTGCGGCTCCAATAATACGCGGGCCTGGAAATAATAATTCCAGGTCTGAGTAAAGGTGATGATCCCGAGCGCTGAGAGCGCTGGCCTTAGCTGAGGCAATGAAATTCGATAGAAGATTTTGAAGTAACCAGCTCCATCCATTAACGCGGCTTCTTCCAAAGCCTTCGGTTGTGATCGCATAAATTGGCGAACCAAAAAAATGCCGAAACTAGAGGTCAGATACATGAGTGCCAGACCGATGGGATGATTTAACAAACCGACCTTGGCAAATCCGAGATAGATCGGGATGATAGTAACCTGAGCCGGGAACATCAGCCCGATTAAGAACACAAAGAATATGCTATCCCGGCCGGGGAACTTCAGCCGGGCAAACGCAAAAGCCGCCAGAGTACAAGTAACTAGTTGGCCGAACGTGACGACAACGGCTACCATCAGACTGTTCCAATAGATCCGTAGGAACGGCACACTGGAATGCAAAACCGCCCAATAGTTTCCAAAATCTAGATTCGGCGGGAGGAAGCTGGGCGGCATCTTGTAAGCGTCGCCCGGTGCTCGAAACGACATGCTAAACAGCCAGGCGAACGGCAGCACCATGAACACACCTAACACCGCCATAGTGGCGATAATAATCCGGTCAATCCAACGTTGAGTCGCTTTAGTTTGCATTACCTCTCACATCTCACCTCTCACCTTTCACTTTTCACTTCCCTTCCTAGTGTCGCACCCAACGCCGGGACGCGAATAACTGGATCGTGGTGATAACTAGGATCACCAAAGTCATGATGACCGAAATAGAAGCTGCATAGCCGATCTCAAAATTATCAAACGCTTCTTCCACGATGTAGATCGACATCGAACGGGTCACATCGCCCGGTCCACCCCGCGTCAAGATCACAATGGACTCATACACCTGCAACGCGCCGATCGAGGCATAGACAATGGCGAAAAAGACTACGGGCGATATCCAGGGTAACACGATCCGAAAAAAGCGGCGCCAATAAGAGGACCCATCCATGATGGCGGCGTCCATAATATTCTTAGGCACGCCCTGTAGCGCTGCGATAAAGATGATCATAAAAAACCCGGTGTTTTTCCAAACATCCATGATCACAATCGACATCATCGCCGTCTGACTGGAGGTAAGCCAATGCACCGAGGGCAATCCGAGATGAACCAGGTAATAGTTAATCACCCCCAGGTCGTCACCGTAGAAATAGCCCCAGACGATCGACACAAAGGCCGCCGCGATGATCACGGGTAGAAAATAAGCCAACCGAAATAAGTAAAGCAGAAACGCCGGCATGGCCCGGTTCAAGGCCAGCGCTAGGAGGAGTCCGACCACCACATTGCCGGTGACAGCAAACAAGGAGAAACAGAGGGTGTTCCCAAAGATCTGCAGCGAACGGTCGCCAGTGAAGAAACGCTGAAAATTCTCCAGCCCTACCCAATGTGAGCCGGCCATCGGGTCGTAGTAAGTAAAGCTCAGGATGAAAGTAACGATAACCGGCGCCAATACAAAAACCGCATATAGAACCGTCGAAGGCAGTATAAAAAGATAGCCAGCCCGGGTCTGCGCTTTCTCCAGGTCGGATCTAGTTCGAGCGTCCATCGCTATCGTAATCATCCTCGCTGAACCAACGCAAACCAGGGCCGACGAATCTACACAAGTTGCCGCGAACCGAAGACGGACTAACCGCAGATGGACGCAGATTTACGCAGATAGCGACAATGTAAGGAGCGCGGTGTGCCATGAGCAACTGGTCCACGCGTCAAAATGACAATTTTCTCGTCAGAGGTTCTTCGTCGTTGCTTTGTGTAATTTGTGCTCTCTTCGCACTTGTTATCTGCGTAAATCTGCGTTCATCTGCGGTTCAAAGGGATCGTGGTCTTCTTGTTAGTTCGCGTCCATTCGCGGTTGCTATTTCGCCTGTCTTTCCGCCAGACGCTTGAATGATTCGTTGATCTCGCGGTCTGCGCGTTTGACGCCATCCGCGATCGAGATCTCACCTGCCATCATCGCGGTGTAGTTACGGATAAAGATCTTTTCGACCTCCTGGAAATTTGCCGGCGATGGTACCGGCAGGGTGTGAGGCAGAGTCTGATAGTAGAGTGCCGCGCTGGGAGGGAATGAAAGAAAAGCCTCCGTCTCGGCGGCCGATTTACGGCCGGGCACTCCTCCTCCTCCCTCACCTTCTTCTTTCTGCGTTTCGAAACTGGTGAGCTCGCCTACCAACTCCTTAGCCAGGTCTTGATTCTTTGACGTCTTGGAGACTCCGTAACCACCGAAACCGATGACCGTATAATCGTTGGCTTTGCTTGGCGGGATCGCGATATCCATATCCAACTTAGCCGCCTTGGCGTTCTGAACAATCCAATGCCCCCGCGAAATCATGGCCACTTGCCCAGCCATGAATTGGTTATCCATGGTATCTTTGCCCGGTATCGGAGACACTTTATCGACATGGATAAGGTCATACAGAAATTGCAAAGACTCCGACACCTTAGGATCCAGCATATTGGACGCAGTCCAATCTGCGTTCAGGATCGAGGTTCCATTTGAGTAAAACCATGGCTGCACGAAAAAGAACTGGTTAGGTACCTCGTACCCGAATTGAGTAATATTGCCAGCGGCATCACGCACGGTTAATTTCTTAGCGGTCTCCCGCAGATCGTTCCAAGTCCAACCGGTTTTAGGGAATTCGACCCCTGCGTCTTTGAACAACTTCCGGTTGTAGTTGATCATGATGTTGTTCCAGGTGATCGGAATGAAATAGGTTTTGCCGTTATTAGAGGCGTACTTGAAGAGCGCGGGATCGAAATCCGAATACGTGTTATGCCCAGCGATATAGTCGTCTAGCGGAATGAACAATTGGCGAGTCTCGAAGGTACGGAAGGTTTCAATGGCTGTGCCGTAAACATCATAGGCATTATTCGCGTTGAATTGAGAAAGAACGTGAGTGACGTAATCACCCCAACCGTTCGATATCGGGTCGATGGCAATCTCCACTTTCACGTTGGGATATTTCTGGTTAAACCGAGCCACGGCATTAGTGACCGCTTTGAGCTCAGCGGCATTCCCGAAAGCCATTAGCCGTAGATTCGCGGAAACGTTGGCATCGACAGCGAAGACAGAGTTGAACGCCAGCAGGAAGCCGGCGGCAATGAGGCGGGGGGCAAAGGTAGATTTCACGGTAGTTTCAACGGGGAGAACCTGGTTAAAGAAACGACTTGAAAACGCCGCCATGTTAGCGCCAACATGGTCTGACGTCAAACCCTACAGAAGATTAAATCTCACCACAGAGACACGGAGAACACAGAGAAGAAAGGATTAAACTTCACAACAAGATCGCCAAGGCCACAAAGATGAATCGTTTTAACCCATGCACGCTGTTCCCTGTTCCCTGCTATCTTGGCTGCTTTGCTGTGAACCGATTCTTCTCTTTCTCTGTGTGCTCTGTGCCTCTGTGGTGAAATCCCCCGGTTTATGAAGAATCATTCGGGTGTGAAACCGCCAACGCTCAATGATGTAGCTAAGGTTTTAGGCCTTTCCCATCAGACGGTTTCTCGGGTCATCAACAATCATCCGCGCGTCTTACCCGAAACCCGAGAGCGAGTTCTGCAAGCCATCAGCGCTCTCGGATATAAGCCAAACCAGGCTGCCCGGTTTCTGGCGAATCGGCGTTCGACGGTGATCGGGCTCGTGACCGACG
>DASUWQ010000017.1:0-2268 GCA_036378375.1 Chthoniobacterales bacterium
ACTGGCGGAGAGCCAACCCGGGTCATTCTGGAAGCTCCTTTTGATCTGGGGTCGGGTAGCTTAGCCGAACGCCGCGAAATATTTGCCGCCAAATATGACTACTATCGGAGCGCTTTCTGCACGGAACCGAGAGCGAGTGATACGACCGTCGGAGCTCTTTTGGTCCCTCCGTCTGATCCTACCTGTTCCGTCGGCGTCATTTATTTCAACAACACCGGTTACCTCAACATGTGTGGGCATGGGACCATCGGGCTTGTCAGAACACTGGAATATTTGGGAAGACTCCAACCTGGATCACACCGAATCGATACCCCAGTTGGCGCCGTGGGCGCGACGCTGCATCCAGATGGACGGGTCTCGGTCGAAAACGTTGCTTCTTACCGCGCCGCAAAAGGTTTTGTGTTGCCGGTCGAAGGTTTAGGGAAGGTAGCCGGCGATATCGCTTGGGGTGGGAATTGGTTCTTCTTGATCGAAAATCACGGCTTGGAAATCACCCTAAAAAACCGCGAACAGCTGACCGATTATTGCCTCCGGGTCAAGGATTCGCTCGCCCTTAGGCCCGTTCGACAAGCTCAGGGCGAGCCAGAGACACAAAAGATCGATCATATCGAACTGTTCGGCCCCTCGCAAATCGCCGATAGTCGCAACTTTGTGCTCTGCCCCGGAGGCGCCTACGACCGCAGTCCTTGCGGTACGGGAACGAGCGCGAAGCTGGCTTGCCTTTCCGCCGATGGAAAACTCTCTCCCGGCCAGGTCTGGCGGCAAGAGAGCGTAATCGGAACCGTATTCGAAGCGGCGTATCGTCTCGACGGTGGAGGCTCAATCATTCCCACGATCACCGGATCCGCTTTTGTAAACGCCAAGGGCGACATTGTTTTAGACGAGAAAGATCCATTTCAATTCGGCATCTCCTAAGCCCCGAATCCCGAAGATCAACCGCGAATGGACACGAAGGATAAAGCCGAACCGCAGATGGACGCAGATATACGCAGATTGAAAGACCGCGAATGGACACCAATAGAAAGACAATTCGGGGCCCAGGAACGACGAAGGAACTGTTTCTAATCGACGACATTGGCGACCGCCTAGCTATGACGCTTCCCTCGCACGTTTCGCTCCAAGCCCTTTTATGTTTTTGGGTCTATTCGCGACTTTTGCCTATCTGCGTAAATCTGCGTGCATCTGCGGTTGGTCTTTTTCTTCGTGTCCATTCGCGGTTGAATCTGCGGATTTTAATTTCTGTTTCTTGTCGATGGACGTTTTAGTTATTGGAGCTGGGATTGTGGGGGCGGCCTGCGCACAGGAACTCGCCACTGCTGGTTTATCGGTCGGGATTCTTGAAAAGAATGAACCTGCCTTCGGCGCAACGGCTGCAGGGATGGGACACATCCTGGTGTTGGATGATAGCGAGGCTCAAATCAGGCTCACCGCCTATTCCCGTCGTCTCTGGGATTCCTTCGCTGCATCGGATCGAACCGAGTTTCGGACGACGGGAACATTGTGGGTCGCAGCAAATAACGAAGAAATGGGAGCGATCGAAGGGCGCCGGGATTTTTATCGTAAATACGGTGTCGATGCAGAAGTCGTGGGACGGGACCAGTTATATCAACTCGAGCCGGCATTGGCCCCCGGTTTAGCCGGAGGGATGAGAATTCCATCCGATGCCGTGTTATATCCTCCGACAGCCACCACCGAGCTGCTGGATCGGGCCTTTCGATCCGGAGCTACATACCTGCGCTCTGAAATCAAAAGGGTTGGTCCGCATTCTATCGAGTTGGTGAACGGAGAAACTATGGAAGCCAACCACGTCGTATTGGCCACGGGCGCCGATGCGACCAAGCTTTTGCCGAGCTTACCAATACGTAAACGCAAAGGGCATCTGGCCATTACCGACCGGTTACCGCGACCGCTTATTCGGCATCAGCTGATCGAGACCGGCTACTTGCAAAGTGCCCACGGCTCGGATCATGCCTCAGTCGCTTTTAATCTCCAGCCGCGCAGCACAGGCCAGCTGCTTATCGGTTCCAGCCGTCAGTTTGAGTCGAGTCGTGAAGTGGAACTGCCCATTGTAGAACGAATGCTAGCCCAAGCCGTTTCTTATGTTCCGGCGCTTCGCGACTGTGTTGTAACCAGGATCTGGACAGGGTTCCGGGCCGCGACGCCCGATGGCTTGCCATTGATTGGCCCGTATCCTGATGTCCCCGGACTAATTCTGGCGACAGGTCACGAAGGGCTCGGTATTACCACTTCGTTGGCGACGGCCAAACT
>DASUWQ010000018.1:0-11834 GCA_036378375.1 Chthoniobacterales bacterium
GACGAACTTGTCAGCACCGGCCAGGCTGAGCCTCATCATATTTTGCCAGACAGCGGCTGGATCAGTTTCTTCCTCAAATCCGAAGCCGATATAGACCACGCAATTAAGTTGATGCGCACGTCGTTTGACCTTGCAGCCACGCGCGGGAAACGAGCTAACGACTAGTTAGTGAAAGGTAAAGGCGCGGCTGACGCACTATCGCTTTTCCCGTTTTACCTCAGAGGTTTCACGTCTCCTAGCTCCTAACTGCCCGCCTCTGTCGCGCGCTGCGCGCTGAACTTCTTCCTTAAAAAACTGGCGCCAACGCGCGTTGCGTTCAACGTCTTCGTACAGTTGGAATGGACGCATTCCAACTGAGAGAACCTCGGCCGGTTCCTTTTCCCGGTTAACCCAGCGAAATGGAGCGTACGTGTTAATTAAGATCATCTCTCCGGTCTCAAGAGGAAATAGACCGCTCTTATTTTCGAAATTGATGCGCCCTTTCACCACTACTCCCAGCTTTTGCGAAGATTCCGCCGCCTGCCTCCACGGGGTCTCGCCGAGCCCGTCGATCTGATAGAGTACGGCCGCAAACGGCGCGTGTTCGCTGTCGGGGAAAACTTGCAGTAACCGAGCTGTTTCCCACCGAAATAGTTCCCCGCAATTGTTCCATTGCCGAGGAATTACGATTGGAACAGCGAAGAATGGTTCATCCCGAAGAATCGTCGAGATTGAGATATCCAGCGCATCACAAATCTTCTCAAGACTACGTAGCGACGGCGAAACCGAGTTACCTTCTACCTCAGCCAGGAAACTTCGTGAACACCCGGACCGTTGAGCCACGTCTCTCACGGACAATCCCCTTAAGCTCCGATAGAACCGAACCCTGCTACCCAAATCCATAGAGCTAGAATTACAAAAAATTAGGGACTAAGCAACCTGCGGTTTGGCTCTTCGCTTTCCAAGTGTCCGATATATCGGCCACCTAGCCACCGGTTCGTGCAAGTAAATGAACCAGACACTTAGAATAAGACAGGCAGGTATGGCGAAACGGCGTGTGGGCGAATCGGCGATTGGGCGAAAGGAGGGAAAAAACGATTTGAGATAGGATTCCAGGCGCTTCGCCGCTCAAAAGGCCCAGTCGCCCATTCGCCGACCCGCCCACTCGCCGTTTCGCCGCGCCGCCTCTTTATCTGGCACAGGCGGTGCTACCCGCTCTTCGGGCTTTTCTATGGCATTCCTTTCCAGACTATTTCACCGGTCTATCCTCTTCACCTTCATCATCGGCTCGTCGTCTGTTTCACTCCGGGCTCAGACGCCGAATGCTTCGCCTTCACCACAGAGCTCTTCGCCGCCAGATAGCGGCCAGTCTATGCAGCAGGTTCTGGTCACCGCGGTGCCGCCAGCTGACCAGATCGTTCCAACCGCGCGTCCTATCAGTTCTGTCTTTGGCCAAGACATGAATGTGATTGATATCCCACGCTCAGTTAACATCATTAGCCGTGCACAACTGGAAGATCGCCAAATCTTCAGTGTCCAAGATCTCGGCCAATTTTCGTCCGGAACGTATACCCCGGCAGAATATGGTCTGGATGGCATTCCGTATATCCGTGGCATCTATGCCGAAATTCTCCAAAATGGACAACGCGAGATTTTTTATCGCAACAGCGTTGTCCCAAGCTTCAATCAATTGGAGTCAATGGACATCGTTAAGGGGCCGGGCTCAGCGGTGTACGGTCCATCGGAAGGCGGTGCGGGCGGCTACGTTAACTTCATCACGAAGGCTCCTCAGTTTGACGGATTCCACGAGACCATCGAATCGACTTTCGGAGCGCTTTCCGAAGGCGGCACGTCGTGGTTTCACTCCGAATGGACGGTAGACAGTACCGGCCCCTTGATTCCCGGGACACTCGCTTACCGGCTTAGCTATCAAGGAACTGACGGCACCACTTACTATCGCAATACGCGTGACGACAAAGAAGACATTTATGGCGCGCTGACCTGGATCCCGACCCAAGCAATCACGGTCCAGTTTAGCGGACAATATTATGAACTGAGAACCAATGAAGCGCCCGGGTTGAACCATCCCACACAGGACCTGATCGATAATCAGGAATACGTACGCGGCACGAACCAAGGCCCGTTTACTACCATCAATCCGATCGGCGTTGAGCGCATCTATGGCTTTGACACCTTGAATGGGCCGGCCGACAGCATGCGCGGCGACAAACTGACTCTGCAAATGATTACCACGCTGACAGTCAATCCTGACCTCAAGATCGTGAATTATCAGATGTACGAACAACTCCATTCCCGGCAACGCGAGCTTTTCGGCTACGACGAATATGTTCCAGGTATCCATCTCTACGATACGCGCACCGAGGTCCACCTGGATTACAACTTTCCCTTGCTAGGCAGTGATGTGGAGAACCATGACATTTTTGGTGTAGCCGGCCGATTCCAATGGGGCGAGGAATTTTCCGATTATACAATTCAGCCGTTCGCCGCGTACGATCTTTTGTCCAATCCGAATACCTTCAATATTTCAGTTCCTCTAGGTTCGAATCCGAATGCCTACGGTCCGGGTGGCTATTTTGGCGGCTGGGCCATCAAAGGGATGTCGGGCTACAGCGCTGGTATCAATGGCCTTGGTGCTTCCACTAACGGAAAAGAGTATTACACATCCGGTGTCGTCGGAGAATACAGCATCTATGACTACGGCATCTTTTATCAACACCAGACCAATTGGACCAAGTGGCTAAGCAGTTTGGTTGGTGTCCGAGGCGACTACATTGACGCCACCAGCCAACTTCCTACCAGCCGGCTGATTAACTATGCAGGCTCGAATGAGAAAAGTGGCGCCAGAGTTTTTGATACCTCATTCTTCGGCAGTCTCATCTTCAAATTAACCAGCGATTCCAGTTTCTACCTGACATACGATCGGACGACGGGCTTCCAAGGAGACGCCAACTTCGGCGGTTTACCGACTACGGCCGGGGATATCGACGCTAGCGGACACAACCATTCAGTCAACTCAGGAGTCTTAGGCAACAAAAGTGAGCTTTACGAAACCGGCTACAAAGTCTCTTTTTTCCGGGAAGCGCTCTTCTTTAACATCGATGGGTTCTATCAAACCAGAGTTGAGTCCGTGGTGTCTCCGACCGGAGATCGCGCCCAGGTCCAGTCTCGTGGATTAGAAATCGATCTAGATTATCAGCCTGACAAGCATCTGAGCATCACGAGCAATTTCACCTGGTTACTCGCGAATTATCATCATTTTGCGCCGTATGAGCAGACGGGTAACTACCTCGATGACTACCCAACCGACTACATCGTCGATGGCAGACATGGCACGGGCATTGGTAGTCCGACCTTCACTACCTTCCCGGCCGGGAACTATACCTTGCCCGGTACTCCGAAGATCTACTTCAACGAGTACGCGATTTACAAATTTTCGAATGGGTTCGGCATCGGTATTGGTCCCCAAGTGACCGGAGAACAGAAGGCCAACATTAGCGGCTCACTAAAGATACCAGCTCAATTCACGTGGAATGCGGAGATCTTTTACCGGCAACCGCGCTGGGAGGTACAGGTTAACTTCTTCAATATCACGAACCAGGCTAACTTTACCGTGATCGATCCGACGTTTACCGGTAACGATCAGATCCTAGAACAAATGCCGTTTCACGTGACGGCGAGTGTTAAGTTGAAGTTTTAGCGGCGTATGGCCCAAATCGCGAAACAGGAATAGGCGGAAAAAAGCACAAAAAGGTAGGGCTGTCGCTCTAGCAATCACGAAAACACTGGACTTTTCACCGGTGGCAGCAACGACTTAGGCAACGATGCGCCGACTGTTATTAACGGCGCATTGACCACCTGATGAACACGGAGATCCATCGCCACGCTGCAGAGGAGATAGGCGTGTAGTGGACTGAATTGCCAGTTATTGATCAGGAAATCGACCATCCGGTTGAGTGCCCGGCGGCCGGCGGCCAGCGGATCCTCATCGGATTCAACCATGATCCATTCACCGCCGGTACTCCGGTTACGTGGCGGGGTTTCGACCACCGGTGCGCTTAATCGATTACCTTTAAGAAGGCTGATCCGGACAGTCACTAGCGCCGGGCATTCAATACCGTTGATACAGATCTCACCGTCCCCTTGAGCAGCATGAACGTCGCCGAGCGAAAACAGCCCGCCTTCACTTAAGACCGGCAGATACAGGGTCGAACCGGCAACCAAATCTTTGACGTCCATGTTGCCGCCAAAAATTCCCGGTGGTCGTGTTCGCATCTCCCCGGGAGTAGCGGGCGCGACTCCCATGATGCCGCAAAACGGCCGTAAAGGGACAACCGCTGGAACCATTGAATCGGTAGATTCCTTGTCCAGTTGCCAAATGAAGAGGAACGGATCCGGAAAACGGTCCGGCAGAAAACCGAGCCCAGGAGTAACGCTGGTCCATCCCCAGCCTTGGTGTTGAATATTCAGGACATCCACTCGGAGCGTATCGCCGGGCTTGGAACCTTTGATTGCGACAGGCCCGGTCAACGTATGGATTTTGCTGCGATCGATCTTAACAAAATCATCAACCGTCGACCTGGGGCCAACCTGGCCACCGCTGGAATCAAGACAATCGAACGTAACGATATCGCCCGACTCCACTTCCAGCTGAGGCGCCAAGTCACGGTTCCATCGGTCGTGTGTTGATTTATTGGTAAGGTAGTGTTCGGGCATAAGGTGGAGTTCACAGTTCGCGGTTCGCAGTTATAGGGGCGCTGCGGCGCGATGGAGCGGATGAGGCAAACGGGACTTACATGTCTTTAGTCGACGGTGAACCGTGCACTCTGAACCATCAATTTTTGACTCCCACGACCACCTGGATTTCGACCAATGCGTTCCTCGGTAGTCCGGAGACGCCGATCGCAGCGCGCGCGTGCAAACCGTATTCACCGTAAATCTTAGCGAACAGATCGGAAGCGCCGTTGATGACCCTAGGGGAATCAGCAAATCCTGGAACCGAGTTTACATAGCCGTTCACGGAAACGATCCGCTCCACTTGGTCAAGGCTGCCAAGCGCCTGCTTGATCGTCGCCAATTCCGATAACGCGCAACATTGGGCGGCATCGTATCCGTCCTCGATAGTTTTATCGACGCCGACGGTGCCGGAAATAACCTCTCCGTTGTGAGTCGAAATCACGCCCGCCAGAAATACCAGGTCGCCCCAACGCACGTAAGGAACATAATTACCACCAGGAGCAGCCGCCAGCGGCAAGGTCAGTCCTAAAGATTCCAGTGCGCTTTCTACCGATTCCATAAGCTAAAATCTCTCAGCGCTTCACGCCTCACAGGTTCTTCGTGAAATCCAAAGTGTACGCCCGCGTCGGATCGATATCTTTGGTGATGACGTTCAACTCTCGGAGGATCTGGTAGAGGTCGGTCCAACGTTGAGCCTCGAATTTACCGGTCGTTGCGCCGGAAGTATCGGCGCCATAGACAAAGCCGCCGTCTTTCAAGGCCTTCCAACTGAACTCCATCTGATCCTTGTTCATCTCCGGGTTACGCTTGGCGATCTCAGCATTCGCCGCGGCGGGGTCCTGCATATAGTCCTTCCAACCCCGTACCGAAGCAGCTACGAATTTCTGGACTACGTCCCGGTTCTTGTCCAAATAGGCGCGCGTACAGCAAAAGACCCGGTAAGGCGCGTAACCGGTATCTTTGATCAACAAGTTCTTGGTCTTCTGCCCTTCTTTCTGAACGTAGAATGGTTCCGAGGTCACAAATATCTGCTGAACATATTGTGGATCGTGGAGAAAGTTCGCCACGGTAAAGGTCGCCGGGATCTCTTTCGTATTCTTGAAGCCAAACTTGTGTATCAAATATTGGAACCAGATAGCGCCGGGGACAGCAGCAACCGTCCTTCCCTCCAAGTCTTCGAATCGGCTGGCCGGATCCTCCGCATGTAGCATCACCGCTTGCGGATCTTGTTGCATGGTTGCGCCCACCGCGACGATATCGAGTCCTTCGGCGTCGTCGACGAGCACATGGTCGGACGAATCCATGCCGAAATCTGCTCCCCCGGTCACCAAAAGCTTCGTCGGGCTGCTATTGGGTCCGCCTGGCAAGATGGTGACATCAAGTCCGGCCTCTTTGTAATAGCCCTTCACCAACGCGTTATAGAACCCGCCATGTTCGGCCTGTGGATACCAATCCGTCTGCAAGCTAACGCGGATAAGTTGTGTTTGGGTAGGAGATTTACCGCAGCCGGTAAGGAGAACAAGAACAGCGGTTGTACCGGCAAAAATGAGGGAGCGAAGGATCATGTTTCCAGGGATCGGCAGCAGTTCACGTTCCTAGTAGAGCTTCATAAGGAGTTCAGGAGTTGCAGAAGTTCAGGAGTTCAGAAGGCGGAGAGAGTAGGCGGGGGCTAGTCCCCGGTTTTCTGTTCCCTTGGATTTCCATTCTGAACTCCTGCAACTCCTGCAACTCCTACCTGTTCTACCATCGCGAAGTCGGCGTCGCCGGCAGTAAAAGAAAATTGAACTGGTCAAAAAGAACGCCAACTCGTTGATTAAACGCCAGGTGACTTTCCCGCTGGTCCTCTATTTCGACCGCTAGCGGCCTATGCGCGTCCACAAGCTACCTCATTTCAGTCCCTCCGGGACAAAGGTAACCTTTCCCCAGGTTGACGCCGATGGGTGGGTGCGGGCCCATCCTTGATCTCCCGGCCACCGCGAGGTCTACGTGCACCAGTCCTTGGCTCCCTCCCAGGAACAGAAACTGCTTAAACCGGGGACATCAATGGCGAAAGGAGTACGCTTCGCATCCACTATAACGGACGAAAATTGTGTCGCTGAATTGGCCCGGTTCACCGAGCGTAGTTTTTTGACAGATTCGCCCGTCCCCTTCGGTGCTATGGTGCTCAACACCCGGACCGGAGAAAGACTGGTTCGCACGGTGAACAACTCGCGCAGAGAAAACGACGCTACCTGTCATGCCGAGGTGCGCGCAATCCGCTTGGCTGGGAGACGGATTAAACGCCCGATACTGAAGGGCTACACGTTGTTCACTACCTGCGAACCCTGCCCAATGTGCATGGCAGCGATTCTATGGGCTCGCCTCGATCGCGTCGTGTTTGGCGCTACGATCGAGGATGCTTCCCGCCATTGTCACCAAATCCACATCAAAGCCACCGACGTGGTCAGCAAAAGCGATATGAAATGCATGGTCACAGGCCCGGTGGCACGGGACCGTTGTTACGAACTGTTCACCTCTCCCGTGATGACCAAGACATTTGCCTATTGGCGTAAAAACCGAAAATGACGTCAACGCACTTCTCAGATCTGGCCGCTATTCTCGGCCGTGCAGATGCAGTGATCGCGGATCCGCAGATACTCGAAAGATTGTCTAAAGATTTCTATTGGTACTCTCCCCTCCTGAAAGCATTGCTCGAGGACAAACGAGCGGAGGCAGTGGTGCAGCCGCGTTCGCGGGAAGAAATTAGAAACGTTCTACGCTATTGTTTTGATCAAGGAATTCCCGTGACCGCCCGCGGCTCCGGCACCGGTAATTACGGGCAAGCTATTCCCTTAGAAGGCGGCGTTGTCATCGATTTGGCGCTCATGGAGCGTATTCTGGCCATCGAACCTTCCGGAGTCGCCGTTTGCGAACCCGGCGCGCGTTTAATCACGATCGAGAACGAAGCTCGGAAAGTCGGCTGGGAACTTCGTTGTTATCCCTCTACCTACGTGAAGGCATCGGTCGGCGGTTTCCTGGGTGGCGGTTCCGGAGGAATCGGATCGATTACCTATGGCGGGCTCCGAGACAATCAGACCGTACAAGGGATTGAGGTATTGACCATGGAGCAAGAACCACGGTTCGTCCGCTTCGAAGGCGACACTGTCCACCAGATCCTCCACTCCTGGGGAACAAACGGAATCATTACCGAAGTCCGTTTGGCGCTTGGTCCCAGGCGCGACTGGGCTCAGTTGGTTGTCGCCTTTGATTCTTATGACGCTGCCTACACCTTTGCTGAGAAGATAGCCAACGATGCGGTCACCACTAAACGCTTGGTCACAGTTTTTGAATGGCCCATCCCGTCTTACTTTGCGCCGATCCAGCGGTTCTGTCCGCCGGGGCAATCGTTAATTTTCTTTCTCGTCGATGACCCGGTGCTGCCGGAAGTTGTCCGGAAAGCGGGCTTGGCTGGCGGGACCATCCCCTACTCCCAGCCTTACACCGAGCCGCGAAAAGGTCCCCTGCTGACCGACTACACATGGAACCACACCACACTCTGGGCTCTGAAAACGGACCCTGCATTGACCTATCTGCAGTGCGGTTTCCATCCCCAGTCTGCACGACAACAATTCCAGCTACTCCGTGCACGATTCGGAGATGATTTTCTGTTTCACATCGAATTCGTCAAAAACGATCAGGGCCGGATTTTTCCGGCAGCCCTCCCAATCGTTCGCTTTAAAGATGAAGAGTACTTGAACGAAATGATCGATTACTGTCGGGAGATCGCTGTTAATGTCGCTAACCCGCATGTCAATCAGGTTGAGGGCGGCGGACGTTTCCGTTCCGACAATATCCAATTGCTGGCGAAATATCAGTTTGATCCGCGCGGTCTTTTGAATCCCGGAAAGATGGCGACGTTTTCACCTGAAGATACGACCGCGGGAACCACAAGAAAATAAAAGCCCAACCGCAGATTGACGCAGATGCACGCAGATAAAGAGAAACCGCGAAAGGGTGCAAAACACACCGTTGCTGTGGCCAAGCAATGGAAAAGTTAATTATCCGCAGATTACACAGATTACGTAGATTACGGTTTTTGGCTCCGATCGCGCCCGGGATTCGTGCAGAGATCGGTGCCCGAACGGTCAATCATGTTTAAAGATGATTCTCATTTTGTAGCCTTTGGTCTACAGGAAATAGAAAGCCGTGCCGCTGCCCAAAACTTGTTTGAGCGACGGTCTCCACCCGCCTGCGACCGTAATCTGCGTAATCTGCGGATAATTAAGTTCTCCGTGCCTTGGGCTAGGCGAGCGGTGTGTTCGCGTCCATCCGTGTCGATTCGCGGTTTGTGTCTAATTTTCGTTCATCTGCGGTTCGGATTCTCTTCCCGATGAAAACTTGGATTCCTGATTCTCGTAATTTTGCTTATCTGACGTGGCCGCAAGTCGATCGTCTGCCCCGAGAGAGCACCTTGTTGGTCCTACCCACTGCGGCAATTGAACAGCATGGGCATCATCTTCCGCTGGCTACCGATACGTTGATCAACAACTTCGTTTTGGGTCATGCCTTGCGGCTACTTCCGGAAATATTGCCGGTCTACGCGTTGCCGCCGATCTGTTACGGAAAAAGCAACGAACATATCGGCTACCCGGGAACCTTGGCACTCTCCGCGCGGACCTTCATGGACACGATTCGTGATCTGGGTGCGAGTATTGCCAGAGCGGGATTCCAGAAACTGGTCCTGTACAACACGCACGGCGGAAATATCTCCTGTATCGATGTAATGGCTCGGGATCTCCGCGCTGAGTTCGGCCTACGCACTTTCTCTCTCTCAGGGTCCGGTGGAGCGAAGTTCGACGACCTTGATCCTCAAGAAAAAGCTTATGGGTTTCATGCTGGCGAATTGGAAACCTCGTTGTTGTTGGCGGCTTGCTCTGAACTAGTCCATCAGGACCATTACACCGCTAATTATATCGCCAAGATCGGTGATCCAAAGGTTCTGACCCCTGAAGGCGGACCGGCTAACTTTGCTTGGCTGACTCGGGATATTGCCCCATCCGGTGTTATGGGAGATCCGACTCCATCCAGCGCTGAAAAAGGCGGTCGCTGGCTGGAACAGATGGCGGCCTCGGTTGCGAAAGCGTTAACGGCTATGACCGAGTTTCCTGAAATAGACGGCACGGAATAGAAATGACCACGCAATCGAACCTGGTCGACTGTGGAGAGGGCGTGCAGTTGGAACGAGGTGTCACCGCAATCATGCGAGACGGGATCAAGCTGGTCTCCGATCATTACTATCCGTTCGGGACCGGTTCATTCCCTACCTTGTTGATGCGCCAACCCTACGGGCGTGCGATCGCTTCAACGGTGGTCTATGCTCACCCGGTCTGGTTCGCCCGGGCAGGTTATCACGTCGTGATCCAAGACGTACGTGGACGCGGCGACTCCCAAGGAGATTTTTATCCGTTCCGGAACGAAGGAGCCGACGGCTTCGATACTCTCAGCTGGCTGGCCAACCATCCAGCTTGCAACGGTAAGATCGGCATGTACGGCTTCTCTTACCAGGGCATGACCCAGTGGTTAGCTGCAGCGGAACAACCACCGGGCTTAGTCGCGATCGCTCCGTGGATGACGGCACACGATCTTTACGAGGGCTGGTTCTATCATCAAGGAACACTCCGCTTAGCGGACACGATCGGCTGGGGCATCCAAATGCTCCGGGAAGATGCCAGACGCCGTCAATTGAAGTCGGTGAGCGCCGAGTTAGAAGCGGCTTGGCTTCAGCCTAGACAACAAGCCTATTTCACCCCTTACGGCGAACTGCCAGTACTGGCTCACAAAGGGTTGCCGTCGTATCTATGCGACTGGATTGAGCATCGTTCCAGAGATGATTATTGGAAACAGCTGGATATTGCGGATCGGCTAGGGTCGGTCCGGTTGCCCGCCCTTCATCTTTCGGGCTGGTATGATCCTTACCTGCGCGGCAGTATCACCGGCTTTCGCGCCTTATCCACAGCCGGTGTTCCTCATCAATATCTTTTGGCCGGCCCCTGGGTCCACATTCCGTTCGGTGACCGAGTCGGAGATATGAGCTTAGGTGAGCACGCTCAATTCGACACCAACCAATTGTTGCTTCGCTGGTTTAACCATTGGTTAAAAGGCACCAACGATTTTTCGGAGGAGCCGGTCGTCCGGCACTTTGTCTTGGGGGCAAATTCCTGGAGGGAGTCTGAGAGTTGGGGCGGCGATCAGATCCAAACTTACTTCTTACGCAGCGCGGGCTCGGCTAATTCCAGAAAAGGCGACGGTACGCTGACTGTTACTCACCCGCATACAAGCGAGCCGAGGGACTGGTTCGTTCAGGACCCAGAAACACCCGTGATTGCACCCGGAGGCCCGACAGCGTCACCGGGCAGTTTCGACCAGGCCGGTACAGAACAAGGTAACAACGTTCTTGTCTACACCTCCGAACCGTTAGCAGAAGATTGTTCCGTTTTCGGCGCCCCGCTCCTGACGCTCTACGCTACCAGTTCCGCCGAGACCACAGATTTCGTCGGTAAACTCGTGCGGGTACGCCCGGACCAGAAGTGCGAATTTATCTGCATAGGTGTCGCCAGATCGGATTGGCTCTTTGCCGAGTCGTATCGAGCCGATCACATTCAGGAATGGAAGTTCGAGTTGGAACCCACTTCGTGCCAGTTCAATAAAGGCGATAGGATTCGTCTGGAAATCGCGAGTTCGGCTTTCCCTTTGTACGACCGGAATCCTGGCGTAAAAATCGCTGCTTCAAAAGCGTCGCCGTGGAATTGGAAACGTTCAACCCAATCGATCCTTCATGAACCTCAGTACCCATCGAAGATCGAGTTGCCTGTAACTACTTAAATCAAATTCAACCGCGAATGGACACGAATGAGGACCGCGAATGGACGCGAATAAAGACGAAAACCAACTCAACCGCAGATGGACGCAGATAGACGCAGATATTGGATAAGCAACGGTAACGGCCGTGGAGCGCGCCTCGCTTCCTCCGTCGTCCAACTGAGCCGGACTTTGGAAGACAAGTGCTAGGCCGACTTTGAGCGTGTTAGATATTCTGGGATGAAGAAGTCAGATTTCTTTGC
>DASUWQ010000019.1:0-14895 GCA_036378375.1 Chthoniobacterales bacterium
GGTCCGCAGGCGGATGGATCAATCGTGATGTCGACGAACCAGACAATCACGCCCGCGGGAACGCTGGTAAAATTGGGTACACCGACGCGCGGTAAAGCGATCGCGTTGAACCCGAATGCCAGCGCTCACAACGCGGCCGTGCTTGAGATGGGGGCCTCCTCCTCCGTCCAGATCATCGACCTCATCAGCGGTCAGATACTGCAAAGCTTCTCGCCCACAGGCGATAGCAGCGGTTCGTTCCTCGGAATTGCTTACTCGGCCGATGGCACCAAGTTGTTATTCAGCCAAGATAGCAGTCACGTCACTGTCGCAAACGTTGATCCGACCACCGGGCTGGTCAGCGGCGGCACGCAAATCGCCTTGCCGTCACCACAAAACATTGGCAATGCCTACCCTGGTGGTATTGCGATCTCGGCGGACGGTGCGACCGCTTACGTTGCGCTGAACGCGAACAACACGCTTGGCGTGATCGACCTGACCAAGGCTCAACCAAAGCTGGTTCGACAAATCAAAGTCGGTAACGTTCCAAACAGCATCGTGCTGTCCGGCAACCGCGCCTATGTCAGTAACGAAGGCGGACGCGTCGCCAAGTCCGGCGACTTCACCGATCTTTCCGACGGTACGCCGATCGTTTCTGATCCGACTACCGACAGTGCCAGCACCGGCACGGTTTCGGTGGTGAACCTCGAGACGCTTAAAGTGGAACACAACATCAAAGTGGGTCTGCATCCCACCGGCATGACGCTGGTCAATGGCCTCCTCTATGTTGCCAATACTTACAGCGATACCGTCTCCGTAGTCGACACTACCACCGACAAGGTGGTGCGCACGATCAATGTGGGTATTCCATTGCCCGACACCTTCGGCGCCGAGCCGACCAGTGTCGCCGTCAGTGGCAGCACGCTGTATGTCACTCTCTTCACGGTGAACTCGGTTGCTGTGGTGGATCTGTCCGACCCCAAAAAGAACAACGTGTTAGGCTATATCCCTACCGCGTCAACTCCCAGCACGATCGCGTTTGACCAAGCCCGTAACCAACTCGTTGTTTCCAACAACAAGGGCATCGGTACCGACAGCATCACGGTCACGAACGAATACAACGATACCGCTTACAATTCGCACCCGGATACCGGCACGGTGAATTTCATCCCGGTACCGAGCGTAACCCAATTGGCCGATTATACCGCCCAAGTTTGGCAGAATAATCACTGGGACCTGACCCAGAACGTCCAGGTGGGTAAGAAATATGTTAACCCGCACGCGACTCCAGTCGCTATTCCGGAACACATCGGTGAACCCTCGCTGATCAAACATGTGTTTCTGATCATCAAAGAAAACCGTACCTACGATCAATTGTTCGGCGATGTGAAAACCGCCAACGGCGATGCCTCGCTTGCAGTGTTCGGGCCGTATACGCCGAATCAGCATGCGTTTCTCCAGCGTTTCGCGACACTCGATAACGTCTATGCTCCTTCCCGGCAGTCAGCGGACGGGCATCCCTGGATCGTTTGCGGTATCTCCGACTACGCTGACGAAAGTCAGTCTCCGGATTGGATCCGCAGTTATCCCGGCGGTAACGGGTATGACGAAATGATCAACACCCCGCGGGGCTTCTTGTGGGATGCAGCGACGGCACAAGGGTTAAGCGTCAAACTGTATGGCGAATGGAGCGGCTCACAAAACGTCAATGGTAACTACACCTGGTCGGATTGGTACGCCTACTCGCAGTACTTGGAAGGCAAGACCACGACGAACCCAACGACGATCACCCCAACCACTGATACTGAGACCAGCACGGTGCCGTCGGTGATCGCGATCTTGGATCCTCACTACCCGAGCTTCAATACCGGCATTCCGGATCAATACCGCGTGGACTACTGGCTACCGATATTCAACAACCAGGAAAAGACTAAGACTCTGCCTGCGCTGACGGTTATCTGGTTGCCGGATGATCACACCTCCGGTTACTCAACCGGTCTCCCGATTCCGACTGCCGCTCAGGCCGACAACGACTTGGCCTTGGGCCGTATCGTACAGGCTATCACCCGCAGCCCCGACTGGGCTACTTCGGCGATCTTCGTTGAAGAAGATGACGCACAGGATGGAGTGGATCATGTCGACGGTCACCGTCAGCCGGTCCAGATCATCAGTCCGTATGCGGTACAGAGCAACGGCGCCGGTGATCACACCATCTACACGTCGGCCAGCATGGACCGTACGATCGAACAGATCCTCGGTCTGACCCCGATGACGGAATTCGATCTGGTCGCTTCTCCGATGCGCACCGCGTTTGTTAACACACCGGTTAACATTGCGCCGTATACCGTCGTACCGCCGACGATCGCGCTGAATACGTTCCCGACCGCGAGCGCAGACAGCAAGAGCGCAACCGGCAAGCTGAAAACCGCCTGGAACCAAGCTTCGAACCAAATGTTCAAAGCTAAATTCGACAAGGCGGACGCGGTTGACGAAAACTTCTTAAATCACGTGATCTGGTATTCCACCACCGGCTTCACCCGCCCTTATCCGGGTGAGAAAACGGTGTTGATGCCGAGTGATCTTAAACCTGCAGGGCGCAGCGACGAAATCGAAGACTAAGATAGTACACACCGCGATAGGGACAAGCGAACGCTCGTCCCTATCGTTTTAGTTATTCGTCCAATCGGCTGCGGCTCAACGGTCAGTTTGTGCGGCGGTGGAGAGGTCCTTCTGAAACGCATTCTTTGCCGCGATCTCCGTGTACAGCAAGTCTCCTAAAGCTAGACCAGCCTCGGTATCACTAGCGTAATGGACTCCGGCAACAACCCGACTGTCGGCGACTTGTCGGGCGCGCCGCAGCAGTGCATCACTTTTATCGGGAAACAATTGCCCCAGGATGCGCGCCTGGAGTTCCATCCCGGTAGCGTGACCGCTAGGGTAACTGAAGTCAGCCACAGTGAACATCGGCACAACCAGAGTCGGATGCTGAACGAAGGGTCGCAACCGCCCGTTGGCATGCTTGATCATCGTGTTTATAAAATAAGAATCGATATCGGCGTTACTGAGGACTTTGAAAATGTTCGGATATTTGGTCTCGAAATCGGCGTCGATGACGCCGGTCATCAATTTAATCATATAACTCTTATCCCGAAGGGCCTCGTTTTTTTGATCCTCCGTACGCGAATTCTGAAGAGACAGGGTAATCAGGAGGTCCTCTTGATCGATTGCTGAACCGAGAGCGGGCTTGGGAGGAAAGTCCCGCCAAGCATCTTCTTTGCCGGTCAAATAGTACGGTTTCTCTGGGGGACCATCACTTGGCGAAGCAGATGTATTGGACATTTGCTGGGGTGCTTGGTCTGCCCAGCCTATTGAATACGAAGAACTTATCAGCGCGGCGACTAGCACAATCGATTTCAGCACGTTTCTCATAGGCAAAGTTGGAGGAATAAGCGGATAGTTGCGTCCTCAAAGAGGCATCGGACAAGCCGGAGTCTTGCACATTTCAAGCCCGGAGTTTTTTCGGTCCGACAAAAGCACGGTGACGCGCATTTTACACCTGGGAATGAAACGGTCCATACGCTCATCGGCATATGACCGACCAAACGGCTGAAAGCCGCCTAAATTGTACTCGTTCTCGTCGTCGTCCTCGTCCTCGATCTTTATTTTGGTAGGGCGAGGCTCCAGAACGTGGCAAAGCCGCCGGCGTATTCTGACTTCGACGATTGGCCCGCCTTACAATTGAATTAGCATGGCCGAGCCCGGGGTGGGACGCCGCGAACAGACTGGGCTTGCACCTGGCGAACAAGATGCCGATTCAAGCCGAAAGAACGGCACACATCTAAAAAGCTTGCCGGATCCAACCCCCGGCTCGGCCATGCTAACCCGATTGATACGCGGGCCAGCCGTTGAATGAAGATTATACCAGCAGCCTTCCACGTTTTGGAGCCTCGCCCCACCAAAACCAAAGATCGAGGACGAGGACGACGACGAGTACGAGGACGATTTGGTGCAACGCGTAGCAGAGGCGAGGGTCACTCTTTAAAACATAAAAAACGGCAACTGAGACAACGAAGAGCCTCTTTTATTTGCGAAAACGCTAGGGTCGTCGTCTCGTGAACCTGGCGTTTGACCCGAGGTCAAGAACGCGGTTTCGCTGTTCATGGATAGAACTCAAATGAAAAAGATCGCACTATTTCTAGCCCTTATGCCCTTCTTGTCCGCAAATACTCAAGCTGGTACTCAGGAGCAGCTGGCAACATACCGGCAGCAAATCGATTCAATTGACCACCGTTTAGTTGAGCTCATCCAGGAACGCGCCCGTGTGGTGCAACAGGTTGGCGTTGTTAAGCAAGAAGCCCATGTACCGGTGACCGACACCAGTCGCGAACAAGCCGTGATCCAGAAGGCAGAACAGCTCGGCAAAGACGGGCCGTTACCGCCCGAGGCGGTCGGCCGGATCTATCAGAAACTAGTCGAAGAGATGCGGAATTGGGAAACCAGCTTAACCAAGAGTGAGAAGTGAGAAGTGAGAGGCGCAGCGCGCTAGTAGGAGCGGAGGGGAGCCGCATTGTCGACGTGCCGCCCTCAGATTCGGAGACGGTCTATGGCACGTGCGATCAAAAGGTGTGTCCGACTGCGGCTCCCTGTACGTGTGCCAGCCTCGATGGTTCTGCGAATCTAGCCGGGTTGAACATCCCTCCTACCCGGGCGTCGCGTCTACCCAAGCGTCATATCTGCAAAGATTCGTCGGCGTCGACGCGCGTGCGAGCACAAACGGGGAATGCAACGCATCTCCGGCCAGATCCGTCTTATCCTTTGTGACCTTCTGTTCGATTCCGTATTTTTTGCGCCTTTTGTGCCTTTTGCGGCTATTTTGTTATACTCCTTCATGACTACGATCGCCTCTGTTTCACCTCGCATGGAGCAGTCCAAAGTGAACCAGCTGCTCGGTCCCGCGTTGAAGAGCCTTTATGATATCGAAGCCCATTTAAGGAAATCGACGCTGGAGCCTGCGCTTCGGGAATTGATCAAGCTGCGGGTCTCCCAGATCAATGGGTGTGCATACTGCATCATTTATCATCGCCGGGATGCGCTCAAGCTTGGGGTCGCTGAACGAAGAATTCATCTGCTTAATGCCTGGCGGGAAGCATCCGAATCCGAATACTCGGAACGCGAACGCGCCGCGTTAGTCTGGGCAGAAGCGGTTACCCTGATCTCTCAGCATCATTTGCCCGATGAAGTCTATGCGGAAGCCGCCCGAGTTTTCTCCGAACAAGAGCTCATCGATCTCAACCTCGCCGTGATGAGTATCAATTCTTGGAACCGGCTTTCCATCGCCTTCCGCTACGAACCGGAACGCGACTGAGACTCAGCACGGAGGGTACAGAGGGTATTCACAGGAAGGCCACAAAGAGAACGGAAGGTTTTTTTTACAGAAGGTAACGAAGGTAACGAAGGGGTTGCCGACACTCTCAGCTGCGCCGGCTTCCAGATTTTCCCTTCGTTGCCTTCATTTCCTTCTGTAGAATATCCTCTTTGTCGCTCGCAGGTGAAAACTGTGCGAGATTATCGTCGGGATCAGTCCGTTTCTCGGGCTTTGTCCGAACTATACGGAACTGAAGGAAGCATCTTTCACCAGTAGACGTATTATGAGTGAGAAATTAACCTTACTCCGGCAGAATTTCTGCCGGTCTGTCGACGTGGATGGTCCACCCGATTTCTTTCCGTTGGAAAGAGAATCAGCCCAAGGAAAAGCAGTCCTTGAGAAACAGCCAACTAGAGTTCAACAGTTGCAAAGGTTCAATCCCCACGGCCTTTTGCAAACCTATCGGGACGAACAAACCGGCGCAGAACTTCCGGTGTTCGCCATATTCAATCTGGAAGGCAGCCACCGGCTCAGTGCAGAAGTTACCATGACTTCTGTTTCCACCGGTGCCGAGCCTGGAGAGCTTACCAGCTTTCTCCCGCTTGAGAGAGCTCAAGCCTTTGTGAGGAAAATCAATACCGCCAGAATGCAAGGCGAACGGATCGCACTATGGGCATCCGCTCTTGCCGGAATCGTCGGATTAATAGCCTTTTTCTTGTCGCATAATCCGGGGGTTACACCGGCCGCTTTACCTTTTCTGGTGATAGGGGTTTGGAGCTTGGGCGCATTTCTGGCCTATCTAGTTGCCGAATTTCTGCTCAACCGGATTTATCCTTGGAAGAAGCTGGTCCTAACTGCAGAGTTCGACGGTATCCTTCCACAGTCGACCCGCGAAATCGCACTGGCTGCCAAACACCGTTTCAGCAATCTCTATCTGATCGTGGACCAGCAAAAACGGTGGCAAAGCACACTTTTGCGTGATCCAGTGCCGCGCGCCTTAGATCCGCTTTTGATCGGCGAACTGAGAAAGGGCAGCCGCCGCCGCTTTTTCTTGTTAGATCAATTCGATTTAACTGCCGCGGAACAATACCTGGCAGACGAGTTCGCGACGAAGTAGGAAGATTTCACCACAAAGACACAAAGGACACCAAGACAGATTTTTTACAGAAGATAACGAAGCTAACGAAGGTAAATCCGCCAATCGGCGTAATAGACTTTCCACTCTCAGACCTTCGTTTCCTTTGTTGCCTTCTGTTAGAGATCCGTCTACGTGCCCTCTGTGTCTTTGTGGTGAATTAGTTTCGTTTCTACGGGCCTTCCAGGGTGGTGGTGAGCGTCTGGGTTTGGCCGGTTGAACTGGCGCGGTAAGCGGCTTCGATAATATCGATCACATGGGTGGCGTGTTCTGGGGTGACCAGTGACGGTTTTTCTTCTGTAACCCAATCAACTAACTGCATGACGTCTTCAAAAACGTGCTGCTCAGGAAGTTCGCGGTGCAGTTCGTTGATATGCGGTAACAGCCATTGATTGCCAACCGTCGCATCTCCTTTAGCTTTCCGAATAATGCCGGTGCCAGGGTAATCGAGCGGTTCCCCATTAATCGTCAGCCCGATAATCGAACCACGTGTTCCAAAATAGTTTCCACTGAATCCCTGGGTTATTCTCCCGCTCGCTGTGCCATAGGCGAAAGCAAAAAGGTTATCTCCAAAATCTAAAAGCATTACCGTGTTATCGTCCGCGTCGCAGTTAACCATCTTGCCGCGGAACTCGCGTTCCTGGATTCGTGTACCGGAAAGGGCGGTGACCCGCAGAGCCGAACCCAGAATTCCGGTTAAAGCGGTCAACGAATACACCGTCATGTCGTAGAGTGGACCACCACCTGGTTTCCGAAAGTACCAAGACGGATCGATATTCGTAAGAATATCGTTTCCCTGTCTTTCACGTTCGTCCTCATGATAGGTTCCAAAGGCAGCGCCGCAGACCGCCCAGCAAAGCGTTCCCAGGTCGCCTCGGTGGATCACTTCTTTGATGTACTGATTATGCGGTCTGAGCATCTCTCCGGGTGACGGCACCAAGCGGAGATTACGTTCGCGGGCTAGTTGGGTAAGCTCGCGGGCCTCGGCGCCCGTGGTGGCCATGGTCTTGTTGCAGTGGACGTGTTTCGAAGCCAGGAGCGCTTGACGAACCTGGTCGAAATGGAAATTGATCGGCGAAGCAATCATTACCGCGTTCACCTCGTCACAGGCAAGTAACTCCTGATAATCGGTAAACCAGCGGGCAATCCCAAATTTGTCGGTCGCCGCTCGGGCTCTGTCCGCAACTGGATCACAAATCGCTGCCAGCGATACGCGCTGCGCGACGTCCGGTTGCACCAAATGACGGAGGATCCGCAACGCAATGGTCCCGCCGCCGACGATGCCTAGTCCAATCTTACTCATGTTCTTGAATACTTAGATGGATTTTTAAACAGAAGCGAACGCGATGACTGGCTCTCGTACCCCAGTTAGGGAAGCAATCATGACAAACGGAATAGGAACGAGCCGGCGCGAGTTTTTGCGCAGGAGCGTTATGGTTGCAGCGGGGGTAACGGCCGGGATTTCCGCTAGTCGGGTTTCAGCAGATGGTTCTGCGACGGCCCAGTCCACGCGTGTGCTGTTTGCCACCGATACGCATCTCATGCAGGACAACGCGTTGCGCTCCGAGCACGGTTTGATTGCAGCTTTACAAGCAATCGATGCGGTGCGACCGCGTCCGGACCTGGTTGTTTGTGGGGGCGACCTCACGGATCCCTCCCCTGGCCTGGACTACGCGCCGGGGGGGAAACTCTTGGATCGGTTCTTTGATATCTGGTAAGAAAATATCACCACAAAGACACAAAGGACACGAAGACCGATCTTTTACAGAAGACAACGAAGGAAACGAAGGTCTGAGATGAGCAAAGAAAGAGTTCAAGGAACCGGTTCTTGAACTCTCTTCCCGGTCATGCTTTTTCCAGCATGGTTCGCCGTACAATGATCGGTCTCTGCAAGAGTATCGTTATCGGAAATATCATTTTTGTCGCGTGGGCATCGGGCAAACCGAGCTCGCCAACTCCTGGTCCCCAGGATAAGCTCAAGATGATTGTGGATCGGGTGATCCAACCTGTGATGCTGAACTACAGCATCGCAGGGATGGCGGTAGGGCTTACTATCACCGGTAAAGAGTACATCTTTAACTACGGGGTCGCATCGCGGACGACCCGAAAGCCCGTGACGAATGACACGCTTTTCGAGATCGGATCGATCAGCAAGACTTTCACGGCGACGCTCGCGGCGTATGCCCAGCGTACCGGAACCCTGTCCTTGGCAGACAAGACCAGTAAATATCTGCCTTCCCTGCAAGGGTCCAAGTTCGGAGACGTGACTCTCCTTAACCTCGGTACTCACACTTCTGGAGGTTTTCCATTGCAACTTCCAGAGAGTATACGGACCGAGGATGAGTTGATGAAGTACCTGGAGGCCTGGCAGCCCCGGTATACGCCCGGGACCTATAGAACCTACGCCAATCCTAGCGTTGGCATGCTCGGCTTAATCACCGCGAAAAGCATGGGTGCGAACTTTGCTCAGTTGATGGAGCAGAACGTGTTTTCTCCACTCGGGATTAACAACACTTATATCGACGTTCCGAAGAACAAAATGGGAGATTACGCGGTCGGCTATACGGAGGAGGGCGATCCGACCAGAGCGACGGTTGATGTGCTCTCCGCCGAAACCTATGGCGTAAAGACCACGGCCGCCGACATGCTTCGGTTCATTGAAGCGAACATGCATTCGGGGACGCCGGAGGAAACCCTCCAAGGCGCTATCATCGATACCCACACCGCTTACTTCACGGCCGGAGTTATGACCCAAGACCTGATATGGGAACAGTATCCCTACCCTGTCGAGCTGAAGACTTTAGTGGATGGCAATTCACCGGGAATGATCTTTAAACCCGTGCCGGCGACTCAAGTAACACCGCCCGAGCAACCCCGGGAGGATGTCTGGCTGAATAAGACCGGCTCCACGAATGGCTTCGGCGCCTACGTGGCATTCGTCCCGGTTAAACATTTAGGCATCGTCATTCTGGCAAATAAAGGCTACCCGATTGATCAGCGAGTGACGATTGCGTACGAGCTACTGACGCAACTCAGCAGCGGTTCGTAGAGGGATTTCACCACAAAGACACAAAGGACACGAAGACGGATTCTTTACAGAAGGCAACGAAGGAAACGAAGGTCTGAGAGTGGAAAGTCTATTACGCCAATTGGCGGATTTTACCTTCGTTAGCTTCGTTATCTTCTGTAAAGAATCCGTCTTCGTGTCCTTTGTGTCTTTGTGGTGAATTATTTCCTACTCAGCGGCATTCACCTCTCACTAATCCCATCTCGCTTCTCACGCGAAGCATCGCTCATCCCTACCGGCTCTCTTTTTTGTGTTCTTCGCGCCCTTTCGCGGCTATCTATCAGCGACGACTTGGCGCGCTTTGCGTCATTGGCGTGAGATTTTAAGCCGATTTGCGTCACGATCGGTCCGTGGCCATGAGCACAACCTCGATTTGGACGGCGCTGCGCAATCGCACTTTCCGGACGCTATGGCTGGCCAGTGTCGCTTCCGGCTGCTGCGTTTCTGCTCACGATATGGCAGCGACCTGGGTTATGAACACCCTATCGGCGTCGCCCCTGATGCTCTCTTTGTTATCGTCGGCGGCTTCGTTGCCTTTCTTTCTACTGACCTTCCCGGCGGGTGCACTGGCGGACACAGTCAATCGCAAAAAATTACTCATCGTGATGCATGGCTGGCTTGCTTTATCCGCGGCCGGGCTCGCGGCTTTTGGATCACTGAGGTTATTGACTCCTTTGCTGTTGCTCAGCGGGGTATTTCTGCTTGGCATTGGTTTTGCCTGTAACGGACCGACTTGGACGTCGGTGATTCCAGATGTTGTTACTAAGGAAGAATTGGCTTCGGCGGTCACCTTGAGCGGTGTACAAATGAATATCTCGGGGATCATCGGCCCGGCCATTGGTGGGTTACTTCTGCCCCTGATCGGAGCAAACGCCATTTTTGCGTTGAATGCAGCCGCTTTTCTTCTGGTGCTGATGGCCATTGCACGATGGCGCAAGGGCCAGATACGGTTCCGGGCCTCGACGGAGAGCGTACTCGAGTCGTTCGTCGGCACCTTCCGCTACGTCCGATACACGCGGGGAATCCAAGTTGTTCTGGTCCGCGCTCTTCTTTTTTCCCTGCTGATCTCGGTGATTCCGGCATTGCTGCCGGCGGTTGGCCTCAAGGCTCTTCACTTAACTTCTTCCCATCTAGGAATTCTTTTTACCAGCATGGCTATCGGAGCCTTGCTGGGGGCCATTTTTGTCGTGCCTCGAGCCCGGGAAAAGTTAACATCGAATCAGGTCACCATCTTAGCCAGTCTGCTACTCATTGTGGTCTACATCCTAATGGCTGCCATCCGCCAGCTTGAGACCTTCATGGTGGTGGCAGCGGTTGCCGGTCTGGCCTGGACCTTAGCCGGATCGGAGATTTGGGTGGTTGCTCAACAAGCGATACCAGGCTGGACGCGCGGCCGCTTGAATGCAGCGCAGATCATGGTCACTCAAGGCGGGATCGCACTGGGCGGCTTGGCCTGGGGCGCTTTGGCCGCTTTCACTGGATTCGAATACACTCTCCTGCTGGCAACTTTGCTCGTCTGTTATAACCTGAGTATCAGCGGTCCACTATCGCTTGATTTCATCAAGTCGCTTGATATAGAGCCGGCCACGCCGCTACCCTTACCGGCACTGACCGAAACGCCCGACCTCGACGAAGGTCCCATCGCCATAGTAGCAGAGATAACCGTGGATCAAGAAGACAGGAACCGGTTCTTGGAATTGGCCCGCGATCTTCGCTTGATCTATCTGCGCAATGGCGCATCCAGCGTTCGCCTTTACGAGGATCTGGCCGAACGTTCGATTTTCAGACTGGAGGCGGTGGTGATGACCTGGCGCGAACATCAGCTCCTCTACCGCCGTTTCACTAAACCGGAACGCGAGATTCTAGATCGCCTTTTGCGATTTCACGCCGGCAAAGAGGCGCCGGTTTATCACTACGCGCTGGTCACCAAGCAAATTCTGGTTCGCAAATAGGTCCTTCGCGATCTGCGGCGTGGTTTTTCTTTTCGTGCTCGTGCTCGTCCTCGTGCTCGAATGTTTGGTACAGGAAGATCGTGGTGCCGGGTCACGCTGTCAGCCCGGTCTAGTAGCACAGCGTTGGATTCAGAAACACGCCTCCAAATCGAGCACGAGGACGAGCACAAGCACGAGGACGAATTGATCGCGGCTAGACCGCTTTGCGCTACTTCTTGATCGACATAGTTCGGCGGTTGCCGGATTGAAAAACGCGACTCCACTTTCTGAGCCTGATTCAGTCGATGCGATTCGCAGCTCCGTAGGAGCGAAATCTTTATAGCAACGGAAAAGCAAAGGCGACCAGCTCCGCTAGGAGTGGCATAGAAGGTTCTCGATTAGATTTCGCTCCTACGGAGCTGGTCCCGTTTTTTTTGGCTCAAGCTATAAAGATTTCGCTCCTACAGAGCTGTTCTTCAATCCGGCAGCTACCGAAGCGCGGATCCGCCCGCTCTTAGGTTCACGCGCACGCGCGGTTGCCGGACAACGTTTATTGCGGCTATTTGTTCCCCATGGACTCCCCTTACCAGGACCGAACGAAATCGATCTCCGAACGCGTGAAGGATCTTCTTGGCCGAATGACCATCGATGAAAAGATCGCTCAAATGCACGCCTTCTGGCTGATTCTTTCTGAAGATGGCAATCACCGGATGCGTTCAAACGACGAGTTCACTCGCAGCAGTGATCCCGGCCGGTTGCAGCGCTTGTTGGCTTTTGGTCTTGGGCAGATCACTCGGCCGCTGGGAAGTCACGGGATCGATGCGCGCCAGGGGCTTCGGGCGCTGAACCGGCTGCAACAATTTCTCTGTCAAGAAACGCGTCTCGGGATTCCAGCGATTTCTCACGAGGAATGTCTCAACGGTCTGATGGCGCGCGGGTCAACCATGTTTTCGTCTGCGCTGGCGTATTCGTCGACCTGGAACCCGGATCTGATCCAAAAGGTTGGAGAAACAATCGGACGTGAATTGCGGAGCATCGGATGCCACCAAGGGCTTGCCCCTGTGCTAGATGTTTCTAGGGATGTACGTTGGGGACGAACGGAAGAGACCTTTGGCGAAGATCCGTATCTGGTGGGTGTCTTGGCCACCCGTTACGTGCGCGGGTTACAAGGTCCGAATCGCGACTTTCTCGCTACCTTAAAACATTTCGCCGGTCATTCATTCAGTGAAGGCGGACGGAATCATGCCCCCGTTCACCTCGGCTGGCGCGAATTGAATGATACCTTCCTGCTCCCATTCGAGATGGCAGTTAAACAGGCTAACGCCGGCTCGATTATGCCGGCCTATCACGATATCGATAACGTACCGTGCCATGCATCCCCGCATTTGTTAACCGAGGTGTTGCGCGACCAATGGGGCTTTAGCGGGTTGGTGGTGGCAGATTATGTAGGCGTAAGTCTTCTTTATCGAGATCACGGTGTGGCTGCAGATCCAGCAGAAGCAGCCGCCCTCGCCTTCAACGCCGGACTCGATATCGAACTACCGGGTGAAGATTGCGCGGTCCATCTGAAGACCGCGCTGGAACGGGGTCAGATCACCAACGCCAAAATCGACGAGATCGTTGAACGGATACTAACCGAAAAGTTTCGTCTTGGTTTGTTCGAACATCCCTACACGGACGAAGAAAAAATTGCTCTACGTACTCCGGAAGCCCTCGAGGTCGCCTGCGAGGTTGGCCGCCAATCAATCGTTATTCTCGAAAATAACGGGATCCTGCCGCTTCAACCAGGCCAAACGAAACGAATCGCGCTGATTGGTCCTACCGCGGCCGACCCGATGGCGCTATTGAGCGGTTACAGTTTTCCTGTTCACCTCATCATTAACGATCTGACGGAAGGGGCGGATGATATCGTGACACCACTAGCTGCATTCCGTGAAAAATTTGGCGTTGCCAACGTTAGTTACACTCAAGGTTGCCCAATCCTCGAAGAACGCCGGGCAGGCGCTCCGGTTTTCCCTGGCGACGTTACTAACAACAGCACGGGGCCAGATCGCACGTCGCCAGTTTCGCAACGGCTCGATTTAATTCCTGCGGCAGTAACCAACGCAAGAAATGCAGGTCTCGCCATCGTGTGCGTTGGTGATCTGGCTGGGCTGTTCCAAACCGGCACCGTTGGTGAAGGGTCCGATACTGACTCGCTGGCTTTGCCAGGGGTGCAACAGCAATTGCTCGAAGCGGTGGTAGCAACGGGTACTCCGACGATTGTCGTACTAACGGGGGGCCGTCCTTATAATATTGGAGGACTAGAGTCGCGCGTTGCTGCTCTGGTGATCGCCTTCGCGGGCGGACAACGAGGTGGCCAAGCGTTAGTCGATGTGCTCACCGGGCAAGCAGAACCAACCGGGCGACTAACGGTGTCGGTGCCGAAAAGTGCCGGCGCTATGCCTTACTTCTACAACCATAAATTGAAGAGCGCGGGAACTCCTATCGCTTTGCATTTTGGTAGTCGATACCCTTTTGGTTATGGGCTTTCCTACACGCGTTTCGAGTACCGTGATCTCAAGCTCGCTCAAGAAAGGATTGAGATTGAGACCGGTGAAATCGTTCTCTCATTTACCGTGACCAACACCGGCGAACGGCCAGGAACAGAGGTTCCACAGCTTTACATCCGTGATAGTCTAGCCTCAGTGGTACGCCCGGTGAAAGAACTACGGGCTTTCGGTCGGGTAAGTCTTCGTCCAGGTCAAACGGCAGAGGTATCGTTTCGTGTCCCGGTTGATATGCTGAATTTCACCGGTCTATCAGGCCAACGGATTATTGAGCCGGGGGTTTTCGAAGTACAGATAGGCGCTTCCAGCGCGGATATTCGACTCCGGACACAGCTTAACGTTATCGGCGCAACGCGGGTGTTAGGACGGGACTGGCGGATGGAGAGTTCTTGCCAGGTAGTTGTCAATTAACCGGTGCCAGAAGAAAAAAATCTCACGCAAAGACGCAAAGGAAAAACGGAGAAAACAAAATAGCCGCAAAAGATCGCAAAGAACGCAAAAAAGACAAGAACCGCAGACTAACCCAGATGTACGCCGATCGGAATGATCCTCCGATGATACGCAACATCTTTTAGATTCGAGTCACAATCACGTGACGAAAAATAGCTGCAAACTAGTTTTCACGGCCCATCATCATGATCGCGACCCAGAACCAAATCTGCGTAAATTTGCATCCATCTACCGTTGAGTCTTTTCGTAGTTCTTTGCGTTGTTTTGGGGCTATTCCAATTCCTCTTCTCTTTGCGCCTTTGCGTCTTTGCGTGAGATTTTCCGTTTTTTTCGGGCGCGCCACCTCTCACCAATCACTTCTCACGTCTCACCTCTCACTTCTTAGAACGACTCTCCCACCATCTCCTCGCTCTTCTTCC
>DASUWQ010000020.1:0-3421 GCA_036378375.1 Chthoniobacterales bacterium
GCGTAACGATCTCGATCGCTTTCACAGAGGCCGCGACGATGCTGGGAGTTATACTGTTGGAAAACAAGTACGGCCTCGAACGCTGGCGCAACAACTCGACGATTGCTTTACGCCCAGTCGTATAACCACCGCTACCACCACCCAAAGCTTTTCCCAAAGTTCCCGTAATGATATCAATTCGGCCCTCAACTCCGCAGTGTTCCGGCGTTCCTCGACCGGTTTTACCCAGGAAGCCAGCGGCATGACATTCATCGACCATCACTAACGCCTGGTATTTCTCCGCTAGGTCGCAAATGCCGCTGAGATTCGCTATCGTGCCATCCATTGAAAAAACGCCGTCTGTCGCGATCAACCGAAAACGGGTCGCCTTGGCCTCAACCAGCTTGGCTTCAAGATCCGCCATGTCGTTGTGCTGATAACGGAACCGCTGTGCTTTGCACAATCGGACGCCGTCGATAATTGAAGCATGATTTAAGGCGTCGCTGATTACCGCGTCCTCAGCCCCAAGCAGCGTCTCAAAGAGACCGCCATTGGCATCAAAACAGCTCCCGTACAGAATGGTATCATCCGTACCGTGAAATCGAGTGAGCGCGGCCTCGAGTTCTTTATGGATCTCCTGGGTTCCACAAATAAATCGCACAGAAGCCAGACCGAATCCCCAACGGTCCAACGCCTCTTTGGCAGCCTGAATCACTTCTGGATGATCCGCCAACCCAAGATAATTGTTCGCACAAAGATTCAGAACCTCTCGTCCATCGCTCGTCGCGATATGAGCGCGTTGCGGAGTACTTAGAAACCGTTCTCTCTTATAAAGCCCTTGGGAGCGAATTGAGCTGATTTGCTCATTCAAATGGGATTCGAAGCCATTCAGCATGGCGTATTGATAGCGCAATACGAAGAGGAGTTCGAGGAGTGGTTCTGGAGGGGAGCCGCTTTAAAACGTGCTCAGCTGCTACCGACATTCTGCATTATCGCGTGTGCGACTCGAAAATGTGAAAGTAGGCGGCTCCCGCGAACTACCCAGCGTGTGTTTCTGCCCAACGTGTTCATTCCTTGGAATCGAGTAGCGCAACCGATAGAACAACCATGCCTCGAAACGTTCCCGGGAGCCGCCTGCTGCCAACGCATAGAGCTGCCACATTATAAAGCGGCTCCCCTCCAGGCGTTCCTTGAACTCCTTTTTTCCTTTACTTCCCCATTCCCTTTTCGGCAGTTGTGCCAGATGGGCCAAATACGCTCTCAGAACGGCCGGCCGGTCGAGCTCACAATTCGCGGACTGATTTTAGGGGCTGCGATCACGCTTGTGTTCACGGCGGCGAATGTTTACCTGGGCCTTAAAGTAGGGCTTACCTTTGCTTCTTCCATCCCTGCAGCGGTGATCTCGATGGCCGTACTGCGGTTCTTCAAGAACTCTACCATCGAAGAAAACAACATCGTCCAGACCGTCGCATCCGCGGCGGGCACGCTTTCGTCCATCATCTTCGTGTTGCCCGGTCTCGTCATGGTTGGTTGGTGGACGGGTTTCCCGTTCTGGACTTCCTTCGGCATCTGCGCAGTCGGCGGCATCCTCGGCGTGATGTATACCGTGCCGCTCCGCCGGGCGATGGTTGTTGACTCACCGCTGCCGTATCCGGAAGGGGTCGCCGCCGCCGAAGTACTTAAAGTGGGCGCTGGGGGCATTGTCGGAACAAAAAAAGAAACCCAAGCCGGACTGATGTCCGTTATCAGTGGTTCGCTGCTTTCTTTCGGTTTCTCACTAGTCGTCGCAATGCGGCTCTTTGCGGACCAATTGGTCGCGTTTTTTCGGATGGGAGCCGCGGTGACCGGCTGCGGGAGCTCTTTATCCCTGGCTTTATTCGGCGTAGGTCATTTAGTGGGTCTCTCTGTCGGACTCGCCATTCTCGTGGGTTTAGTGATCGCCTGGGGAATTGCTACTCCGATTCTCACCGCCCTCCATCCAGCGGACGGCTCGGCTGCACAAGTTGGCCTCGCCGTCTGGAAAACTCAGGTCCGCTTAATTGGCGCCGGCACAATTGGGGTCGCCGCTATCTGGACGTTAGCAAAAATGGTAAAACCGATCTGGCTCGGTATGTTATCAGCCTTTAAACAAGCGTTACATTCCCGCGCCGCTACCGGTCCACTTTCGCGAACTGATCAAGACATCCCGATTACGATCGTCGCGGCGATTTGTCTCATTGCGGTAGTGCCGATCGCTTTCCTACTCATCTCCTTTCTCTCAGGAACCCCGCTGCAGGATAAATTGATCCCGCTTACGGTTACCGGCGTGATTTACGTCGTGATTGCTGGATTCCTGGTGGCAGCCATCTGTGGTTACATGGCGGGCCTTATCGGTTCCTCGAACAGTCCGCTCTCCGGGGTGGGCATTTTGGCGGTCATTGGCGCCTCATTCCTGATGATGTTGGTCGCTCAGATTGGGCGGGGATCCGAAGGTTCGTCGGCGCTGGTCGCTTTTTCTTTGTTCGTGACGGCTATCGTTTTCTCTGTCGCCACCATATCAAACGACAACCTGCAAGACCTGAAGACAGGCCAACTCGTGAACGCCACACCTTGGCGGCAACAAGCTTCCTTAGTTGTCGGCGTTTTAGCCGGCGCAGTCGTGATTCCGCCGATCCTCGATTTACTTAACCGAGCCTACGGATTCGCCGGAGCGCCACACGTAGCCGCGGTAAGCTCACAACCGTTGCCTGCCCCTCAAGCCACGCTAATCTCGACCCTGGCAAAAGGAGTCTTGGATGGAAGACTAGAATGGGGGCTCATCGGAACCGGCGCGGGGGTTGGTGTAGTCTTGGTCGTTATCGACGAAATGTTAGGCCTAGCCGGTAAGTTGCGTCTACCTCCTCTTTCTATCGGGATCGGAATTTATCTACCACTCACGACCACAACGCCGGTTATTCTAGGAGCGATCATTGGCTGGCTTTACGAGCGTGGGGTCTCCGGCAAGCCGTACGAACCCGTTGCCAAACGCCTCGGTGTATTGCTCGCATCCGGATTGATCGTGGGAGAAAGCTTGTTCGGAGTTCTTCTGGCGGCCCTAATCGTCGGCACTAGCCACGAGACCCCACTTGCCGTAGTCGGCGATGATTTCTCGTTCGCGTCCACGATCCTAGGCGGCCTTGTCTTTGTTATTGTGATCGTCGCGATGTATTCAGCAATCCGCCGGACCGCTGCGAAGATAGCCCGGTCGAATAGCCAATAGCCTATAGCCAATAGCCGATAAATAGTGAACGCACCGCAAGGTTCGCTTGCTCACGGCGACCCGCAACCCGCCACGCGCAGCATAGGTTCCGGACCCGGGAGTGAAGTAGCGCCCCAGAAGGGCCTTGATTGGCTATCGGCTATCGGCTATTGGCTATTCGCGAAGCGCTCTCTCCCATGGACCCATTCGTCGGCACGTCCGGTT
>DASUWQ010000021.1:0-11974 GCA_036378375.1 Chthoniobacterales bacterium
TCCCCAGTCCCTCGGAGCCCGAGAACACTGATAAAGAAGCTATTGAAAATGGTCTGGATGCCGAGAGTAGTCGCTACCACGCTCCAGATCACCAGACGCGGGGTAAGTTCGTCGCCATCCAACGATCCAAAGTGAACGGCAGCCCATTTGGCGATGGCGACTAATAACAATGCGCCGCCGAATGCCACTAGAAAGAGCCCGACCAAGATACCTTTTTCCAGGGAGAAAAGCCTGAACCAGCGTTCGACTCGGGTATCCTCCGGGCTTAGACCCATCAACTGAGAATAGATCTTCGTGAACAAGCCGAAAAACATGGCTTGATAACCGACCAGCATAAACATCCCACTGACTAGCATCGAGTTCCTCTCAGCGTGGACCGGGCCAAATGTTAAGGGCCCCCCCGACATTGACAACATGCCGATCAGTCCAATCACAAATAGGGCTAAACCGGGCCAGAGAAATAACCAGCGGGGCGAAAATAACAGCATGAACCGCAGGGTTCGCCATCCGTCCCGCCAAGTCCTGAGATGCGGGGCCCGGGATCGACCGTCCTGATAAAGGGTAATGGGTACTTCGGTGATTTTGAGACCGTGAAGTGTCGCTTTTATCACCATCTCGCAGGCGAACTCCATACCTGGAGCAAACAGGTTAAGCCGGAGAATTGCACCGCGAGAAAACGCCCGAAGTCCGCAATAAATGTCGGTAACAGGCGACTTGAAGAAAAGCCGTCCGAGCCAAGATAATCCAGGATTACCAAGCCAGCGATGTTTCCAGGGCATCGCCCCCGGCATGATCTTGCCGCCACCTTGAGGTAAGCGGCACCCCATCACCAGGTCATATCCCTCCTCGAGCTTGCTGATAAAAGAAGCGAGTTGGCTGAAATCGTAGCTGTCGTCGGCATCTCCCATGACGACCCAATCACCTTTGGCGGCGATGATTCCAGCCCGTAGCGCGGCACCGTATCCACGTTCGGACACTGGGACGACGCGAGCTCCCAATGCCTCGGCGCGTTCTCGCGATCCATCGATGCTTCCGTTGTCGGCTATTACAACCTCGCCAGTCAGATTCAGCCTTTCCAGGCTATCCAACGCTTTTCGCACACAAGACTCGATCGTTTCAGCCTCGTTTAAGCAAGGCATCAGAATAGAAAGTCGACAATCGCCCGATGTACGAATCGTCGTAGGGCTCATCTGGTCCTCAGTGCGGCTCACGGAACGTGCATTCAGATCAAGTTCATTTATCAGCCGAAGACCCTGCGCTTATCAAACAGCCAAATGCAATCACGGCCACCAATAACGGCAACGCATACCGAGGCAGAGTATAAATGCAAACACAATTAGCGGCATAAACCAAAGTTCCAATGCCGAGGATGGTGAGCCCAACAAACAGATACCGCCCCGGCAGGAAACCGCGCGCCGCCCGCCACGAGCCAAAGCCAAGGAACACGAGTGTCCACACCAGGATCGGCAGCCAACGCCAGTGCCGGATCATATTGTCCGTAATTGCCCGTTCAAGAGTTGCCTTCGCGGTGGAAGGAACAAAAATTGGGGATTCTTTAATACCCTCCCAATCACTCGGATTTTGGTTGATGCGCTCTAGCGAGAAAAACGTGGCTTTCGGGGCCGCAATGGCGATGCCTTGATCATTTGTCGGCAAGAATCCGTGCCAGAAGTCGCTAAAGATTTCCTTCATCAGGCCAAAATCGAGCGTTCGATAAAAGCAAAACGACGACTGGGAAATAAGCTGGTCCTTCAGAGCCCACAATTTCTCGCCGGCGAACCCTCGTGCCTTTAGCGCGTCGGTTAGCGCTTCTCCGGTCCCTTTGTCATACGAACCGATCTCGATCTGGAATTGGATCGCCAGCTTAACCAGGGGATCGTTGGTTAGTCGTTGGACAGAATCGAGCAACGCACGTTTTCGTTCCGGAGACAGCTTATCCACCCAGGTTCCGATGCGGCCGCTCATCGCAGAACCGAGGCTCGAGCGTTCGATTACGCCGAATCGGTGACACAAGGTGCTAAGCACGATCTTATCAGCGCCGAACGCTGCTAAGGTGCATAAAAACGCCATCAACGCCGTGATCGCGAGACTTCGCCCGGTCGTCTCAGACTCCCGGCTTCGCCCCGTCGTTTGAAACTCCGGAAGCTTCGACGGGCAAGCCCGGAGGCTTCCGACTTCGCCAGACAAATCCGCAGGCTCGACTCGAGACCTTTGGCTCCGTCGGACAAGACGTCTGGCAAGCCGCGGCGGCAGGAACGACCAGAGCCACAGAAGAACTACGGTTCCGGGTAACCAAATCAGGAGGATTAGATTGATGTGGCGTGAGCCTGCCGCCAAGAACAGGGCCGCTGTGTAAATCACCCACGACGTCCAAGTCGCACGGCTAAGTAAGACTCGAATACCAGCTCCGAAAACCAGGAAGTAAGCGACGGGAGTCATCGCCTCGGAACCGCAGGTGTGAGCGAAAGCATAGAAACTGGCGATCGACGCCAATAAAAGGGTGACGCAACCGCGGGCGATATCGCGGGCGGGAAATGAAAAAACGAAATACCGCAAAGCCAGCCATAGGCCGACATGTTGGAGCACGACCAAGCCATAGACAGCGGCGAGTGACGGATGCTGTCGCTCAAAAATCCCCGGTGCATGTCCGCTCAGGATGCTGTCGATGACAAAAAATGGGACTCGGCCCAGAAAGGAATAGAGCGGTGGGAAATGCAAGAGATTGTCGTCATACGCCGATGCGATGAGTTGAACGGTGGCATCAATGTCCTTCCAGAAGGGCAAATACCGGGCAAGGAACCAAAGGGACGGTAAAACCAGGATCGGCGTAGGATGCCGGCCGATGAAAGCGAGCACCTTAGCTGCAGGCGAGCCGAGAGAGGGCAACAGTTTTCGCACGAATTGAGACGGAATGGACCTAGATCCCAAATTGAATCCGCAGATTAAAACCGATCACGCAGATTTAGTAGGTTAGTACTAAGCTGTAAAGTGCCAAGGATTCAGGGTCTTGACGCCAGTCGCCTTAAAATCGTTTTCGTTTCTTGAGACCAGAGTCAGGTTGTGAGCCAGTGCCGTCGCAGCGATCAGCCCGTCGGGTTCGGAAACGGTCTGAGTTAACGCGAGTGATCCCCAAAGCTCCGCCACCTCGAGCGTGATTGCTAAAATGTGGCTTTGATAGTCATACATGATGCCTTGTAGCCAACGTTCGAGTCTAGTCGCAAAAGTTGGATCGGTTAGTCGTTTCTTTTCGATCCCGTGCCGGAGTTCACCAACGACCAGCACACTAATGAAAAGCTCTCGGCTCTCGGTCGTCGCGTACCAAGCACTGACGGAAGGATTAGCTCCGTTTCCCTTCCGGAGTTCCGAAAGGACATTGGTATCGAGCAGAACCGCCATTAGAGCTTAGGTTGTCGCCGCTTTTTCTTTTTGCGCGAGAATACCTCATCATCTCCATCGTCAGGCATGCGGAGCAGCGCCTCTTTGAACGACAGCCTCGGCCAGGTCTTTAACAATGCCTCGCGAAGCAGGCGCCGATGTGCCTCCTCGACAGAGGTACCTTCCGCGGCTGCCTTTCTTTTCAGCGCCTGAACGACTTCTGGCTCCAGATCGCGCACGAGCAATTGTGCCATGCTCTAATGCTATCAATGATAGCACTTCGTGTCAAAACCAAACGAGCGGAGCTGTCTCATTTTGTGTTATCGTTCTATAAAGATTTCACTCCTACGGAGCTGGGGACTTCATCGACCTAAATCAAGCTGCTGGCGGAAAACTGGCGATCTGCACATCGCTCGTTCACCCATAAACGAAGGGAGACTTTACGGAACCTGCTGCTCCTCAAATGGCGATAGTACTAAGGTACTAGATACTATCTGGAATCGTTCCCGGGAGCCGCCTACTAGCAACATCTCCCGCCATACGCAGGCCTTTTACGTCGCTGCCACGAATAGGGCCGTGCCCACGTGAAAAAGCGGCTCCCCTCCAGGGCGGAGCTGCTAAGTCACTATTGGCCCCCTACCGCTGCTCTATCGGCACGAATTTTCGGCCGACCGGCTCACCTACATATTGGCTTAGCGGCCTGTACAAGCGGTTATCGGAAAGCTGTTCCAGAATATGCGCCGTCCAACCTCCGGTACGCGAGATCGCGAAGAGCGGGGTGAACAGATCGGTTGGAATTCCTAGAGAATAATAAACGGTGGCTGAGTAGAAATCGACATTCGCGTAAAGTCCCTTTTTCTCTTTCATTAACGCGGCGATCCGCTCTGACATGGCAATCCATTTCGGTTCGCCAAGCTCGCTGCTCAACTCGACCGCCATCCGCTGGAGATGAGGCGCGCGCGGATCGAGCACCTTATAAACGCGATGCCCGATACCCATAATCCGTTTCTTTTCGGCCAAGGCTTTCTCTACGTAGACATCGACATTTTTCGGGTCACCAATCTCCTGCAGCATGTGGATCACGCCTTCATTTGCCCCGCCATGCAGAGGTCCTTTCAAGGTCGCAATCGCTGCGGTCATCGCCGAATAAATGTCGGTGAGTGTCGAAATCGTGACCCGGGCGCTGAAAGTCGACGCATTCATCCCGTGTTCGGCATGGAGAACGTAGGCGACATCCAACGTCTCGACTTTCTTTGGAGAGGGTTCGGAACCGTCGAGCAGGTAAAGGAAATGCGCGGCTTCACCCAGATCTTTTCTAATCTTGGGCAAATCGAGACCGTTTCTGGCTCGATGGAAATAGGCGACGATCACGCTGACTTTAGCGAGAATCGCCATCGCTCTGCGATGGTTAGCCGCTAAACTATCGTCCAGTAACAGACTTGGATCGTGCAATCCAAGCATCGATGTGGCGGTCCGCAAGACGTCGATCGGCAGCGCTGTTCGAGGTGTCGATTTTATGAACTCAACGACTTGCGCCGGTAGCTCACGTTCGTCGGCGAGTTGTCGTTTGAATTCCGCCAGCTCAGCCTGCTTTGGGAGCCGATTGTTCCACAAAAGATAGACAACTTCTTCGAAGGAAACTTTCCCGGCTAATTCATTGATCTCGTAACCACAATAAATGAGCTGACCCTCTTGCCCGCGGACGTCACCCAAACGGGTCTCGTTAGCGACCACCCCTTCTAATCCTCTGGCAAACTGGCTCATAAGCTATAAAAATTCCGCTATAAAGATTCTGCTCCTATGGGGCTATCGTCTTAACTCTTAACCATACGAAGATTTCGCTCCTGCGGAGCTCTGAGTCCTTAATTCTTAAATATTTTAAGTAATGTTTCAGCGATTGCGGCCGGGGTTTCTGCTACAGCAATTCCCGCCGCCTTCATGGCTTCGATCTTAGCAGCTGCCGTTCCACTACTTCCGGCAACGATGGCGCCTGCGTGTCCCATCCTCCGGCCGGGAGGCGCCGTTGCACCCGCAATAAAGGCACATGCGGGTTTCTTAAGATTCGTCTGAATCCAAGCGGCCGCTTCTTCCTCGCCGCTACCTCCGATTTCCCCGATCAAAATCAAAGCCTTCGTTTCTGAATCTTCGGCGAACATTTTGACCGCGTCCAGATGCGACGTCCCGTGGATAGGATCACCGCCAACCCCGATACAGGTCGATTGCCCATATCCTCGCTGGGTAAGCTGCCACACAGCTTCATAAGTCAGAGTACCGGATCGCGATATCACGCCTACGTTACCCCGCTTGTGAATGTAGCCAGGCATGATGCCGATCTTACATTCACCGGGAGTGATGATTCCGGGGCAATTCGGACCAATCAACCGGCTCTTAGAAGTTATTAACATCTCTTTTACCCGCATCATGTCCATGACCGGGATTCCTTCCGTGATACAAACGATGAGCTCAACGCCGGCATCGGCAGCTTCAAGAATCGCGTCAGCAGCAAAAGGCGCCGGTACGAAAATCATGGTGGCATTGCAGCCGGTCTGCTTCCGCGCCTCGCTGACAGTGTCATAAATCGGCACCTTGCCATCGAAGCTCTGTTTTCCTTTCCCGGGGGTGACACCGGCAACAACGTTTGTGCCGTATTCCATGCAGCCACGGGCGTGAAAAGCGCCGGATTGGCCTGTGATTCCCTGCACCAGGAGCCGCGTATTTCGATTAACCAGGATAGACATTTGTTCTAGGGGATTTAACCGTGTCGTTTATGAACTGTTAATTTGTTTCCGTCCGGATCAGCGATCACCGCCATCCAACACACCGGGGTTTCCATGGGTTCGTGCTCAAAAGGTATTTTCTTCGCTTTGAGCTCAGTGATGGCAGCGTCAAAATCAACTACTTCGAACGCTACGATCGCGCCGTCGGGTGACGGCTTCCAATTCTCTTTTGCCATATTGCTGATAGCAAAGGTGGTGGCCCCAAGGTCGTATTCGATCCAAACGGAATCGCCACCGCCAAACGTCCGGGACGGCGACAGGCCCAGCACCCCTTCATAGAACTCACGGGCTCGTTCGGCATCCGTTACCGGGTAGCCGATGAAAGCGACTTCTGCGATTTGCATGGTTGACCTCTTAAAAAGTCGGATTCGCTAGGCTCCTTTCGCGGCTGCAACCACTAGCTTTGCGGCTTCGGCTAAATCCGCTGCCGCTCGAATCGGGAGTTTCGACTCCGTCAAAAGTTTCTTGCCTTGATCAACGTTGGTACCCTCTAGCCGGACCACTAGCGGTACTGGCAGGGTCACGGCTTTAACGGCATTAATGATTCCCTGAGCGATCACATCACAGCGCATGATCCCTCCAAAGATGTTCACCAAGATCGCTTTCACGTTCTTATCCGAAATTAGGATTTTGAACGCCTCAGTCACCTGCTCCTCACTGGCGCCCCCTCCAACGTCTAAGAAATTAGCAGGACGGCCACCAGAGTATTTGACAATGTCCATTGTCGCCATGGCCAAGCCGGCGCCGTTCACCAGACAAGCGATGTTACCATCCAGACCGATATAATTGAGGCTGAATTTCGACGCTTCCACCTCACGTGGGTCTTCTTCGTTTTCGTCCCGCATAGCCACGATCTCTGGGTGCCGATAGAGCGCATTATCGTCAAACTCGAACTTTGCATCCAAAGCCAGCACCTCGCCGCTCTTCGTCACTACCAGCGGATTGATCTCCACCAGTGAACAATCCAGTGTGCTGAACAGCTTATAGACGTTCATGATGAGTTTCGCGGCCGCTTTCAACTGGTCACCGGAAAACTCGAGTTGCCGTGCAAGTTTCAATGCCATGTACGGCGGCATACCTAAAAGCGGATGCACTTTTTCTCTGTAAATCTTGTCGGGCGACTTTTCGGCGACCGTTTCAATGTCGACCCCGCCTTCGGTGCTGACGACCACTACTGGCACGCCGCTTTCGCGATCCATTAATATGGCGAAATAAACCTCACGCTGGATCTCGACCGACTCTGCCACCATAACCTTATGAACCAGCCGGCCATCCGGACCGGTCTGATTTGTTACTAGGTAGTGACCCAACATGTTCTGGGCGAGTTCTCGCGCCTCGGCCGGGGTCGCACAAAGCCGTACACCGCCCTTAAGCCCGTTTTTGAAAGTGCCTTTGCCTCTACCTCCCGCATGAATTTGCGCTTTAACTACGAGGTGGGACGTCTTGAGATCAGCGGCTACTTTTTCTGCCTCTTCTGGCGTATTAACCGGTACACCCTTCGGAGAGGCGACCCCGAACCGTTGGAAAAGCTCTTTGGCCTGATATTCGTGGATATTCATGAGGAGAACGAAAGACGACCTGAACCGGCCGACCTGACGCCTACATAGGTCTGGCCGCGAATGGCGTCAAGCACACAGGCGAGGTCACAAAGGCGAAGACAAAAAATTTCACAACAAGGCCGCAAAGGCCACAAAGATCAGAATATAGATGCCTAAAGCCTCAGTTTTTACATTCTCTGTAGAAAATCTCTTTGCGGCCTTTGTGGCCTTGCTGTGTAAAATCCTTTCTTTGGTTGTGGCTATGCCGCAGTGTGATCTCGTTGTGAATCATTTTGTCTTTTCGTGAGCTTTGTGACCTTGTTGTTCCATGGCACTTTTCGTTGAACAACGTGTCCTGGAGCGACTTCATCGGCTCGGGTTCAACGAGTCACAGTTCGCGGAGTTCTTCGCCCGATCGGGGGGACCGGGCGGTCAAAACGTTAACAAGGTATCAACGGCCGTCACTTTGCGACACATTCCCACCGGATTGTCCGTAACCGTCAGTGATTCTCGCTCACAGCACCAGAACCGATCCCTCGCGGTCCGCCGCTTGATCGAATTATTGGAGCAACGGGAAATTGACGCCAGAAACCGGCGCGTCGCGGAAAAAGAGAAGGCGCGCCGTCGGCGTTCTCCCCGTCCACCGGCTCTGAAGCGTAAAATTCGCGAGATGAAAGAACGCCGGGCGAGTACGAAAAAGCAGCGCCGCGCGCCGAGGAACGCAGATTGATCGCGGGCCTGGAGGGGAGCCGCTTTTAGGCGCTGCAAAATCTCGAGGCAGGAGCGGAGAGAATAAATTCGGAGACACCGGAAAGTCTAATAGCAGGCGGCTCCCGGAAATGCTCCTGATATGGCATCTGAAACGGCGTTGTCTTGAATCGTGCAACACCCCGGGTGAATTCCCCGCCTGCAGCCGTTCGCGGGAGCCGCCTGTTAAACATGGTTTCTGGCGAGAGTATCCGCCGTCCGTTAAATTTGTGGCGTCGAGTTGGTGCGGGCGAAAGCGGCTCCCCTCCAACCGCCGTTCATGGACGTACCGCTGTTGATTGAGCGCTCAACATCCGTTCCACATATTTTGCAATGAGATCGAATTCCAGGTTCACGCGGTCGCCCGGTCGTCGTTGATGCAAGTTCGTCACCTGCCAAGTGTGGGGAATAATCCACACAACAAAACGATCAGGATTCAATTCCGCCACGGTGAGGCTGATACCATCTACAGCAACGGACCCTTTGAAGACCACGTACCGCGAAAATGACTCCGGAAGAGCAACCTCGACTCGATGATCGCTGCCAGCGGGTTCAATAGATTCAATCCGAGCCGTGGTGTCGATATGCCCTTGCACAACGTGCCCATCGAACCGGCCATTTGCGAGCATAGGTCGCTCCAGATTGATTACATCCCCCGGCTTAAGGTCTCCTAAATTGGTTCGCCGTAACGTTTCGCCTAGTAAATCAAATCGAATCTCGGACCCATTCACGGCGGTAACGGTCAGGCAGCAGCCGTTTAAGGCTAAGCTGGCTCCGATCTCCAATTCGGTAGCCAGCTGGGTGCCGATTACCAACTGGGTGCCCCCGTTTGAAGTCGGTTCCGCGCGGTTGATTTGACCAGTGGTTTCTACGATTCCAGTGAACACGTGGTGTTGGAGGTTATAAGTTAGAGGTTTTACGTTTTAGGTTATAAAGTTTGACGTTGTGACGCCCCGGGCAGTTCAGGGTTTGAAATTAGACGTTCGGGGTCGAACGTGCAAAGTTGCTTGTTTTCTAGGACCGGAGAATCGTCCATGTCAGCTCCAACATCGCATCACCTTGAACGTATAACTTAAAACTTAGAACCTATAACTTAGAACCTCCCATCTGAATGGAACGTAACGGCTCCATCGAAAACGTCGTCATCGTAGGCACGGGTTGCTCCGGCTTGACCGCCGCGATCTATGCTGCCCGGGCAAACCTTTCTCCGTTGGTCTTGGAAGGTCGTGAACCCGGCGGCCAACTGACTACAACCACTTTAGTCGAAAATTTCCCGGGATTTCCCGATGGGATCGATGGCCCGCAACTGATTATGAACATGCACCGGCAAGCGGAGAAATTTGGCGCTCGCTTCCGGTACGCCGAAGTCGACGAATTTGAACCCGGTAAGAATCTTCATCGTCTCAAGGTCGACGGCGAATGGTTGGAAGCGAAGAGCGTAATTGTTGCGAGTGGCGCGTCGGCCAAATGGCTCGGCTTGCCCAACGAGAAAGGGATGAAGGGTCACGGTCTGACTTCGTGCGCTACCTGTGATGGGGCCTTTTACCGGAACGTCCCGGTCTGCGTGGTGGGCGGGGGCGATACCGCGTGTGAGGAGGCAGTCTTTCTAACCAAATTCGCTTCCGAGGTTCACCTGATTCATCGCCGGGATTCGTTTCGGGCCTCTGCGATTCTGGCGGCGCGAGCCCTCAATCATCCGAAGATCAAGCCGATTTGGAATACGGTAATCACGGAGTACCTAGCCGATGAACGGGGTGAAATGCGCGCGGTTAAACTCAAAAACATCGAGACCAACGAGGAATCCACCTTGGAAGTGAAGTGCGTCTTTATTGCAATCGGCCATACTCCAAATACGGATGCATTTCGCAATTGGCTGCCGACAGATAAGAACGGTTATTTGCTTAAGAAAAACGGCTCACTCACCGAGATATCCGGGGTTTTTGCGGCTGGAGATGTGGTTGATCCTTACTATCGTCAGGCCGTAACTGCTGCCGGGCAAGGTTGCATGGCCGCGATGGATGCCGAGCGCTATTTGACGGACCAGGAATAGCCTGAATCAGCCGTAAAATGCCTGGCAACCGTCGCGTATGACCTCGTCCATCCAGCCAGTAAGATTTAAGGGTACCAGGTATTTTACGGCTGATTCAGGCTAATGAAGGTTTGCGATTTGACGCAATTTTACTCCCCGTTTAGCGGCGGGGTGAAGCGCTACCTCGAAGAGAAGCGTAAGTACGCGATCGCTAACGGTCATCAACACCTCCTGATCATCCCTGGAGACGAAACCTCATGCGCGGAGACCGAAAACAGCCGCACTTACTCTATTAAGTCACCGCTCGTTTCACGAACTTCACGCTATCGCGCTCTATTGCACCTGGGCGCGGTGCAGCAGCTCCTCGAGCGGGAACGACCAGATGTTATCGAATCAAGCGACCCCTACCAGCTAGCCTGGAAAGCGATCTCTTCCGGATGCGCCTTACGCATCCCGGTAGTCGGCTTCTATCATTCGAATTTCCCCGAAGCCTATCTGCGGACCACTTCAAAATTCCTGGGAGAAACTGCCACCGAGATCGTGATGGAGATGGCTCGAGCTTACGTTCGTGCGCTGTATAATCATTTCAAGGCTACGTTTGTCCCATCGGCTGCGCTCGGTCAGGTATTGGGCCAATGGGGAGTTGAGAACGTGATCTTGGCTGAGCTTGGGATTGACACCGATATTTTTCGACCCGGGAAAGATGGAAACGCTACTCGAGCTCGGATGGAGATACCGACTGACCGATTTCTGCTGCTCTACGTTGGCCGCCTGGCGCACGAAAAAAACGTTAAGACCCTATTTGACGCTTTTGAGATTTTGAACAGTGAAAACGCTGGGCGTTTTCATTTGCTGGTCGTCGGTGATGGTCCGCTACGGGATCAGCTTCGGGAACTGTCGAGAGGCACAAAGGCTGTCTCCTGGCTCCGGTATATCTCTGCCCAAGACGAATTGGCAGCGGTCTACCGGGCTGCTGATCTATTCGTACATCCGAGCGTGCAAGAGACCTTCGGACTGGTGGCGCTGGAAGCCCAAGCCAGCGGAACTCCTGTAGTCGGTATCCGGGGAAGCTATATGGATCGAATTATTCTGAGCGATCAAACGCATTGGGCAGAAGAGAATTCTCCGGATTCCCTGGCAGCCGCGATTCTCGAGTCGAAAAAGTTAGATCTGGCTCAGATCGGCGAGGCTGCGAGCCAACAGGTTGCCAAACGATATTCTTGGCGCCGCGTTTTTCGCCAGATGTTTGATATCTACGGGCAATTGCGCGCTTAGCGTTTGGGCGTTCGGCAACAACCGCACGTCAACATAAGGGTTGTTCGATTCTATGCTGCCAGGGCGGTTACGTTGCCATCATCGGATAGAGCTCGGAGCAGGCGGTCCGCCTGGAGGGGAGCCGCTTTTACCCGAACCCCGTCTGCGCGCAAATTATGAAACCCCGCGTTTGTCACCTAGGTGCGTACATTGCAGGCGGCTCCCGCGAACGGCCCCAGATGCTCTTATAACCC
>DASUWQ010000022.1:0-8812 GCA_036378375.1 Chthoniobacterales bacterium
GATAGCCGGCGGTGGCGCCGCAGCCGGCGAAGTTTTTGGTTTGAGTGATCCAGGAACCTAGGATGACGACACCTAGTCCGTAGTTATGTTCCTTGGTGTTTTGCTGGCAGGCAGGGCAGTTGGGATCGGGATGGCCGAAGCCGATCAAGCTTGGATTGATCTGAGCAGCAGATGATTCTTTGGAGAGGAGTTTACCGGTACCGACGGCTTCGATGGATTTGGCTAGATCGTTGATATCGGTTGTTTGGACGGCGCCTTCGGCAGTCGTCCAGGATGGGTTCCAGAAGGTTGATTCTTCGTATAGGATGGAGCTGGCGGGGACCCCGAGCTCGCCGCGGCGTTCGGCGCTAAATGAGTGGAGGATGGGGGCTGGGATCTCGGGGGTATCGATGCTTTGGGTCTGCTTGAGGTCCATGGGGCCGAAGATGTATTTTTGCATCGCGGTCGCTAAAGGCAGGCCAGTCAGCATTTCCAGGACTCGGCCCAGGATGACGTAGTTGGTGTGGCAATAGGCGAAGTTTGTGCCGGGCTCGAACAACAGCGGTTTACTGGTGCCGATGCGGATCAGATCGTCTGAGCTCCATTGTTTGAATGGGTCAAGACTGAGGGCGTGGGTTAGTTCCGGTTGATTGACATAATCGGCGTAGCCGGATGTCATGTTGGCGAGCTGTTTCAGGGTGATGCGATCGGCCGAAGGTAGGTCGGGGAAAAATTGGCTGACCTTGGTGTCCAGGGTCACTTTTTTTTGGTCAACCAGTTCCAACAACATGGTCGACATGTAAGTGAACGCCATCGCGCCGTTCCGGAAATGCATCGGCACGGTGACAGGGACACCGGTCATCGATTCGCCCTCGGCTTCCGTGTAGATGTTTTGGCCACTGGAATTCACGGCGGCGATGATTGCTTTTACGCCGTACCGGTTGGCCGCGTCATGGACGATGGCTTCAATAGCCGGCATTTGTTGTTGGAGAGCGAGATCGGGGGTTGCGGGGGAGGGACTCGGCGTCGCCGCGGATGCGAAACGCATAGCCAATAGCCAATAGCCGATAGCCAAGCGGAGCGCGTAGCTAATAGCCGATAGCCGATAGCCAATAGGGGAAAGGGAGGACAGAGGGCGCATGGGGAAAGGGGGACGGAATCAAAATCTCATGCAAAGACGCAAAGGCGCAAAGGAAAGAATGGATAGCCGCGAAAGAGCGCAAAGAAATATAAAACCAATTGCCAGAGAAAACGCAAAGGGACACAAAGGTAGAGGCTTGCGGTGTATTAGTCTGATCTCCGTTTTACCTTCGCGTCTTTGCGCCTTAGCGTGAGACTTTTCTTTTGTATTCCCGGCAATCACTGCGTTTCTGTGGACGACATGGCTAGGAGGACGATGGTGGCGATGGAAACGGCTATCGGGATACCTGGTATGGCGGCGGAGAGGATGGCGCTGAGGATTGTTGCTAGCGTGCTGCTGGATTGAAGAGTTGATAGTTCGGCGAAGAAGATGAAGGCAACTATACCTCCGGGGAAAATGCCCCAAAGAATTTCGCAAGCTGCCATCACGACGCAGAAGACATGCCAACGTCGGCAGAAAAGGCGGTTGCCAAGGACGAATGTTATCCGCAGTAACAGGACGAAGCAGATGGCGACAGTCCCGAGGGTCAGGGCCGCAACCTCAATGCCAAATTTGGCCTCAGCGGATTGAGGAGTCGGACCCGGGACGGACGACACGCAAAATATGCCCACAAGGGCTAAGGCGGTTCCGATGGAGGCGAGAGCGCCCAGGATGAAATGAGTCACACCAAGGATCTGCATCCAACGGTAAAGGGGCATCCTCCACCTTTCACCTTTCAGCTATTCCCACCGGCGTCTCCTCGCGCTGTCGTTCGATGTAGCCGTAGACTTCGGGGAGGATGAAGTGGGCGGCCAGGAAGGCGATGAACGACGATAGGGAAATTATGGCGGTCGCGATGGCGGTCCCTACTTTTTCTAATAGGACCGGGAATAGGAAGATGGTGATGAAATTCGGGAGTTTGACGAAGATATAGCCGAAGCCGGACGCGGTGGCTTTATAGCGGGAAGGAGCGACCATTGAGCAGATGGTCATGCCGTTGGAGGCTGACCAGTAGTGGAACCACATCAGGGAAGCTGCGGCGATCGGAACTAGCGGTTTCCAGTCTAACTGGAACAAGATGGCGGCGGCGACCAGAGAAAGCCAGGTTCCGCCAAAGCCCCATTGGGAGATGCCCCGGTGACCTAGTTTCGGGGTGATAGCCGGAGCGACGAATCCGCTGATGGTGGCGATGGTGTAGATCCCAGCTAAAAGAAAGTTAGTACCTACCATCCCAGACACACCGGTCAGCAAGAAAATGATCGGAAGATAAAAACCGAAGGCGGAAAACTCGATCCCTTGGGCTGCGTTCGAGATCCAGGCATAAATACTGGCTCGCCGCCGAGTCTTGTCTTTCCAGATATCGGCTAGAAAGTCGCGGGTACGCGGACGCTGAACCTGGTAGTTCTCGTCCGGTAGCATGTCCAACGGATCATTGAACATCTGTTTAGCGACTTTTTTGGCCTGTTTAAATTTGCCGGATTGAATCAGGGAAAGGGCGGTATCAGAGATATCGAGGCGCATCAGGAAAAGGAGGAGGGCGGGAACTGCACCTAACGCGAGACCGACCCGCCAGAGCAAGCCGTGGTTCATCCCGCTTAGGAACATGATGGTGACCACAATGATACAAGCGACTTCGCCCAGGCCGAACATCCCTTGCCAACGGTTGCCCATCACTTCCCGTTTCCCCTTGGGCATTGATTCCATGATGTAGGCGTACCCGGAGGCGACATCGCTGCCCAAAGGTATCCCGAGAAACAATCGAATAATGACCAGTTCCCACATGTTGTGGGCGAACGCTTGAGATACGGCCAGGACAACGAAAAGTGCCATGGTGGTGAGGAACACCACGCGGCGTCCGAGACGATCTGCGGCCCAACCGCCGATCACGGCGCCGATCAATGCACCTAGTTGGACTGAAGCGGAGGCTAAGCCGAGCAGAGCGGCATCCGGCTTGAACTCGTCTTTGATGAAGATCAACAGAAACGAGATCGAATACAGATCCCAGGCCTCGATCAGAATGGTGGTGATCATCAGCCAGCCGGTACGTGTCCCTGTTTCGGTCCCTTTCATGCTCAACACGTGAGCGGCGGCTTTATCAGACAGCTTTTGCAGTTCTTCCTGACTGGAAATCATCGGCGGGGGGTGGGGAAAAAGTGAAAGGTGAGAAAGTGGAAGGTACGACGGGGGGATGACAGATGACAAATGGCAAATGACAGATGGGGAAAGGGCTTGGCGGAAAACAGGAATAGCCGCAAAAAGGCTCAAAAAGCGCAAAAAAACCGCGAATGGACACGAAGGGAACCGCGAATGGGCACGAAAAAAGACGAACCGCAGATGCACCAGCCGTCGCGCGAGGCTATGGCGGGCAAGCTGCAGATTTACGCAGATGGTTTTGGCGTCGAAAAAGCGCCGTGTGGTAGGAGTCAGTCTTGGGATGAATGCCGACCACCCCGAGAATCACCCTCTGCCGCGCTTACAGCGCGGGACGCTTTTTTAATGCTGTTCCTAGGGTTCGCAAGCTCATCCCGGGGCCGCGAGGCTATAATATTCCACCGCTACGCGGTTTACGGATGGCCTCGCATCCTCCTTCGTCCGGAAGAGCCGGACTTCGAGGGACAAGAGCGAGGCAGCGCTCCACAGTCGCACCTATCTGCGTAAATCTGCGGTTGTTTTTTTTGTGCCTTTTTGCGACTATGCCTTCTCACGTTTTCCGCGTGAATCCATCAGGAGTCCAATTCTCGGAGCCGACGCCGTGGTGGACGAAGAAAAGGCCGGCGGGATCGTATTTTTCTTTGATGGTTTTTAAGCGGGCGTAGTTCGGGCCCCAGAAAGATTCTTGCCAGGATTCCTCGAAATAATTGGTCTCGTTAACGTAAGAGGCGGGCTTAGGAATGAGTTTTCTGAGCTCGGTCATGGCTTGCCCGATTTTTTGCGCGCTTTGACGGGCAATAGTTACATCGGCTTCGTGACCGGGGATGCCGGGATAAACGGGAGGGCCGCCTCCTGCGATAATGACCAGAGTAAATGCATTTAACACGGCCGGGTTCATCGGGGTATCGCGGGCAGCAGCGATTTCTTCCGGCGGTGCACCGGCTAAGCCTTTGTTGAAATGGAAAGTGGCTCCCCAATGGCGGGTTGCAGAAAAGAGAGCATCGACTAACTTGGCGACTTCGTCCTCAGCGAGGAGGGCTTCCGGCAGCCAAGTCGATTGGTAGCCGTACCAATATTTTCCGATCTGGCCGTTATCGGCGTCCCACCAATAATGTTTGCCAGGGGCACCTTCTCTTGAGTCAGGGTGCACGGCTTGCGGAAGATATTTCTCCAAGAAATCTGCATCCCAAAATGTCTTAGCAGGTATGGCGAAAATGATTGGGTCTGATGCGATCGTATATTTGTCCGGCGATTTTTTGATTCGGTCGAAGAACCCGTTCCAAAGGTCTTCGACGTCGGATTTAGCCAGGCCCTGGAATATCATCGTTATGGCGAGTTCGTTGTTGCCGCGGAACGAGACGGTCTCGCCCCAGTGCGGGTTAAACAGATGATCTCGGTAGAAGCTGATAAACTCGTGAATCAGGTCGCGGAACGCGGCATCCGATTTTGCTTGGACGATGACGATCACTCCACCGAAGAAGTTAGGGAGATCACGGGTTCGCAGGGTGAGTTTTGTTAATACACCAAAGCTGCCGCCGCCTCCCCCTTTGATGGCCCAGAATAGATCAGGGTTGGTACAAGCGTTCGCAATCCGGACTTGGCCGTCTGCGGTCACGATTTCGGCTTCTAAGAGACCGGCTGCCGCTATCCCGAACTTTTTTGACCAACTGCCGAAACCGCCGCCCTGAATGAGGCCGGCGACGCCGACCGTGGTACAACCGCCCCCTTGAACGTAACGGCCAGCTTCGACGGTGACCGCATGATAGGCATCGATCCACATAGCGCCGGATTCGACGGTTACGGCGGGTTGGGGCGCCGCGTGGTCAGAGCAGCCTTGCCCGACAAAGGCGTCGTGTAGATCGACCTGGTTCATTGCCCGGGTCCAAATCAGGAGGGAGTCAGCAGCGTTGGATCCGCCCAGATAACTGTGGGCGGCGCCTTTCACGACCAGACGGAGATTGTTAGTCCGAGCAAAGTTAACTCCAGCCACGACGTCGTCTGTGGTCTGTGCGGCGACTGCGTAAACACTGGGAGCGGACATCCAGGCATCGACCCAGCCAGTGCTTTGGGTGGCTCCCGGTTGATCGCGGATGTAGAATGGGTTTCGCAGGTCTTTCAGTATCTTTGTGCGAGCCGCTTCGTCTGTGGCGGTGGCGTAGGTGGCAAGGGGTGATGCGACTTTAATGAGCCGGCCGCCAACGGCTTGGTTCAGCTTTTCCCAAGCAGCCGTGTCCGGCCAGCCGGGATCGGAAGGGCGTACGCGTGAGGCGGGTGACGGAGATGGTGAAGTGGCTCCGGCCGACCCCATTAAATGCGGCCAGAGAGCGGATAAAATCGGGAGTGTGGAAAGGCGTTTGAGGAAGGATTTTCGGGTCATGGGGAAGGAACCGCGAATGGACACGTATAAACGCGAATAAAGAAAATCTCACGCAAAGACGCAAAGGTTAAGACGGAAACTAGATTAGGTCACAGAAACTGAGCAAGCGCCAGGAGAGAACACATCGGCCAAATCTCTATAAGTCGGGAGCTTGATTCCGATCGAGCGGCTCTGGTTTTCGCTATTGGCGACGCTTCCCACGTTTCACCTCTTAACGTTTGCGACTTTGCGTCTTTGCGTGAGATTTTGTCCTCGTATTTTTTGCGCTTTTTGTGCCTTTTGCGGCTATTCTCTTACAGCGTTGGGATAAAGCGCATTTTTTGGAATTGGGTAAAGAGGCGGAACAGCATTTCTTCGGTGTCGACCCATTCAAGGAAACCGTATCGGCGGGATTTGGTGGTATCGGACATGATGTCGTACTCGATGTTAAAGATGGCTTCGCCGAAGGGCCAGGAGACGGCTTGTTCGAAGGTATAGTCGAGTAGGCCGTGCTTCTTGACGAGGGTTTGCCAAAGTGTGGCTTTGTCGGACATGAATAAGGTTAAGGGGAGGTGTTGCGGCGGCGCGTAATCCATCTTGAAATAGGCGGCCAGCCGCGGCCACAGATTGGTCCAACGATTAAAGTCGCCGTTCGTGATATTGAAAGCTTCGCCGTTACATTGATCGCTTTCGCCGGCCCAGACGACGGCTTTGGCTAATAGCTCGGCATCGGTCATCTCCATGACGATGTGGTAGGCTGTGGTGGTGCCAGGGAACCGGAGAGGTAACCCCAATTCTTTACTAAGCACTGCGTACACAGCGAGAACGGTAGCCATGTTCATTGGGTTACCCACGGCGAACCCGCAGATGGAAGAAGGGCGAAGGGCTGACCAAGACCAGGATTTTCCGGTCGATTGGGTTTTTAAATAATCTTCCTGATCATAATAAAAATTGGGCGGCAGGTGCCGGCAGTCGTCTTCTCTAGCCGGGGTTTTGTAAGGGCCGAGATGCGCTCCGTACCATTTAGCGCCTTCTAACAGGACGACTTTTCGAAGCTGGGTTGATTTACGTTCGACGGTTTCAACCAAGTTCGTCAGCATTGCGAAGTTAGGTCCTACCTCATCGAAAACGTTGGTTCCCCAGTAAAGCGCCGAGTAAAAGATGTGAGTTACGTCGCTGATATCACTCAGCTTGGCTTCAACCGCGGACCGGTCTGTGAGATCGACCGCGATGTATTTTGCCGAGGTCTGAAATTCCGGGTTTCTCCGGGATAGTCCGACTACTTCCCAATCACCCAATGAAACCAAGTGATTAACAAGGGTTCGACCGGTAACGCCGAGCGCTCCGGCCACCAGGGCCTTTTTCATGGGAAGAAAATGTCACGCGAAGGGCGAGGCTGGAAGGTGAAAAGTGATAGGTGATTGCGAGTGCACGAAGACAGACCAAACTAGTGGACTTAGTGGACGGAGTGGACGGAGTGGATTACTGGACGGGTTCGTGGCTTGAGCGTTTATCCGTGGCAATTCGCGGTTACTAAAGTAATTCTTCACGTTCAATCTCAGCACCGAGGATCGAGGGCAGGGCGCCAGTTCGACCGACGATAATAACAGCATCGCCTTCGCGCAGGGGCTCTTGAAGAAAATCGCTTCGTAGGACGGTGCCGTCGGCTCGTTGGATCGCGACGACTAAGATGCTCCCTTCAGCCAGGTCTTGGAGCTCTTGCGCATTTTTTCCGACCAAGAACGTGTGTTGATGTAGACGGAGTTCGTCAATCTCGACGCCGAGGCGTTTGAGTTCTTCACCGACCATGCCGCGAGTATCGCCAAGAAAACTCATCGTCGCGGGGCGAGTGATGATATGGGCAATACGGGCGCCTCCAATAGCGGCTGGTAGGACGACTTCATCGGCACCGGCCTGTAATAGTTTTTTCTCGGTACTCGGTTGTTCGCCTCTGGCGATAATCCGTAGATTCCGGTTCAGGTTCCGTGCGGTCAATGTAATGAAGACGTTCAGGGTGTCTTGGGGAAGAACGGTCGCCAATACTCTGGCGCGTTCAGCGCCTGCGCTTATCAAGGTTTCCTCTTCGGTAGCACTACCCTTTACAAATAGGTAACCCTCAGCCTCGGCTAGAGCTAAGCGGTCATCGGAGATATCTACGATGACAAACGGAAATCCGTAGGCGGCGAGATCGCGCGCCAGAATCTGGCCGATCCGTCCGTAGCCACAGATGATTGCGTGTTGAGCCACTCCTTCGACCTCACGGCTCTTTTTTAGTTCTTTGATCACTTTTAAAACTTCTCCTTCTGTTATGAAACGGATGACCTCGCCAATCACGAAAACAACGGCGCTGGTACCGCCGATAATAACCAGCATGGTAAAAATTTTTTGCCAAACCGTCGTCAGCGGGTGCACTTCCTCGAACCCGACGCTGAACATGGTAATCACCACCATGTAAACAGAATCGATCAATGACCAGCCAAACGTCAGGTAACCGACAACCGAGACGAGAAAAACTGCGAGCAGATATAGTAGACTTCGCCGCAGCTTTCTAATGATACGAAATTGTACAGGCGGACTCATGGGGGCGGACAACGATAGCCGCGAAAAGGCACAAAAAGCGCGAAAAAAACCGCGAATGGGACCGCGAATGGACGCGAATGGAAAACCAACCGCAGATCGATCAGCCGTCGCGCGGGGCTATGGCGGGCAAGACTTCGGCGAGCTCGGTCGAGTCGCTGCAGATTTACGCAGATGGAATCCGGATTTGGAAAGAGTGCAGCCTCGCAGAGCCACGTCTTGGGGTGAATGCCGACCACCCTTCTATCGCGCTTTCAGCGCTGGACTTTTTTTAACGCCGTTCCTAGGGCTTCAACCCGCGGCGGGGGGGCTATAAATATTTCACCGCTACGCGGTTCCGGGACGGCTCGTCCCGCGGCCGCGGGAAGGCAGCGCTCCACGGCTTCGCTTGTTTAGGGGTTTCCGTCTTTATCTGCGTGAATCTGCGTTCATCCGCCAGAGCCTACGGCGCGACCGGTTCTGCGGTTGATCCGTCTTAACCTTTGCGCCTTTGGAAGCGCCAAGCAAAACCTGGGTGCTCTCGTTAATTGAAAGGAATTAACCATGTAAAAGTCATCGAACATGAAGCCGACCGAGCAGGCAGCTGGGTAACCGGGTGACTGAGGCCTCGGAAGGGCGAAGGTGCGAGC
>DASUWQ010000023.1:0-20172 GCA_036378375.1 Chthoniobacterales bacterium
GCTCGCACCTTCGCCCTTCCGAGGCCTCAGTCACCCGGTTACCCAGCTGCCTGCTCGGTCGGCTTCATGTTCGATGACTTTTACATGGTTAATTCCTTTCAATTAACGAGAGCACCCAGGTTTTGCTTGGCGCTTCCAAAGACGCAAAGTCGCCAAGGTTTAAGACGATTTTCCGAGCACAGAGACTTTAAATAAGAGCTAAGCGGGGCAACACAGAGCTGCCTTCCCTCGGTTAACCCTTGTTCCAAATGCGCCTTCCCTTGGCGGCTTTGCGTCTTTGCGTGAGATTTCTCTGTCTTTGTGTCCTTTGTGATCTTTACGTATTGTGATTTGAGCTTTTAGGGGCGGGAAGACATAGGGCTCACGTCTGAACATTTCACCTTGCGTCACCGATTGCAGACGGAGGAAGGGTCTCACAGAACTCACGGGCTATGGCCGGATCGACAAACGCCATCTCCTACGCGAGATGCGTCAGCACCATCGAACTTTCAGGTCTCTTCCGGAGCTACGGCTGGTAGCCGGCGGTTTTCGGCGGGCAAGGTGATCCGGGCGATAGCGTAGGCGATCAAGGCGGAGATCGCGATCCCGATCAGCATCGGTTTCGGTGCGCCGTTGGCGAAGATACCGGACACGGCCATTACTGCGGCCCCAACCACGAACTGTAACGCTCCCATTAATGCCGACGCCGTACCCGCAATGGCTCCATGATTTTCAAGAGATAGAACCGCCGTCGTCGGCAATATGAGGCCGAGAAACCCGTATCCGATGAACAGGAAAATCATCATGAGCGCCAGACTGTCAAAACCCGCCAGAAACAGGACGGCCACAATACTCAACGCAATCGCGAACCCGGAGACGGACATGCGAATGACGCGCCTTAGACCGTATTTAGCCGTCAGGCGCGCGGTCAATTGGCTGAAGCCGAAAAAGGAGGCGGCATTTAGCGCAAAGCACAGGCTGAATATCAGTGGCGTCAATCCATAATGATTGACGATCACGAATGATGAGCTCGCTAAGTAGATAAAAAAGGAGGACACCCCGAACGCGCCAACCAAGGTTAACCCTAGAAATTCCGCGTCCGTAAGGAGCTTGCCATAGCCGGCGAATGTACCTGTCCAGGAACTATCCGCGCGATCATGGATTTCGCGGGTTTCGCGCAACTGAGTAGCCGCTAACAGAAAAGCAATTACCCCAGCGATGGTCAGTACCACGAAAATGCCTCTCCAGCCGAACCCGGCAATAATGAAGCTCCCAGTGAGAGGCGCGAGGATCGGTGAAATGCTCATGACCAACATGAGAAGTGACATGAGCCGAGTGGCTTCGTGCCCGGTGTAAAGGTCGCGCACGATTGCACGAGGAATCACCATGCCGGCACAAGCACCCAAAGATTGCAGCGCTCGAAAACCGATCAGCACATTGATATTCGGGGCGAAGCCACACCCTACGCTGCCGATGACGAAGATCGCGAGACCGGCATAGATCGGCGGTTTACGGCCGAACATGTCCGAGAGTGGTCCGTAAACGAGCTGGCAGATGCCGAGCATGACGAAAAACACCATCAAACTCATCTGCACCGCGGCCGGCGAAGCATGCAGCGAACCCCCGATCGAGGGCAGCGCCGGCAGATACATGTCGATGGCAAACGGACCAACGGCGGTGATGAGACCCAGCACGATCCCAAGTTGAAGAAAACGCCCTATTTTCAAAATAACTGATTTATCCCTGTTGAATGCGTGTCCGGTCCCGTCTTTGGGATAAGGTAAACCATTCGATCACCGGGATCAGATCTTTTTCTGCCCCAACTGCCGTGAATGCCGTTCGAATGGCCGAACGCAGAGAGAGCCCACACAGAAAAAACTCACGCAAAGACGCAAAGGCGCAAAGCTTCAAGAAAAAGCGGATTTTAATACGGTCAGTCGCAGGTCTCTGTTGCTCCGCTTAGCTCCTATTTGAAGTCTCTATGCTCCGGAAATCGTCTTAAACCTTTGCGTCTTTGCGTGAGATTTTTTGCTGAGTGCGCGCTCGGACCCGCATTTCTCGCGTTCGCGCCGTTCCTGGTGCGCTTGTGAGAAAATGGTCGACTTTTCCGTACTCTGGATAAGGTTCGCCGTTCGGCATGCGATCTGGAAAAGAATTAATATTGGCGACCAAACCTTATGCGATCGATCACCCGCTCAGGAGCTGGTGGTGTCTTCTCTCCACTGCTCTTCTTCTTGTAGTCGCCTTAACGGGAACGCTTTGGAACTTTGATCTTCCCGCCAAATTTCTCTGCTCAATTCTCGCCGGGTTGCTGATCTTACGACTTTTCGTGATTTATCACGATCAACAACATCAAGCGATCTTCCCGAAATCTAGAGCCGCCAACTTCCTAATGCGTGGTTTCGGTATCCTGGCGCTGACCCCGACTAGTGTCTGGAGCAGGTCGCATAACCATCATCATAACCATAACTCCAAGCTCAGAGGTTCTAATATCGGGTCCTTCCCGATAATGACGAAGGAGCAATTCTTGAGATCAACGAGAACGGAACGGGTGAAGTACCTGATCATGCGCCATCCTTTAACAATCTTGTTTGGCTATATTTCCGTCTTTATCGGTGGTTTCTGCATTTACCCGTTTATCGAAGAGCCGGAAGAACATGTTGACTGTCTGATCGCGTTGCTCACGCACGCCGCGATCGGGGTATCGCTTACCGCCTTCTTCGGTTGGCCAGCGCTGTTGTTGACCCTAGTTGTTCCTGTCTTCATTTCGGGCGCTATCGGCTCTTACCTGTTCTATGCCCAGCACAACTTTCCTAGTGTGTCTTTCAACGACGCAGCTGGTTGGACCTACGAAAAAGCGGCAATGCAGTCTTCCAGCTTTATGAAGACTGGCCGGATCATGGGCTGGTTTACTGGCAATATCGGATACCACCATATCCATCATTTGAACGCTCGCATCCCATTCTATCGGTTGCCCGAAGTACTAAGAGATATCCCAGAGTTGCAGACCGCCAAGAATACGTCACTCAAGCCGATGGAAATCCTCCGTTGTCTACGTTTGAAAGTTTGGGATGTGGAATCGCAACGGATGGTTGGTCTGCCCGAGATTTAAAGCTCACAAAGACAGGAAAATCTCACGCAAAGACGCCAAGGCGCCAAGGAAGGACAATTCAACCGTGGATAAACCCAGATTTACGCGGATACGAAACCCACACCTGAAAGGGAGCGAAGCCTAGTAGAGCCGCGTAGCGGCGGCATATTGGTAGCCTAGGTAGTCAATTGAAAAACGCGTTTAGCGCTGAAGGCGCGTAACAGGAGGGACTGGGCGACTACTCGATATCTCTCAGATCGAACACGCAACAGAAAGCACGACCCTGTCATGCGCTTTCAGCGCTTTTTTGGATCGCAAACCCAGGGCTGACTACAAATGAGTAATCCAAGCGACAAGGGAACTCGAAGAGTGTTGGTCTTCGTGGATGAATCAAACGTAGTGAGTGCGGTGCGGGCCATGGAGCGAAAATTAGATTGGCTAAAGCTTCGCGATCATCTGGTCAACGCCTCTCAGGGACGAGAGTTAATCGAAATGGTGATCTACGCCGGCTTACCTCCACCGATGCCGGAATGGCAGACCGAACGCGATAAGAAAAATAAGTTCCTACATTGGCTTCGCTCCAATGGGTTTCTGGTGGTCACCAAAGAAGGATCTCCAGGAGATGGCAAACATTACAAAGCGAACGTGGACGTGCTGATGGCCATCGACGCGGTGGAGCTTTCAACGGTAATGCGTCCGGACGTCGTTGTTTTAGTGACAGGCGACGCAGATTTTGCGCATCTGGCGTTACAGCTCCGCCGGCGCGGGATTCGGGTGGAAGCCGCAGCCACCGCGCAAACGCTGGGCGCGGCCTTAAAAGGCGCCGTCAACGAAGTGGTCGATCTGATTCCTCTGTTCAAAACGTTTGAGGTCATGAAGACCGGAGGCAACGGAGGTGATTGGTAAACGGTGTCGAAGACTTGGAATAGCCGCGAAAGAGACAGAAGGTTTTTTACAGAAGGAAACGAAGGTAACGAAGTGTAAGATCTCAATTTTCGTCTGGAGATCTGTCTTTAGGCAGGACCTTCGTTTGCTTCGTTAACTTCTGTAAGAATTTCGTCTTTGTGATCTTTACGTATTGTTGAAATATTCGGCAGTACTCACCATGGTCAGGCATCGATCTGCGGCAATCGCTCGCCATGGTTCCACTTATTGCTCGCTTTTACTATTTTCCCTCCAACGATTTCTCCCTCGAAGGTCCCGTGTAGGTTAATTCTCTTACCTGTGGCTGCGCGATCTTGAAACGAGCCGCTGTGTACCGCGGTTCCATGCCAACTGCCTGTCACGTGTTCTCCGGACGACACCACTTCATCAACCGTAAGATCAAAGTCTCAACCCGGACAGCAAGGTGGCTCCAAGTTAGGTTCTTACCCAGAAAGCCGCAGAGGACACGAAGATAGAGATATTTACAGAAGCTAACGAAGTAAACGAAGGCCCGTACACAGGTAAAACTGCCAACCAAAATTGAGAGGTTACCCTTCGTTACCTTTGTTTCCTTCTGTAAAAATCTTCCGTCTTCGCATCCATTTATCTGCAGCGACTCGACTGAGCTCGCCGAAGTCTTTCCCGCCATAGTCCCGCGGCCGCGGAACGACGGCTGGTTCATCCGCGGTTGGTGTCTTAATCATTGCGGCTTTGCGTGAGTTTTTTCTGGCTGTCAGAACGACCGGCGAGCACAACCTTTCGGCTGTGGGTCGTTTCCGAACCGCGCCGCCGTCCAAGTAACCAGCGGCTCAGTCAGCGAGCTGCCTGGCTGCACGATCGTGCCATGGTCGAGCCCAGTGAACATCCAGTATTCAAGCGGCTGGCCGGCGGCGCAACGCTGATCCACATATTCATTCGTCGCACCCGGCGCTACTACCGCGTCTGCCAGGCCTTGAGCGATTAACAAGGGTGCTGCGATCGGTTGATTCGGGACGTTTTGCGTTAACCGGGCCACGAGTGCGCGGTTGGCGGGTATGGCTAAAGCCGGACCATCGAATGTCCCTGCGAAAGCAAGAATCTGTTCCGGATCCTGAGGCGGTGCGAATGCGCACAAGTTCACGATCTGACGAGCCGCTTTCAGCGCCGCCGGACGCAACGCCGCTTCAAACGTGATATCCGGATAAAAACGGCCGTACGCTAGCGCGACATATGCCCCGAGCATCTTCTCAACGGTCGGGTTCTGGGCAATAATCCGATTCGGATTAGCAGCCGGAGCAATCGCGACCACGCCAACGATGTTGACGTCCGGTGCATACCGCGGCCCAACGATACCGGTCCAAAGAGCCGCATGCCCACCTTGAGAGTGCCCCCATACTACCGTTCGCGTGTCCAGTTTAAGCTCAGGCATCTGGCGCGCCGCCCGAACGGAGTCGAGTGCCGCGCGGGCTTCCCCTTCGCCAATCAGGTAAGGCATCGGTCCGCCGTTCTCGGCAAATGAATAATCCGTGGCCACGATGACCCAATTAGCGGTCGCGATCCGATCAATCGCGGGAATTCCCACGGTTGGCTCTGACAAAAGTGATGGCATACACTTTTGTAAGACACCAAAGGTGGCGTGTTCCCACGCGATCACGGGGCGGGGCCCCGCCGACGGATGGATGGGAGCAATCACGACGGCAACAGCAGTTGCCGACGTCTCGTCATTTACGGTGGTAGTATAAAGAATCCGCCAGCCCGTCGTACCGGAAGGCAAAGTGACGTCCTTGAGCCGTTCGCTGCGGATTAGGATGCCGGGCTGTTTCGGCACGTTTGCCGGCGGATCATAAAATGCATCCGGGGCATGTACCGTGATAGGCACAGACGTCTGCGCGACGCCCGGTTGAGTCGCGAACTCTAAAAGAACAAAGAGCCCGCCAAGAAACAGCGCCCAGGACATCGATCGAAGTACAAAGATTCTCGGAAATTCTTTCATGGTTTACCCGCGTAGAGAGCCCCCAATGTCACGCCTTAAGAGCCTGTTACCCAATCCGATTCTCACAATAAGTAAAGATCACGAAGGACACAAAGACAGAGGAAACCAACCTGCGGTTCGTCCGTCTTTTGTTTCGGGAATTATTTGTGTCCATTCGTGTACTCTATTCGCGTACATTCGTGGTCCTTCTTTGCGTCTTTGCGTGAAATTTTCGCTGTCTTTGTGTCCATTGTGATTTTCCGTTTTCCGCCTGTTCAAACTGTCCGTCTTAGTGCCCTTTGTGGCCGTTCGTGTAAAATTGGGCAACAAGAGTTACGCGTTGCGGCATCAAGATCGCAGCGTAACTCTCGAAGGCGGCCAACGTCTGGAGTGACAGATCGGAGTATCGAAATCTGAAAAAAATGAATAGGATTCAAATCGCCAGGTCCATGGTTTTTGCAATTGCCGGCTTGGCTCTGGTCTCGGGTTGCAGCTCTACCGGACCGAGCAACAGCGCCAGCGCTTCCGCAGCTCCCGTCCAAAGATCAGACGAAGGATTCGTGCCGCCTTTTCGCGGCGAAACCCGCGATCAGGTCTTAGCGAAATACGGTGACCCTGACCAAGTGTTTCAATCGAGTCAAACCGTAGAAACCTGGGTCTTCTACCTAGGCAAAGCCATGCAATATATCCCCTTCTATGGCCCATGGGCTGAGCGTCGGGTCCTGATCATTCATTTCGATCAGTACGGCGTAGTGAACTGGGAGAGCCATTCAAACCGCCCTGATTAGGGACCGCGAATAGCAACCGCGAATGGACGCGAATAGGGAGCGCGAATGGACGCGAAGAGAAACGAACCGCAGATGAACGCAGATTTGCGCAGATAGGATAACGGTAGGGATGAGCTCCCGCTCATCCGTGCATAGTGGGCCCCGGTACTTTTGCCTTTCACCTTCACTTTTCACTCCTCCTCTGCCTTTCTTTAGCGCATCCCGGTTTCACGACCATTTGGCCTTGCATCCTCCTTCGTCCGGCTGAGCCGGACTTCAAAGGATAAGAGCGAGGCAGCGCTCCACGGCCTTTCTTCCACCAATCACTTTTCACCAATCACCAATCACGTTCTTCTAGCGCCGGTCGACTTGCGCACGATCAATTCCGTCTGAAGAACGGAGTGCCGGCTCTCTTCAACCTGGCCATCCAGCATTTCCAAAAGGAACTTAGCCGCACGCCGGCCTTTTTCTTCCGAATCTTGCCGAACCGTGGTTAACGGAGGTTCGATCCTGCTTGCTTCCGGCACATCATCAAAGCCAGCAACAGAAACATCGCCCGGCACATTGAATCCGGCAGCTTTCAGCTGTTCGATCGCTCCGATCGCCAACATATCGGAAACGGCAATGACTGCTGTCGGCTTAAATTCAGCGGCCAGAAAAGCGGCGATAGCGCGTTTGCCGAACGCGGTCGCGCTATGTTTGCACTCGAAGATTCGCACCTGACGGTTGAGGTCGATGTTCGCTTCCTCCAGAGCTTGACGATACCCGATCAATCGCTCTCCTTCCGGATAATAGAAATCGTGTTGCAGACGGTCCCAATCGCTGAACCCCTCACGAAAGTCTTCCGTGAGACGGCTGCTGATAATGCCGAAACGCTTGTGTCCCAGCTGGATTAAATGCTTGGCCAGGGCGCGCGCTCCCGACCGGTCGCGAACTCCCACCGTGGTACAATTGGACCGATTCGGGTAATCGACGAATACCGCCGGCAACCGGCGATCTTTTACCACCTGAACCAGCGGCGTGTTCATGGGAGGACAATACAAAATAATTCCGTCGACGGCTGCGTTCCGGACGGTTTCAGAATTTCCCGTCGCGCTGAAGGGGAGAAGCAGGAGGGCAAGCCCGCGGCTTTCCAAAGCTCTGGCGATTCCTTGCAGGAACTGTTGAGAGGCCGGATCATTGAGCCCGAACTCCAGGGACTCGCTATAGACAAATCCAACCGTGTTGGTTGACATGCGGCGGAGATTTCGGGCGACAGGATTCGCGCCGCTGTATCCGATTTCGCGAGCAACACTCAAAACCCGTTCCCGTACTTCGGCTGAGAGTTGATTTGGCCGGTTAAACGCGTTGGAAACGGTCGCGGTAGAGACGCCGGCGGCGGCAGCGACCGTTTTAATGGTCGGGTTTCTTTGGGGGGAAATTTTATCAGATTCCGGTTGCATTCTAAATCGATTTAGTAAATCGTTTAAGAAGTTAGAGATTTTAAGCCTGTTTGGAAAGAATTTATCGTAATGAATGCAGCCGTCCTCAATCGTGAATTCACCCGCCCAGCCTCTTCCAGGGAACGCGGGTTCGCAATTGCCAACCATCCAATCCCAGAGCTGGAATCGGTATTCGGACCGATCCGGGAGCCCGACAACCCTTCACCGCGTTACGTCACCGGCGACGAATTGACTAAGAACCAGATCCGCCTGGCCAGCTTCATCGGCACGCTCCTGCGGATTTAAAAACCTAGGATCACAATACGGAAAGATCACGAGCAGACTTCCTCCGTCGTCCCGCGGCTGCGGGACTACAGCGCGACAGGTCCTGCGGTTCGTCCGTCTTCCCTTGGCGTGTTTGCGGCTTTGCGTGAGGTTTTGGGGATCAGGGTGCTATTACCTTTAGGGTTGCCCGACACCTTCAATCGCAAAGCTTTCGACATACGTTGCAGATTGTTGTTGCAACGGTTTAAGCTTTTGGAACTCGGGCGATGAACGCCAACGCTCCGCATCTGCCAGGCTAGGGAACTCTATCAGGACGACCCGTTTCGGCGCGTGTCCATCAAATACTAGAACTTTGCCGCCACGGGTGAGTATTTTCCCGTGATAAGCCCTTACCAACGTGACGGCAGCCTCCGCATATTTCTGATATTTTTTAGGATTTGTGACCTCAATATTGGAAATAACAAACGCAGGCGGTGTTTTCGCCTGTTCGCCCTGAAGTTCATGCCCGGCAAACCCCACGCCCATGCCGGCCAGGACTGCGATTGCGACTTTGAATGGCATCCTCATACCGGTCGCAATTCTGAGGACCTAGTGGGAAAATGGAAAGTCAGGATTCGGACAGCAAGCCGCTCAAATCCGCCTTCTCCCGCGGCCGCGGGACTACGGCGCGACAGGTTCCGAGTGCATTTCAGCCCTGAGAATGTTCCCCCGACCTTTCGGGGTTCAGGACTCCGCCCCGCCGGTCTCTTTATTCGCGTCCATTCGTGGTCCCTCTTTCCGGCTTTGGGGCCTTGCGTGAGATTTCTCTGTGTTTATAGCCTTTGTGATCTCGCTAGGAAATTCGGCGCTTCTGCCGTGCGAAATCCCGTTGAGGCACACACCCGAGTCCGATCACTCAAACTTTAGGCTATTGAGCCGGGCTATGAGATCCGCTACCAAATTTCTTAAAAGGTTGCGCTCGATCTCCGTGCCCTGTTCGTTGACCCATTGTTGGAACGAGCTCGAATTAGAGATCTGTTGAGCGAGCTTGAGCGGGATACGGCTTTCGTAAAGCAGTTTTCTGACGTCGAAATAGGGACGTTTCTCCTCATTGAGCGGTGGACGCCAAGACTCCAGCAAACGGACGGCGCGTATCACGTCGTTGCCGGTCGGCGCTTTGCCAAGAGGCGTGATGCTACAGGCGAGTTCCCAGGCATAGACCCGGAGAAATGCTGGTTCCAATCGGGTCAACGGCCGGCACTGACGCTCATTGAACGGAATGTGCGCACAGTCCGCCGCTACCAGCTCCGAAGCGATCTCAGCCGACTGAATCCGCCGTTCTGCCTGGTGCGGTGAGATCTTTAATTTTTGCCGGCAAAAATCGGCCCAAGTTGCATACTCCGCGCGAAAAAGTTCACCGTCGCGAATTGCCCGTATACTCTCACCGACTTCAATCAGGTAAGAATGAATCGGCTTTTGACACCGAATTAAATGCCATTCGTAAGAGCCGTTCTCCGGCTCAACAGGTTCCATAGCCGCCGGGACACTACGTTCTTGTACAAAAACCGGTCCGGAGCTTTGGGGGGGATGCTCCATTGAATCGATCATTGACGGTTACATGTACGCTCACTTTGCGAGGGAGCAACCCCTCCTTTAAAGTTTGACATGTAAAAAAGTGGCTGATTTCAAGGATTTTGTGAAAATACAGAGGTTCTAATGCTTACCGGCGAGCGCAAATCTCACGCAAAGGTCCAAAGACGCCAAAGCAAGACGCAGATTTACGCAGATGGCGAGCAGGAGATCATCCCTACCGCATCCCCTTCTTCGCGTACGTAATTCTACGTATTCCATTCTGGCAGCCTTCCCGATAGCAATGACCGTTGAAATCCTGAGTCAATGTCTCGGTCCGGGCAGCAGGTTAGCCGAAAATCGTCCGTCAAACGGCTTGAACAACCGGACCATTCACTCTTGAAAGGCTCGGGCGTGTGGCTAGCAAGATATGAGAAATCGACGATGCCGGTTGTGCCGTCCGGTTTATGCACTTCAAGCCCGCCTTGTCGGTCAGATATCCCATAGCTGAAGACAGTCTTATTCATTAACTTGTCGATAGCTTTCCGTACCGCCCCAGACTTTGTCTGGTACAGGAACGCGATTGAGAAAAAAACTGAGGAGGTCGCACCATCGATAGGAGAGCCTACTGGATCAAGAGATCAGCTCGCATCAGTATGCGGAGAGGAACATGAGTGCACCGGTGGTTTGCCGGCGGCATTTAGGCCATGCCATTCCTTCGAAGTCGAATCAGCCGAGCGCAATAGATGTGCCGTCAGTTAGACCCCGTCGGATTTCATGTGTTTGTTTGTGACCCTGTAGGTGTAAATGCCCGGCTTCGGATCGGAAGGGAACTGAATCCAACGAAACTTCTGAAAGGGCGCTTCGGTTGATGCGTATTCCGATCTCCATCCACGGTGTCCAACGCGGACTTCTCACCATATGAGAAGTTCAATTGATTTCGCAGCGGTGCGAAATCATTGCTATCAGGAGTTTTCTCTTCAATTGCAAACCTGACAAAGTCGGGCTCCGGATTCTCGACATCCATTCCGATCAGAACCATTCGCTCGCCACGCCAAAGTTTAACGCTCAAGCCATCCTTCGATGCGCTGTTAGTAAATTCATTCACCATGACAGGCTTCTCGGAACGCTTACCAGTTCACTTATTGCCCTTTGAGATTAGGAATATCCTCGGCCGTTCCTATCGGTAAATACGCCATATGACGTATTATTAGTGGCCGCAAAGGTCTCAAAGAAATTTTGTGCTCCGTTGGAGCTAAATCTCTATAGCTCAGCGCTTCCCACAAGTGGTTAGCTCCATGGGAGCGACATCTAAAGTGAATTGGGGCGCGCAAATATTGTCGATATATGCCACTCCCACGGAGTTAGTTCGAAAAATTTGTACGGCACGGCTATAAAGATTTTGCTCCCACGGAGCTTAGCATCCCGATGGCCGTTAAAGACAACGGAACGGAGGGGCGTTGCATTTCGTGTCAGAGCTCGCACGGGTGTCGACGCCAACGAATCTTTTAACGTGTAGCGCTCGGATAGACGCGACGCCCCGGATGGGACGGATATTCAGCGCGTTGGGATCTAAGGAACCATAGAACCTGCCACACCTAAAGGGAGCCGCAGGCGGACACGTCTTTTCAACCCATGGGGGCGATAGACCGCCTCCGAATGTGCAGGCGGCAGATCTCTAATGCGGCTCCCCTCCGTCGGGGTGGATGGTCCACGCTGTAGCTGCAACCCGGAGACTATGCTGGCCCGGCAGGCGCCTCGCAGCCGCGGGACGACGGACGAAGTCTGCTTGGCTCCTGTTCAAAACACCTTTTCTCTTTGCGGCTTTGCGGCGTTGCGTGAGATTTTTTCGGCCTTTGTGATCTTTCCGGGTTGCGAATCGCCGGTACTTATAAGCTTGTGCTGGATTCGCGAGATCAGTACCTATTGAACCCTTAGTTTCGCTTCTTCTAATGTCTGTCGACATCCCTCACTTGATTGTACAGCCGGACGACGGTGTAACTCCTGTCCTTCGATTCATCCAGACTGCCCGGCATTCTCTTTTAATCAAACAGTTCACGTTCACTGAGCCCTCGTTGATCGATGCGGTGATTGAGCGCAAAAACCAAGGGGTTGCCACCCGAGTAATGCTCAACGCAAAACGTTCCGGCGGTGATCGCGCCAATGATGCTACCTTTGAAACCTTGCAGAAGGCCGGAGTCGATATCCGGTGGGCTAACCCCAAGTTTTATGTCACACACGAAAAGTCGATCGTGGTCGACGGTAAGGCCGCGCTGATTGCCACGTTCAACCTGGTCGAAAAATATTTTACCTTGACCCGAGACTACGGCGTTCTGGTCTTTGATTCCGATAAAATCCAGGAGATCACCGAAGGATTTGAAGCGGACTGGACACAATCCGATTGGACGCCTTCCAACGGTACCAGGTTACTCTGGAGTAACCACAATTCGCGGGTACTGATGTCTGAGTTTATTGATCGTACCGATAAGACACTCGATGTTCAGCACCCGAAATTCGTGGATACCACTATCCTGGACCGGTTGGTCGCCGCAGCGCATCGAGGGGTACACGTCCGGGTTCTGTCGGGTGGCCGGCATGGGATCAGCGATTGGGATATCTTGGATACCTTCTCCTCACTGCGAGTGCTTGATCATTTCGGGGTCAAAGTGCACAAACAAAAAGATCTTCGGCTTCACGGAAAACTCTTAATTTCCGATCATAAGCTTGCCCTGGTGGGTTCAATGAACATCGATCGCAGCGCATTCGATTTACGGCGAGAGTTAGGGACCTTCATCGAAGACCCAAAAATCGTGGCGCGCCTGCAACACGTCTTCGATCACGATTGGGACCATTCACATCATTACCACGCACCCGATCCACTAGATCCGGCCTCCCACCACGAGACGGATTTCCCGCACGACCCTGATCTCATGCATGAGTGAATCCGCCACTCTCGCGGAAAGCGGAGCAGTGAAGCCGTCGTTATGGGAGTTGATCTGGACATTTAACCAGATTGCCTTGGCTTCGTTTGGCGGTGGCCTTTCGGCTTGGTCACGTGAAATTCTCGTGGTCGAAAAACAGTGGATGGGTGAGGAAGAATTTCTTAGCGCCTCCACCATGTGCCGAATCCTTCCCGGAGCCAACCAGATTAACTTAGCCGTATTCGTCGGTGCAAAGTTCGGGGCTATTCCGGGAGCACTTGCCGCGGTTTTCGGATTGACCCTCATTCCGGTGCTGATCGTCCTCCTGCTGGCGGTCCTCTACTTTCAGTTTCATAATGTGCCTTCGTTGCAAAAGATACTTCACGGGGCGGCCGCCGCCGCCGTCGCGTTAACCCTGGCGATGGTGGTTAAAACCGGCCGGAAGTGTCTCCATGGTCCAGTACCGACTCTCCTTTTCCTTTCGACCTTCATTTTGAACGGAGTGTTGCGGTGGCCGTTGCTGCTGGTGCTGGCCATCGTCGCGCCCCTCAGTCTCATTTGGGCATGGCCGCGTCCCAAGAATAAATGAAGACCTGGCTACAAATTATTATGCTCTTCGGCTCGCTGTCGCTCTTGTCAGTCGGAGGAGGAAACTCTGTACTGCCTGAGATGCATCAGCGCTCGGTCAATGAGTATCATTGGCTAACCGACAACCAGTTTGCCGATGTTTTTGCCATTTCTCAGGCTGCGCCAGGTCCCAGTATTTTGATCGTTACTCTGATCGGATATAAGGCTGCCGGCGTTTTCGGCGCGTTTCTTGCCACCGCCGCGGTTATCGTCCCTGCCGGAGTCTTAGTTTACTTGGTCAGCCGGTTCTGGGAACATGCTGCGCGGTCTCCTATCCGGATGGCGATCGAAAAAGGATTCGCTCCATTGACGGTCGGCCTGGTGTTAGCGACTGCTTATGTCCTGGGGCGCTCAACGGATCACGATTGGAGGTCTTATCTCCTGACGGCGGTTTGCGCCGCGGTCTTCATCTTTACCAAGGTCAATCCGTTGATTGTGGTGGCCGCAGCGGGACTAATGGGGTTCCTTGGCTGGCTTGGGTAGCTGCTGACGCCTGTGAGAGGTGAGACGTGAGAAGTGAGAAGTGATTGGTGATTGGTGATTGGTGATTGGTGATTGGTGAGACGTCGAAGCCGCGTAGCGGCAGCATATTTATAGCCCAGGGTGAGTCCGCGAACCCTGGGTATACGTTTAAAAACGCGTTTAGCGCTGAAGGCGCGTCAGAACTGGCGGTCATTCGCGATCCACACCAACCGGCCACGAAGACACGGCTGGTCTGTTCCCCGAGCCCTCTGTCGCGCCCTCAGCGCTGGTCGTTTTTTATGGCCAACCTAGGGCTACGCCCGGCTATAAATATTTCACCGCTACGCGGTTTAGTCGGCCTCGCTAGCGAGGCGGCCCTCCATGGGAGATTCACTAGTAGACTGGATTTGGCTACAACCTATTCTTTCAAATTGAAGTATTTTTAATTTGGAGGAATAAAAGTTGTTCATTTAAGTCTTTTACCATGGGCCGTCGTTCCTTAGCGGAGCGATGGCCCGTTTCCAAGCAATAAGCCTCGTACCCCCCAATCAGAGGAAGGAAAGTTAACATGAAGTTAAACTTGCTTAAGCTGCAGGATAGGTCTCGAGTGACCGCATCCGTATTGTCATTATTGTTAGTGAGCTCCTTATCACTGTCGGCGCAACCGCCTAATTTTGGGCCGAACGTCACGGTGTTTGATCCGAGTATGTCAGCCGCAACGATCCAGAGCGCGGTCGATGCAATCTCCCAGACTCAGGTCCCCACCTCCGCCCAGTTCAACACGGTGCGTCACGCATTTTTGTTTAAACCGGGCACTTACACCGTCGATGCACAGGTCGGTTACTACACCACCATTGCCGGACTGGGCCTCTCCCCAGACGATGTCACCATTAACGGAATCGTGCATTCTGAAGGAGCCAATAACAGCACGCTCGACAACTTTTGGCGTTCAGCCGAGAACATGCATGTTGTGCCGCAAAGCGGCCAGACCGAGCGCTGGGCGGTCTCGCAGGCTTCACCATTTCGCCGGATGCATGTAAGTGGCGGTCCTTTGTTCTGGATCATGCCGCTTGATGGAAGTTTTTCTAGCGGCGGGTTCATCGCCGATTCCTGGATCGAGGACGAGGTACTCAGTGGCTCGCAACAGCAGTGGCTCACCAGAAACAGTATCCTGGGAAATGGTTGGACCAATGGAGTCTGGAACCAGGTATTCTCCGGAGTTGTCGGCGCTCCGGCTCAGAATTTTCCTCCGAATAGCGCTAACGGCAATCCTTATACCACCTTGCCGCAAAGTCCGGTAACCCGAGAGAAGCCGTTTCTCTATGTCGATGCCAGCGGGAACTTCAAAGTGTTCGTTCCGGCGTTACAAAAATACTCATCTGGAACGACTTGGGGAAGCGGGCCGGCCGCCGGTTCTTCGATCCCAATTGCTGATTTCTTCATCGCGAACCCAACGGATAGCGCGCTTGCAATTAACCTGGCGCTAGCTCTCGGTAAGAACTTGATTCTCACCCCTGGCATTTACCGGTTGAATGCGCCCATCGTCATTCTCCGGCCAGACACGGTGGTTCTCGGTCTCGGGATGCCCACATTGGTACCACAGCATGGAAACGCATCGATGGTGATCCTTAACGTGCCGGGTGTGAAACTGTCAGGCATCATTTTCGACGCAGGCCCCGTCAATTCCCCGGTGCTCCTACAGGCGGGTCAAATTCCGGGGATTGGTAGCAACCCGAACGATCCCCTGTTGATCCAGGATGTATTCTTCCGCATCGGCGGAGCTACGCCTGGTCAAGCTAGCATCAGCCTTCAGATCAACACCGATGATGTCATCATCGACGACCTATGGGCATGGCGAGCCGATCATGGAAACGGTGTGGGTTGGACCAGCAACACTGCCGCGAATGGCGTGATCGTGAACGGTGCAAACGTCGTCGCTTATGGTTTGTTCGTCGAACATTACCAGAACTACCAAGTCATTTGGAACGGCGAAAATGGAGAAACCATCATGTTTCAGAACGAGATGCCTTATGACCCGCCTAGTCAGGCTGCCTGGTCGCACAACGGGGTTAATGGATTTGCGTCCTACAAAGTGGCCGACTGGGTGAAAAGCCATCAAGCGTTTGGCATGGGAGCCTATTGCAACTTCGAGGTAGACCCGAGCATCATCAATGATCACGCATTTGAAGTTCCGACTACTTCCGGGGTGCAATTCAAGGATCTTGTGACCGTCTCCCTCGGCGGCGTTGGAACTATCGAGCACGTTATCAACGAGACTGGCGCTACCGCTAACAGCGCTAACCAGGTTATTGATCTGGCGAGCTTCCCGTAAAAAGCCCGAAGAAAATACAAACCAATCCCACAGAAGGGCACGAAGGTAGAAATCTTGATGATAGCCAGGCTCGAAATGCCTGGCTATCAGAGCCGCGTAGCGGCGAAATATTTGTAGCCCAGGGTGAGTCCGCGAACCCTGGGTCCGCGATTCACCCGCCAGCCGGCGCCTCCTAACAAAGACGAATGCGCATAAAATAGGCAGAAATACGTATAGGCAAGCCGCCATCATTCATGCATTGAACGTTTCATCGGCCTAAATGGTGATTGATGTCGTCATAGCGGTTAACTTCGTATTATAGATATTCGCGTGAATGCTCCGTCCCGCAGTCACCTAGCTTGCCTCTTATTAGTCTCGCTTTTTCCGGGCTTAACCCGCGGTCAATCGGTGGATTTTATCGGTAAAGGTAACAGCGCGGTATCCTGGGGCGTGCTTGAAGTCCGGGACTTGGACCACAAGAATTCGGCCGAAGGCGAAATCGGTGATCGGATTTCGGTCGAGATCAAAAATTTCGATGGTTGGATTATCGAACAGATCGCAGCCGGCAACTATCCGGAAACGCAGAAACCCAACGATAAATTAGCCAAGCTTATTAATTTAGGCCTCTTTAAGGATGCGATTGACGCCAGAAATGACGCGGAGACCCCCGGGGGTATTCGGGAAACCTGGTTTAGGGCCGACGCGGATCCTAGTCTTGCGCAAGCCCAAGATAAGGCGCCGGCGGATTTCGCGACTAAATACGCAAGTCTCTTAAAACAGCTACAAGCCGACTATCCAAAGAATCCTGGCCAAGGCGTTCGGGAAGCCGCCGCTTACATGCAGACGGTCTTTGACAGTCAAGTCGCAGGTCTGCGTTTGAAAATCAATGACTACACCTTCAGCGACATCGCTCCGTTAAGCTCTCGAATTTCCGCAGAAGCGACCAAAGGGACCGATTCGTATTACAGCGTCCCGTTTACTCTAGATTCCCGACTGGATGACGATATCTGGCAGAAATTGCGTACCCGTGTATTTCCGTGGGGAACGGTGACAGTGACGCTCGTCACGAAGCTCACAGATCGGGAACATAACTTCCCCACGGCGGTTTTCTCTTTAGACGATCCGCAGGCAAGTACGCTGAAAGGTAATCCATTCACCCTGGATACGGTTGATCCTGGGACATTGTACGCCGCTATTGCCGTAGTTCTTTTTTTACTGGTTCTTTTTATCTCAGTCGCTTTTCGAACCGATATTTTGCGAGACCCGACGAGGAAGCTTCGCAGCGATTTAAATTTTCCCTTCAGTTTATCTCGGCTGCAAATGGCGTTCTGGTTGTTTGTCGTGGTCTCGAGCTTTCTGTTCCTCTTCGTAGCGACCCAAAAGGTCACAGTGCTGAACATCACTTGCTTGTGGCTGATCGGGATCGGCTCAGGAACGGCTCTCGGCGCTGCGATCATTACTCCAGGGGATACGAATAATCAGATCGGGGCCAACAAAGCGACCCAATTGAAGGCAGAGGAAGACCGGAACCGGCTCCGCCTTTTGCGACAAAAGAAGCGGCACGGGGAGACACTGGATCCAGGGCAGCTAGCCGAACTAGAGACTCTGGAAAAGGTTCCAAAATCCTATAGCGGCTTTGCCTCGTTAAGACAGCTGCTGATTGATGTTATCAGTGACGACACCGAAGGTGTCGCCATCTATCGGTTTCAAATGCTGGCTTGGACCATCGCCCTTGGTTTTGTTTTTATCTTTAAGGTGGCCGTAGATCGATCGATCCCTACTTTCGATGTCGCTACGCTTGGCCTTCTGGGAATCAGTTCGGGCACCTATCTCGGATTCAAGTTGCAGAACGATCCCGCTAGAACAGCTAAGAGCTAAAAGGCGTATGGAGCAAAAGCACTACATCATTCGAGGCGGCTTAGAAGGAAGAGCCCGCTTGGTAGTGCTCTCGCGTATAATGCGACCGACAACACTGAACGTTTTGGATCGAGCCGGGATTTGCCCCCGGATGAATTGCCTCGAGCTGGGCTGCGGAAGCGGCGACATTGCCTTCGAGCTGGCTCGGATCGTTGGCCCCGAGGGCAAGGTTATCGCTACCGATATTGACGAAATCAAACTTCGATTGGCCCGCGAAGAAGCTGCGGAACACGGTCTCACCAATCTAGAGTTTCGCTGCGCAGACATCCTTACAGAGCAACTCGAGAAGTTCGATTTTGTTCATGCCAGATTCCTTCTCAGTCACCTGGCAGATCCCCGGAAAGCTTTGGTAAAAGTGCGGCAGGCTCTTCATCCAGGTGGCGTCTTGGTCGTCGAGGATGTCGATTTTCGCGGCCACTTCTCTTATCCCGAAAGCCCCGCATTCTCGCGCTACGTAGAGCTATATACAAAAACGGGACAGCGGCGGGGCGCGGACCCAAACATTGGTCCACGTCTGCCTGGACTTCTTGTAGAGGCTGGCCTCAAGGCGGTTCGGATTAATCTCGTCCAGGTCGTAGGCATGTCAGATGAATCAAAATTGATGGCCCCGCTAACGATGGAAAACATTGCCGACTCTGTCTTGGCAGAAGGCCTCGCTTCGCATATTGAAATCCATCAGCTGGTCCACGAATTGTATGAGTTTGCGCATGATCCCACTACAATTATCAGCGGCCCGCGAGTGATACAGACCTGGGGCCACCGGCCGTAATCCATGGATTCGCCTGCATCTGGACTAAGAGCCGCCACCGTCAAAATTATCTGCGTATATCTGCAGCGACTCGACTGAGCTCGCCGAAGTCTTGCCCGCCATAGCCTCGCGCGACGGCTGGTCGATCTGCGGTTCGTCTGCCCTCTTTGCGCTTTTTTTACTCCAGGGTGACGGGGAGCTCGATCGTTGTGGTTTTGTCTGACTCCGCATCGTGCAACCGAAAAGCTAGGACGTAGTCACCGGTAGGAGCGCCGTTAAGGTTCACATCCAGATGGATAAGAAACTCAGTGTTTTTTGCTCTGCTTTTCAGGACTAGGTTACCGAAATCATCTTTTTCGGCGAGAACCTTGCCGGCTGGTGTCTTCACGATGAGATCCACTTTGACGCCGAATTCGTATTGGCCGTCATCGAGGCTTTTCCACAGATAGCCGACCGGTTCAGCATAAACGATCATCTTCTCGCCGGCTTTGAATCGGGAGGAAGACCGCGGCGTATAAACCCCAAATCCCCCCGGCTCGTCTGTTACGAAGAGAGCCCGTCGCACGCTTAACGGCGTTTGTACCCAAGCTTGACGGACCGCTTCCTCACGCTTGTTGATCTCATCGATTGATTGACCGTACGCGAATTGACCACAAGCCGTCAGGATGAGAAGGATCGCAGGACAAACCCGGGACTTCCGCCCAACCAGAGCCGTTGCAAAGGTAGCAAGAGACCAGATCTCGGGTGACCAGCTAGATTCTTTCATCCGTCTCGGCTAGCCGAAACTTGGTGTGCAGTCAATTGCCATTGATGAATCACTTCGGTCACGGCCGAACCAAGGTGCAGCAGATGAAACCGCAAATAAAGACGAAGACAAAACGAACTGCAGATGGACCAGCCGTCGCGCGAGGCTATGGCGGGCAAGACTTCGGCGAGCTCAGTCGAGTCGCTGCAGATTTACGCAGATAGGGTTCGCCCGTGTGGCGCTGCCTTCCCGCGGCCGCGCATGGGCGTCATTCTAAGAAGGCTGGAAGGCGGGAGCCAGCCTGATACGGGCATCCCGATAGCCGTTAATGGATAACGAACGGAGGGGCGTTGCATTCCGTGTGAGAGCTCGCACGGGTGTCGACGCCGAAGAATCTTTTTAAGTATGGCGCTTGGATAGACGCGACGCCCCTTGGATGGAACGAATATTCAACGCGTTGGGATCTAAGGGACCA
>DASUWQ010000024.1:0-15062 GCA_036378375.1 Chthoniobacterales bacterium
CAACGATGCACCAGGAGCTGTGTTAGCACCCAACTTGCTACTAGCTGCCCAATCCGGCGGGATCCTTTACGCGTTTACCGAGGCCACCCTTGAAGGGAAATTAGTTCTCGCGGTGCTTTTTATCGCCTCGATTTTCAGCTGGTCCGTGATGATCACCAAAATGAGGATCGTCCGGCTCGCCCGAAAACAGAATGAGCGGTTTCTGCAGCGATTTCGCGCCGAGCGACAGCCGCTTCGGATTTACGAATCTCAAGGACGTTTCGATGGCTCCCCTCTTTTCTCGATCTATCGAGCCGGTTGCCGCGAGCTCACGCTGCATTTGCTCGGCGCGACTGACGTGGACGAAACATTTCGCGCGCGCCTCGACGTGGCGGAGCGGATCACACCTTCCCAAATGAATGTGGTGACCAGTGCGATGGAGCGAGCTGTGGGCGAATCCGCTCTCCGTTTGGAAGCGCAAATGATTTTGTTGGCAACAGCAGTCAGCGGAGCTCCGTTTCTGGGCTTGCTCGGAACGGTGTGGGGCGTAATGGATACATTTTCCGGAGTTGCCCTGGCGGGCTCGGCCAGTCTGCCAGCGATGGCGCCAGGTGTTTCCGGCGCTCTGATCACAACTGTCACCGGCTTATTGGTAGCGATTCCGGCCATGTTCGGTTATAACTTTCTCGTAACCAGCATTCGTTCTCTGATTGTACAGACCGACAACTTTGCGGCGGAGCTCGCTTCAGAATTTGAGCACAAATATGTAAACCACGGAAGCCGATCCGTGTTCGCAAAGTAGGTGAAAATGGACACGGTAGAAGGCGAACAGATTTCACCACAGAGACACAGAGGGCCCCAGAGATCTTGTAAAACCCTGGTTAGGAGTTTTTCCTCCGTGATCTACGTGCCTCTGTGGTGAAGTTTGGTACCCCTGCCAAGTTTTAGTTATGCGCCGGTATTCTGATCGTCCAGCCATGCACACGTTAACCGAGATCAATGTCACTCCGTTATTGGACTTGGCCTTTGTGCTATTGATCATCTTCATCATCACTACGCCTTTAATGGAGAACAGCGTTAACCTGGTAGTACCGACTAGCGCCCAAGCTAATCAATCGGTAAATGCTGCCGAAACGCAGACCATCTCCATTGACAAAGATAACAACTTGTCGCTGAACAACGAGCCAATGGACCCGGTGACGTTGGAACAGCGCTTGATGGCTTTGCACACAGAGAAACCGGATGCGCCTGTGATCGTCCGCCCCGACAAGTCGCTTAGCGTCCAACAGTTCGTTTCCGTCATGGACATTCTTCAGCGAGCGCAGATCTCAAAGGTCGGCGTGGCGACTCGACCGGATGAACCTGTCACGCCATAGCTCGCGGAGGCGGAAACTCAATGCTGCCTGACGAGGAGGGCGAGTTTCGCGGAACGGGAGGGTTCACCCGAAACATCATCATTATTGCGGCCCTTCATCTGCTCGGGCTAGGGGTGCTGATTCTATTTACACTTCACCCCTTCGAGAAGAAGCAAGAACAGCTGGTATGGATGAACCCGGGATCATTCGGGAGCAACGACAGTAGCGGCGGCCCAGCCCCTAGCAGCACCCCGGAAGCGGAAGAATCTCCAGAAACCAGTCCGGAATCCTCGACTCCGACACCGCCCCCTCCTACTCCGGAGCCAGAAACTCCAACTCCACCTCCGGAGACTCCGCCTCCAACGCCACCGCCGACACCACCTCCCGCCGAACAAACGAGCGAATTGCCGCTCAATCAGACACCGACCCCGACACCGACTCCGAAGCCGACTCCAACACCGACGCCGAAACCAAAGCCGACCCCAACACCAACTCCTAAACCAACCCCGAAACCGACACCGAAACCAACTCCCAAACCGACCCCAAAGCCCACTCCAAAGCCAACACCAAAGCCGACCGCGACCCCCAAACCGTCGCCGAAGCCAACTGCTAAGCCGACGCCAAAATCCAAGACCAGCCCGAAACCCAGTGCGAAACCGACCGCTTCGGGTAAGCCAAGGGAATCCGCCTCACCCTCGCCCAAACCCAGCGGTTCCCCTAAATCAAAAGGCTCAGGCGAAGCAGCCGAAGAAGCGAAAAACGGTTCTAGTGCAGAGAAGAAGCACGGAGAAGGGAGTGGTAGCGCTAAGTCCGATAAAAATGAGCAAGGATCCGGGAACGGCGAGGGACATGAGCATGGGACCGCATCCGGCAATGGCGAAGCCGACATCGGTCTTTACGCTGAAATCATCAAAAATCGGTTTCAAAACGCCTGGAACCAGCCGCATGGTGAAATCCCGGCCGGTACAACCCTCGTGGTCAATGTGCGCCTCAAGATCCAACCGGATGGAACGGTGACAGAATTCGAAATCGTAGATGGCTCTGGTAACGCCGTCGTTGACGATTCCGTGAGAGAAGCGGGCAAGCAGATCGCGAAACTGCCTCCTCCCCCCGGTGGCGGTACCTTTACGCCAATCATCCGATTTGAGCTGGGAGACTAAGCAAAGTGAGAAGTGAGAAGTGATGGTGAAAGGTAATTGTTCGTCCTCGTACTCGTCGTCCTCGTCCTCGATCGGGGTGCTGTCGGCGGTTGGTAGCGGCTGGGTGGAGCATCATCGTAAGGATGTGCCACGAATGGGACCTATATGACTCATGGGACTTATGGGCTCAGAGCGGTGCACCGCGTCACACGTAAGTCCCAGGTGTTCCATTAGTTGCAATCTGCGGTGCATCCTGGCCGGCTAGCCCCCGGAAAAAACCTGCAATTGAGGGGCCCCCTCCCGCGTCTTCCATTAAGGTTGCTTCTATGGCAGCCTTATATTAGTAACCGCGACGACCACCATGGCCGAAGCCGAGAATTATCAGCACTATCAAGTACTCCGGCGTGAAGACGGGAGCCTCTGGGAGTTGGGGAAGGGGGCGATGGGCATCACCTATAAGGCATTCGACACCAATCTACGGTGTACGGTGGCCCTGAAGGTGATCAATAACACTTACCTAAATAGCGAGGTCGCCCGGCAACGATTTCTAAGGGAAGCGCGCGCAGCGGCCGCATTGCGCCATCAGAACGTCGCTTCGGTATTTCATCTCGGCTCCGACCACGATTGTTACTTCTATGCGATGGAGTTTATCGACGGTCAGACCCTCGCTTCTTACATCGAGAAGGATAAGAAGGGTCCACTGGATCCCGTCGAGGCGCTCAATATTTGTTTGCAAGTCACTCGCGCTCTAGCGGCTGCAGCCCGTCAGCACCTCGTTCACCGCGACCTAAAGCCGGCAAACCTGATGTTGGTCGATGAAGATGGCGAACGCATTGTTAAGGTCATCGATTTTGGGCTAGCCAAGAGCGCAAAAACCGAAGGCGACGACTCGGGCACCCTCACTCAAGCCGGCGGGTTTGTTGGGACGCCGCATTTTGCCAGTCCTGAACAACTGGAAGAACGGGATATCGACATCCGGTCCGATATCTATTCGTTGGGGGTAACGCTCTACTACATGTTGACCGGACGCCCGCCGTTCTCGGGCTCAGTTCCGCAGATCATGAGTCAGCACCTGTACAAGCCGGTGCCACTGGAGCCGCTGCAAAACCAGCCTCAATGCGTGACCGACCTCGTGCTGAGGATGATGGACAAAGACCGGGAAAAGCGGCCGCAGACACCCACGGATTTGCGACAAGAGATCGTTGCCTGTCTGGAGCAATTGCAGATCGGTGCAGCGGCAGAGCCGTCAAAAAACGGAACACCGGTGGCAACAGAGCAAACCGACACGGAAGCTACCGCGGAGGCAACCGTGGCAGGGAGCGTTCAGCCGCTGGCTGCCCAGACTATCATTGGCGAACGATATCAACTGGTACGCGAGATTCAGGAAGTTTCTCAAGGTCAAAAATTTTACGCTCACGATCTGCGCCAGGCTCGAGGTGTCTCGCTATTACTTTTCAGTGAACGATTCCTCGCGGATAAACCAAAGTTCACTTGGGTCGAGCAAGAGGTAGAAAAGCTGCAGCAGACTCCGCATGAATCCCTCAGACAGGTATTTTCGTTGGAGAGCACGAATCAGCAGTCCTATCTGGTTGAGGAGTTCGTGGTCGGACCCACGTTGCTCGGTATTCTCCGGACCCGAGGCGAGTTAACTGCTCCGGAACTGACCCCGGTACTTAGTAAACTTGCGGTGTTAGCGGACCACGCGACCACCCACCATCTCAACTCCGTCGATCTAAGCCTGAATGGCGTTCAGCTGACGTATCCCGGTCTAATCCAAGCAGCGATTACTCCAGATCTTCTGCAACAGCCGCTATCCACCTGGCCGAGCTTTGACGTTAAGGTCACCCCCATAGACTTTTCAGCTTCGGCCTCCGGCGATTCGGCGGCAACTTGGACCGGAGCCGCGACCGTGGTTCAGAACGTCGATACCGGCGGGGGAGCTAGAAGCTCTTACATCCGGATGTTGAGTTTGCTTGCCTACGAATTGCTGGGCGGCCCCCGGGCTACCGTTGAATCTTCCGGACGAGTCAGCCCAGTACCAAGCCTCTCTGAAACGGGGAACACAATATTGAAGCGAGGCATCGCTGACGATTTTGGTTCCTCGGTTGAATTTACGGACGCGCTCCTCCGAGTCGTGCGGGGAGAGGAATCGATGCCAACAGGACTGCCGGCTGGTCCTGGTTCGACGACCACGAAGCAATCGCCAACGCTAACCCCCCCCACTACCCAAGAGGTTGTCCCGGTTCCGGCAGCTAAAACGCCGTCAGGTTTTTCAACAAAGTCGCCAAGCACCCAAGGTGTTTCAATCCCAACTCAAGCCGCGAATGCTGGCCCAATGTCGCCCGGAGGAGCGACCGTAGCTCCACCGCCATTACCGACCCAACCTTCCGCGACGCCACCTCCGAAACGGTCACGAATCTCGATTTTCGGGTTGGTGTTTATCGTCGGCCTAGTCCTTTTCGTGCTGCTGTTGCTAGGCTTCGGTGGATTTTTTGTCTGGCAAACGGTTAACCGCTTTCAAGGGCAAAACGTGGCCGAAGTGACGCCGACTCCGAAACCGACTCCAATCGAAACCCCTCGGCGCATTACGCCGACTCCGGCCCCGATAACTCCGAGACAATTAACGCCCGCTCCAACCGCGACGCCGGTTCTGACGCCGCCTCCGACCCCGGTTTTAACCCCTTTGGCACAGCCACCAACCGACAAGTTGGCGATCGCTTTGAAATCCGCGGATGATCTGGAGCACGCGGGCGATTGGGCCGGTGCCCTGAAGCAGTTTAACAGTATTCTCACCGATTATCCGTCCGGTACCACAGAGACACGGAAACGCATCGAGAACCTGCTGGCGGAGGTTCGCTCGAGCAAAACAAAGATCACGCCCGAAAATTTTCCCATTGTTCAGCCCGATATAGAGGCAGCGGCTAAGGCCGGAGTTGTTCAGGCGATGCTGCTCCTAGCCGAGAACACGGTTACCAAGCAAACCGCTTATGCACTTGATTGGTTCGAACAGGCTGCCGGAAAGGGCAATGTCACGGCCAAACGCGAAGCCGGTCTGCTACTCGCTCGGCACCACAACGCGACGGATGACGCCAAAGCCTTCCAGTATTTGAAAGAGGCAGCCGACTCCGGTGACGCCTACGCGAAGTACTGCGTGGCCGAATGTTATTACTACGGCAAGCTGGTGCCAGCCGATGAGAACAAGGCTTTAACGTATTTGCAAGAGGCAGCGGCGTTGCGGAACCCACCGGCTATCGATCTGCTCGGATCTTACTATCGTAAGATCCACAACTACGAATCGGCTATCGCGTACTACCAGCAAGCGATCGCCATGCAGTACTCTCGGTCGATGGCTAATCTTGGGGTGATGTATCTCTTAGGTGAAGGGGTTGCCAAAGATGGGCCGCGTGCGATGAACCTTTTTAAACTGGCTGCCGATCGCAACGACGAGGTTGGCCTATATCTCTACGGAACCGCGCTAACCGAGGGAATTAACGGCGTCAAGAACCGCAATGCCGGCACCCCATACATCCGAAAGGCAGCAGAGATGGGACACCCGTTAGCCATAGAATGGTGCCGCAAAAATAAAATCCCCTTCGGCCCCAATCAAGAACCGAGCGCACCTCAGTCGAATAATACCGACCGGCCCAAGGATCAGTAGCTAGGAGGCTAGGAGGGAGGAGGCCGATAAGGAGTTGCGGCGGCGCTGAACAGAATGGCGCGTGCGGCGGGCAAACCGATGGGACCTATAGGACTTATGCGACCAATAGGTCCTCTTCGCATAGGTCTCATGAGTCCCATTGATAGTAGCGCACAGAAACGCCCAAACGCTAATACGCGCCTCCTGGCTCCAAAACAAGCTTGAGCCGTCAGGCCCCGCGCGGGTAGGCTACGTGGCTCGATCCTAGTATGAAACCAAGTTTAACGACATCTGCCTGTATCACTCTGTTTGCTACCATCGGTTTTACGAGCTGTGAAAACATGTCGCCAGAAGCGACCGGCGTAATTGCCGGGGTAACTTCGGGCGCCCTGGCAGCGGGAGTAGCCAAGGCTACAGGAGCAAGCAATGCCCAGGCCGCGGCAATCGGTCTGGGAACCGGCGCTGCCGTTGGCACAATCGCTTATATCGTTGCGAAACACGAGGCCACAGAAAGACAGCGCCGGATAGCGGAAGAGCGAGCCAGATTGGCTTACGAACGAATGTCCGCTGAACGTAGAGCGCAGGTAAAAAAACGCCGGTACATTGCAGTATCGACGGTTCAAGAGAAGGATGATAAAGGGGCCAAAAGCGTGATGATCTACGACACCGAGTCCAAGCAAGTGGTCGGAAACAGCGTCTATGACGTTAAGACCGCTCCAAAAGAGGGAGCCGTCCAGAAGTACGACAGTTACTCGGCCGAATACGTAGGCTCTTAAGAACGCCCGACTTCGCCCCGTCGTTTTAAACTCCAGGAGCTACATTGGGCAAGCCGGAAGCGTCGGGAACGGAGTGATAGCTCGCCAGTCGTCTGATCTGGGAAGTCTTCAGTATTAAGAAGCAAATCTAAATTCCGCACCGGACACCTCGTCCGGTGCGGCAAGCCAGGGCAAGATCTTTCGCTTTCCTCGAAGAGCCCACTTGTAGCGAGGTGCAACCTGTTCCAAGTTTTCCGGGCTTGGTATTGCAGGCGCCGTTCATGGGCTTCCCAGCGATACCGGCATTCACACTCGTTTTTTAAGGATATGCGATTTGAGCATCGAAGCTTTGAACAGAACGGACAGCACCTCGACGAAGTAGTCGATCTCAAGAACGAGACACGGATCGTCGTTAGCGATCATGGGGCTGAATTAGTCGGCGCGGCAAAACGCGCCCCAGGAGGAGACTGGGTCGGTTATTTGTATCGAGATGGCGACACGACGGTCCCGGCGAGCGGATGGAAAAGCCACGCAACGGTGATGGGCTATTTTATCCATCGTTTAGTCGGAGAACGCACGTTGTACGAAGGCGAGGAAATCCGGGGAGGAAACCATAGCTTTATTCGGACAAAGGTGTTTGCTGCTCCCGAAGTTCTGATTGCTGAAGAGGACGCTACCCTGCGTTATCGGCTCCCGGCCGAAGCCATCGAGCGGAAAGAATACCCTCGACACGTTGCATTCCAGCTCGATTATGTCCTGTCCGGCCAGGATTTGAGTGTGGTCTTTTCCTTTGCTAATCAAGAACAAAACCGGCCTGCGCATGTCAGCTTCGGTCTTCATCCTGGGTTCAGAGTCAGTTCCATCGATGATGCTCGAATTATTCTCCCGCGAGGGAATTATCGACGTTATCTGGCTCCGGGTAATTTTTTGAGCGGCGAGACCGTTGATTTCAGTTCTGCAGGAGATTCATTCCCCTGCAAGCCATTTGAGCTGCCTGACTCATTCCTGATACAGCCTGTCGATGTCGATGAATACGTCGTCAAACTTCAGGACTTGAAAGAACGGCGGGAGGTCCAAATTGACCTTTCTGAAGCGCCTTTCTTTACTATTTGGAGCGATCTCAATCCTTTCATCTGTATTGAACCATGCTGGGGCCTGCCGGACCATAAACAGCAAGAACCTTTCGAAAAAAAGGTCGGCATCCAGGTGATTGAACCTCACGGGACACTGAGTCGTCGGTGTAATCTTCGATTCCTGTAAGCCAGTCGCTCAGAATCATTCACCCGGTTCTGCTAGCGTGCTTTCCCCGGATACACCATGAACATCATTCAAACTCTCCGGCATCGAGCTGAACTTCAACCTGGAGTGCCGGCGATCATGGACCGGACCTTCTTTGGGGACCGTGTCCTGAGCTACGCTGGCCTCAATCGGTCTGTCGATTTCTTGGCGCTCCGGCTCGACGAAGAAGGGATCAAAAAGGGCGATCAAGTGCTAATGCTGCTAGATCCCTCCCAGGACTTTTATCTGTTCTTGCTGGCGCTTTTACAAATAGGCGCAGTGCCGACCCTGGCCGATGCGCTAACTGGTCTGAAACCTTTTGGTCAGTGGGTGGAACAATGCCGGCCGGCAGCCTGCATCTTACCCCAATCGAATTGGTTGTCGCAGCGCTTTCATCGTCAGCTGCGGTTAATACCCAAGAAACTTTTCCCGCATGCCTTTCGATTCGAGAACCGGATCTTGCGTATCGGAAAGTTTGGTACTCCGGTCGAGCTTGGTAAATCGGAACTGGCGTTAATCGAACTAAGAAGAGGCGGTTTCGGAGGACTCGAGGCTCGGGGCTGGACGCAGACGCAGCTCGCTCGCACGGTGCAACGTCTGGTGAGTTATCTTAAGATGAAGGCGGGTGAGATCGATCTTTGCGATTGGCCGTTGCTGTTATTGGCAAATGCAACCGCCGGTGTCACCAGCGTTGTCCCGGTTAGGCCCGGACTGCTCTCCCAGCGTTCTCACAGCCAGCAAGTCGAGAAATTTCAACCGGCGCGAGTAACCGCTCCGGCGGGCTTTCTTCTGCATTACTTGCGCAAGCGCTCATCGCCTCTGCACAAGATCTTTGTTATCGATGCTCCATTGCCTCCCGAAAGCCTTGAATTCTTTGTGCGTTGCCAGCAATTCGCAAATGTAGAGCTCGTCTTCGGGCAGGACGTCCCGCTGGCTGCCTGCTCCTTGAACGAGTATCAGAGCGTAGGCACTGCGCGCTGGGTCGGTGAATTCTTCGCCGACGTCAAAATCAGGATTGAGCCTCGATCCTTCGAATCAAACGAACACGTTGAGCCGGTTAAGGATACTTCGGTGAAGACACGCACCGGCGAACTGCTTATCGCAGGCGATTTTTTGCCCAGGCCACTCGATCTAAATGGCGAGATCGACGCCTCTCGGCTCGCCCAATTCGAGAATGGAGAACAATGGATCAAGACCGGTATAGAAGGCTCTCTCGGACAAGACAGGAAGTTCACGCTGGCCGATCGCTAGGCGCGAACTGCTCGAAATCGTTCTCGTCCTCGTCGTCGTCCTCGTCCTCGATCTTGGCTACGACGCGACAAATGCGTGCAAGAGCCGTACTCGATGTGTGGTATCAACGCCCAGAAACGCGCGGAAGAACTGTCGAGAACGACGACGAGTACGAGAACGATTAACGTCGCCGCCTGGCTTCTAGGCTTTAGCTCCAGCTGCGGCCACTTCTCCCCCGCCCCGCCGGGCTAAGAAATAAGAACCGACCACCACAAGAGCCGCTAGAAATTGGGCTACCAGGGTCTCAACCGTCGGATACACCGAGAACCAGACACCGGCCCAATCCGGAATACCGCTGAGCCAGTCAATCTTTGTGGTCGGGATCCAATGCGCGAGCTGCATTTCCTGCGCTTGTTCTCCCACCATCACCAGCAGCACGACGCCGAGGAGAGCCCCGGTCAATACCAGCATCTTCCGATAGGGAAGCCGGCGATGGGCGACAAAAGTCAGTATACCAACCAAGGCTGAAAAGATCAGGCCAAGCACCGATCCAAAGAGGACGGGCTTCCACCCCATCTTCAGATAATAGCTCTGCAAGAAGAGAACGACCTCAAATCCTTCGCGATACAACGAGGAAAACCCGAGAAGTCCGAGGCCCCAGACCAAGCTGCGCTTGGTAATCTGAGCGTTCTTCGCCCCGGCCTGCAGATCGCGCTTCCGCTTGTTGTGGAAACAAATCCATCCTCCCCAATAGACCTTGTGAAAGAACCAATTCATCACCACCAGGAGTACGATCACCGCCAGCAATCCGGTAGCCGCCTGCAGATCAAGCGCAGGGATGCTTTGGTTCAGGTCGCTAATGATGCCAACCGCGACAAACCAAGTAACGATGGTGACGAGAAAACCGACACCCGCCCCAGTAGCAACGGGCTTCCGGTGCGACTCACGTTCGCCTACCATGTTCGCCATGATCGCGGAAAGGACCAGGATACATTCCAACCCTTCCCGAAAGACCAGGACGGCAATGTCGAAGATCCCCGAGATACGATTGGTGTTCGAAACGGTCGGGTCGGGGGCGCCATGGGCGGCGACCCCCTGCCATACTAATACGGAAGCAACGACCAGCCCTGCCGCGATAAGGAACCAGACCGGCAAACGGACCGCTGATTTTTCGTGGCGTTCATCACGGACATAAGGGACAGTAAGCTCGCCGTTCATGATCTGTTGTTGAGAATCAATCTCATTAGCGACACGCGTCAACCAGATTTTCGGGGAAAGATCGGCGCGATGACCGCGTAATGGTTCGGTTCCGTGGCAATAGCGCGAAGGAACTGCCGCGAATGAGACCTATGGGACTCATAGGACTTATGGGTCAACCGCCAACGGCAAACCGTGAAGCGCGAACGGTGAACCCGTTCACCGGTACACCCTCACCACGCGCTTGGTAATTCCTGTAAAAATCTCCCAAGCGATGGTCCCGGACTTCTGGGCAAGCTCGGACGCCAGGATCTCTTCATTCCCCTGCCGGCCGATGAGCACCACTTCGTCGCCGACGTTTACCTCCGGCAACTCGGAAACATCGACCAACGTTTGATCCATAGTAACTCTGCCTAGAAGCGAACAACGGCGCCCCTGGATCAGCACTTCAGCGCCAACATTCGATAGATGGCGCGGATAGCCGTCGCCGTAACCTGCTGCAAGAGTCGCTACCTTGGTTTCACGACTCGTTGTAAACGTCCGCCCATAACTCACGGTTCTGCCGGCTTGCAAAGTCCGCACCAGCACCACCCGGGTCTTCCAAGCTAGGACGGGACGAAAGAGCGGCTGAAATTCTGGAAGCGGGCAAATCCCATACAAGGCCAGCCCAGTCCTCACGACATCTCTCGGTCTCGCCGTACCACCAAAACGCAGGACGCCGGCACTGTTGAGGATAGTCCCGGGCAAGGTCCCGGAAAGCTTTAGAGCCTCTCGACGAAATCGGTCGATTTGATCCGCCGTGTATTCGCGATCCTCGTCGGCAACCGGAAGGTGTGAAGAGAGAGCAGTAAGGCGTAGCTGAGGTAGCTGACTTAGCTGGCGAAATTCTTTAGCGGCTTCTCCATTCCAGAGGCCGATCCGGCCCATGCCGGTATCGAATACAAAATGAACATCCAAAGGTGGACCCGTCACCAGGTCCGCCAAGCGAAGTCCCTCCTCTGCGGTCGATAGCGTTGGGATAAACCGCTCCCGAACAATGATGGGCAGTTCCTCGGGAATAGCGGGACCGAGGATCATGACGGGGGTCTTGACGCCGGCCCGCCGGATACCTTCGGCTTCGGCTGCGTTCGCCACCGCCAAAAGGTCGACTTGATCTTTCAGAGCCACGGCTACCGTCGGCAACCCATGGCCGTAAGCATCTGCCTTGATTACTGCTGCAAACTGCACTCCGGCAGAAACCCTTTTCCTTAGCTGCGCCAGATTCGACGCAAAAGCGCCAAGGTCGATTTCAGCCCAACAGCGACAGGGAGGATTCATGCGGGAGAATGACAAGTGACAAACGACCGATGACAAATAGAAACCGGCTAATCCGGTTGGAAAAGGCTAAATCTGCAGTAGACCTTTTCCAAATCTAGGCGCCACACATTGCCAATGCGGCTCCCCTCCGACCTGGGCTATGCGGTATCATTCTCCGTCTTTGTGGCCTTTGTGACCTTTGTTTATTGTGACGTGGTCGGGCCCCACCGAACGGGTGCTCGCTATTTCTTGTCGCGCGAAAACCAAAGGAACCCGGTAACCGCTAACAACACCAGGTTCCGAATCAACGGCCAGAGTGTCCCGGTGTTTTCGATAGATCGCCCGAAACAACCGCAATCGATGCTCAACCCTCGGACGATAGCGCTAAGCAAAGCACCGGAAAATATCGTCAGTAGAATCGCCACCCACACTAGCGCTCCGCTCTCCCATCGACCAAGCAGGAGACTAATTCCCACGCACAACTCCAAAGCAGGAAGGAAAACAGATAATACGGCGGTCGCCAGCCACGGCGTTAACTGATAATTCGCTATTTGCTGGGCAAACGAGCTCGGATCTATCAGCTTGGTAATAGCAGCGAATAAGAAGAGAGCTGCAATCGCGACCCGCAGTAACCAGCGGCCGATGCGCAAAATCGGCCGGCTGGCGATCGATTGGTTTACCGTGCTCATGGGCGGTTCTGTTGCTTCCAAGCTTCCCAACCTCCCTCTAGAAAATAAGTCTCATCGACGCCGCTACTCTTTAGTTTAGCTGCGATCTCGCGACTCAATTGACAGGACGTTGCGCTGCAGTAGACGACGACTCGTTGACCCGGATTATAACGGTCGAGAAACTTGGGGAATTGTTCGTTCCAATTCTCAAAGTTTAAACAAACGGCATCTGGAATATGCTCCGAGGCAAACTCCGATTCAGAACGCGCGTCCACCCATAAAATGTTGCCTGCCCATGGTTTCGTCTGAGCCAGCGTGACCTCATTTGAATCTCGAGGGGGCACTAAGAACGGAGGCCGCTTTGGGTGAACCGCGGCCGTCGCGCCTGCTAACCCGACCGCGATCAATAAGATCAGTCCAGCCTGCTGCAAGGCCGTCATTTGACCTTGGCGTAAGCGTAATAGGTTTGCGGGTTGTCGGACGGATAATCGGTCCTAATTAACAAAGTGGCCATCTCCGGACGTGAGGTGTCTTTTGGGGTTACGTGTACCTCGAGCTCTACGCCGGGATGAACTTCGCTTACATCCACTTTGATATCCGGATTGTCGGAATCGACTTTTAGCAGCTTGATCGGGAATCCATCAGTGACTTTGATATAGATAGTCTTTGGCTTAGGACTTTCTCCTACCCCCCACATCACGAAGGTCGGTTTCATCACCAGCGGCTCGGGAATGTCTGCTATCAGACGCAATATCGTGGGCGTTTTCGGATTCTGCTTCGTGGTCACCAAAATCGACTTTTCCTGATGCCCGGTTCTGCTACCGATGTCCATCCGGGCCACGATTTGGCCGGACTCGCCAGGCGCATATTCATTCTTCGTCAAAGCCGCCGTCGTACATCCGCAAGAAGTATGGACATTGTCGATCGTAATCGGGGTCGTTCCGGTGTTTGTGAACCTATAAGTGGCCACAACCTCGCGGTCGCCCGGTTTCGATTTGAGGCTTTGCTCCGTGGTATCCCATCTCAATTGAGCAAAAGCAGGTATCGCTAGGAATAGGCTTAGCAGCAAGGAGAGACGCATGGGGAAAAGAGAAATAACAGATGACAAATGGCAAATGACAAATTCTCAGGCAAGCAGCAGAGAGAAGTCGATGGTCCAGTGTATGCTATCGAAAGCTGCGTGAACGTTCTTCGCAAAAGAGTGATAGCAGTTGAAATTATACGATCATCAGAGAGCCGAATCGTTATTCTTCCGTTGCGTTTTCCTTTCCGCCCATGGACAAATTCTTCGTCGCGCTAGATTTCTTAGTTAATTTGGGCGGACCATTCCTGATCTATCAGCTAGCCGCCGGACACATGTCAGAAACCGCGGCGCTCATGCTGTCGTCAGCGCCGCCCATTCTTTGGAGTATCGGCCAATTGATTTGGAGCCGGAAACTCGACGCCCTCAGCCTATTGGTGATCGCCGGAATCGCGTTGTCGTTGGTCGCTACTCTCTTAGGCGGTAGTCCACGTTTACTCTTGATTCGTGAATCATTTATCACCGGAATCTTCGGTCTGGTTTTTCTAGGATCACTGCTCTTCCCTAAGCCTTTGGTGTTCTACCTCGCGAAAACGACCGTCGCCAAACAGGGAATGAAGCAAGAAGTGTTCGAGTCCAACTGGTCGATTCCCGGTTTCCGTTCCACCTTCTATTTGATGACGATGGTGTGGGGCGTCGGTCTCCTGTTCGAAGCGACACTGAAGATTATTTTGGCGTTTACCATGCAAATTGGGTTGTTCCTCGTGGTTTCGCCAATAATCAGTTACAGCATTTATTTCGGCCTCTTGGGTTGGTCGATTTGGTACGGCAACCAACGTAGAAAACTGGGGGAACGTTTAGCCGCAGCGGCCCAGATCTCCGTCAAATGAAAAACTAGGCGATAAGCCCCACTCACCCCGGCCGCTAAAGGGTTCGCCCATCCGGAACGACCTAAAACGTAGAACTTAAAACCTAAAACTTATAACCTCATCTGTGCTACCTTTCCTTGGCGCCATGTACCAGATTGTTTTTAACGAGATCAGCGCGGCGGAGATGGCTAAGATTCCGAAAAAGCTCCAGCTGGAGTTGCTGGCTGAGTTCCAGTTTCTGCCGGAAAACCTCGATCATCTGGATTCAAAGTCCTTTGGTGTCATTGAACGAGAAGGCAAAAAACTCTACCGCTATCGAGCCAGCGATTATCGGATCTACTTCGCTCGCACAGCAGAAGGCATCCTGGTCCACCGGGTCCTGCACAAGAATACCATCGGCGATTTTCTCTTCCGATCGAAGCTGCCATTGGCCGAGGACGAACAGTTGGAACAAAGCAGCGGTTTTTGGAAACTGATCGAGGAAGGCGTGCGGACAAAAAACCAGGGGTAGCAACGAGGTAATCTCCACGGATCGATCATTCCGCCAACGCATTTCCAAAAAGATAAGAAGGTCGAAACCGGATAACAAATGATGCACCGATTTGGTTGTGCTTCTGGATGGCGGAGGATGCAGTTCC
>DASUWQ010000025.1:0-10422 GCA_036378375.1 Chthoniobacterales bacterium
CGCCTTCCAGGTGTCAATTCGGGACGTTGGATGGAGCTCCTCGGCTGCGGGATGGTAGATCCAAACGTTCTTGAGAAAGTAAACGAGGCAAGGGGAGACCGGACCTACGATCCTGAGCTTTTATCGGGGTATGCATTCGGCATGGGCCTGGACAGATTGGCGATGGCTCTATTTGGTTTGCCTGACATCCGTTTGCTGATCGAAAACGATCAACGATTCCTAGCCCAATTCTCGTAATGAAGCTGTCGCTTAATTGGCTCCGAAATTATTTGCCGGCGTTAGACCGGTCTGCTGAAGAGATCGCGGATGCTTTGACATTCACCGGCGTCGAGGTTGAAGGCGTCCAGGTTCACGGAGCCGGTATTGAAAAGGTGGTAGTTGCTCAGATCGAATCTTTTCTACAGCATCCCAACGCGGACCGGCTGAGTGTCTGCCAGGTTTTGGACGGCTCGAAGACGCCGAGGCAAATTGTTTGCGGAGCCAAGAATTTCCGGGCGGGAGATAAAGTTCCCTTAGCCCTTCCCGGAGCGGTTTTACCCGATGGGACCAAAATCAAGGCGAGCAAGCTTCGGGGAGTTGAATCTGAAGGCATGCTGTGCAGCGAGCGCGAGCTCGGCTTTTCTGATGAAGCTAGCGGACTCATGATTCTTGATCCCAGCGCGCCCATTGGCGTCGCTATAGGAGATCTCTTTCCGCCTGACACGATTTTCGATCTCGAGATCACGCCGGATCGCCCTGACCTTTTGAGTTACATCGGCTTGGCGCACGAGTTAGGCATCATCTTCCAGATTCCCAATCTAAACGTGCCAGACCCTTCGGCCGCTGCTCTTGCCAAACCGATTTCCGATGCCAGTCAGGTTCGGATCGACGCACTGGAGGCCTGTCCGTTTGCTGTTTTCCATGAGGTTCGGGATGTGACCGTCGGGCCAAGTCCGGATTGGATGCGTCGCCGCCTCGAGGCCGCTGGTCTCCGTTCCATCAACAACATTGTTGACGTTACCAACTACGTAATGCTCGAGACGGGGAAACCGATTCACGCTTACGATTTGAGTAAGCTTGCTTTGCCGGTCATCGTTCGTTTCGCGCGCGCTGGGGAGAAGCTACTCGCTTTGGACGGCAAAACTTACGAGTTGAATAAAACGCATCTGGTGATTGCGGATTCTGAGAAAGCCATCGGTCTCGGCGGCGTGATGGGAGGAGAAGACACCGGCGTTTCTTCTGGGGCGACGACCGTTTTAGTCGAGAGCGCGTACTTTGACCCTGGGTTGATCCGGCATACCAGCCGGGGCTTAGGTTTAATCTCAGACGCAAGTTTTCGCTTTGAGCGTGGGGTGGACCCGAAGTCGGTTTTGTTTGCTGCTCAGCGAGCCGTCCAATTAATTAAAGAAATCGCGGGTGGCTCCGCCTCATCTTCGGTTATTGTGGCGGGTCAAGAGCCCAAGAACGAACGCACAGTTTTATTCAGGCCGAACCGTTGTACCGAGATTCTCGGTGCGGAAATACCGGACGCTAAGCTGATTCTCGAGAGGATTGGCTTGGAGCCTGCCCCCAAGGATCACTGGGAGATTCCTAGCTATCGTCTCGATCTGGAGCGTGAGATTGATTTGATCGAAGAAGTGAGTCGATACCACGGCATCCAGAAGCTTCCTAGGCGTCTACAGGGTAGCCCTACGACCAGCTCACAGATCGATGTTGCACATGACGATGCCATGCGGTTGCGCCGCAAACTCGCAGGCTTGGGCTTGGCCGAGGCGCGCACGTTAGTCTTTCTCGACGAGCCGTCATTGAGGAACAGCCTTCGATCGCTAGGGGAAACCCTAAAAATTCGGAATCCCTTGGCTGAGGATCAACAAGTCCTTCGTCCGTCTCTCATTCCGGGTCTATTGCGGGCTGCCGAGCGAAATTTCAATCGCGGCGCTCGCAGTGTGGCCTTATTCGAGCTTGGACAGATATTCTTGGCGGCGGACGTGTCCCGCCATAGTCCCGCGCCCGCGGGAACGGCGGAAACGGAAGAATCGACCAAGTTGGCTATCCTGCTTTCGGGCGAGAACGCCGTTCCCTCGTGGAATCAGACTAGCCGGAGCTACGACCTGTTCGATGCTAAAGGGATTTTGGAGACGGTATATGGTTCATCTCTACAGGCGAACCGGATTGGTCCCAATGACCTGGCTGCCCTCGTTTGCGAGCTGATTTCTAATGGCCGCAGCATAGGACATCTGGGATTGGTTAGACCGCGTCAAGCGCGTGAACTCGGTGCAAAAGGCGAGGTTATCGTCGCCGAAGTCGAGCTGCCGGCCGTCGCGGCTCGCTCGCTTTTCCAGCTCAAACCGCTCGAGCGGTTCCCCGCGGTTACCCGCGATATCGCTTTCGTGGCGCCGCGGTCGACGCGTTGGGCGGAAGTGGTCGCCACCCTGAATTCGCCGCGAGAATCGTTATTGGCCGGTGTCCAGGTTTTCGATCTTTTTGTCGATCCGAGCGGTCAAAAAATTCCGGCCGATAAAAAATCGCTGGCCTGCAGTTTGACTTATCGCGCCTCTGATCGGACGCTAACCCAAGACGAAGTAAACGAGGTTCATCAGCGATTGAAGAAACGATTGGTTGATGAGCTCGGAGTAAATTTACGAGAAGGATAGTTCTTTAATAACTTAGACGCGTTCCGTTCCGCGATGGCGGCGGAAGCAACTTTGCCCTGCGGTGCTCGGGATTTAAGGCAATTGCCCCAGCCCCGATATAAATATCCCAAGGAGGCTAGGTCGTGCGCGGTTAATGACAGGCCTTGATTGGAAGTCAGAAACGTGCCGGCGGTCATCCACCCTTGTTACAGGGGATTGGGAGCTTCGCCTGATCGACATCAGTGGGGCAACTATACGATAGGCGCCTAATTGTTTCTCAAAGGCGCCTATCGCCTTTTAAGGGCGCAAGATCTATCACGTCGGGACTATCGGACTGTGCCGCGAAGCGGCTATACACCATAGCCCAGGGCTTTAGCCCTGGGTTACGCGAGCAACGAAACTCGCCCTGAAAGTGGCGACCGAGGCGCGTCTTTAGTCTCTTCGCATGTTATTCTACCAACGCGCCCGTCGGTGCCACCTTCAGGGCACCTTTCACTAACCACCTGACCCAGGGCTAAAGCCCTGGGCTGTTATGTATAGCCGCTTCGCGGCAAATTACCTGGCTTCGATGGTATGATCTCTAAACAATCCTAAAAGGCGGGCCATCACTATCCGTCTGCCGCACTAGGCGTAAGCTCGAGATTCGGAAGCGAGGTCACTCCTTCCTCCGATGCACTCTCGCCTGCGATCGACTCTTCGCGAAGCAGCTCCAAACAATATTTCTTTAGTCGGTTAAATTCTGCCGATGTTAGCTGTTCAGCGGTCCGTGGGCGTGCCAAAGGTACCTCGAAATCAGCTCGGATGCGGCCGGGACGCCGGCTCATCACCAATACGCGATCGCTGAGCAGAATCGCTTCATCTACATCGTGGGTGACAAATACAATGGTCATCTTTAGCCCGTTCCAAAGCTCCAACAGCATTTCTTGCATCTGCAGGCGGGTTTGCGCATCGAGCGCTGCAAATGGTTCATCCAGCATCATGACGGTAGGCCGATTAACCAAAACCCGCGCAAGATTTACCCGCTGTTGCATACCCCCGGAAAGATGCCCCGGATAACTCTGTTGGAACGCGCTCAGCTTGACGCGGTCTAAGATCTCGTCAACTAGACGCTGGCGCTCTGCCTTGCGGATACCTCGCATCTTAAGCCCAAACTCCACATTTCCCCGTACGGTCTTCCATGGAAAAAGATTGTGATGTTGAAACACAACTCCACGGCTGCCATCAGGGCGGTTTACTGGCCGCTGATCGACCAGAATCTGCCCTTGGGTCAAAGAGACAAATCCCGCAATTGCACCTAGCAAACTCGATTTCCCGCAGCCGGACGGTCCCAGCAAGGTAGTAAAAGATCCGGGACTGAACTCCACGGAAATGTCTCGAACTGCTTCCACCACTCGGTCGGAGGTGAGAAAGGAAATACCTGCATTCCGAACCGAGATATCGCCCGCCTGTCCTGAGCCTGTCGAATGGGCTAGCCCTTTCATCTGTTAGCTCCCAGTTTTGCCCAAGGCATGAAAGCCCACGCGATCCGCTGAATCAGTAAACTGCTCAGCATACCCAGAAGACCGATGGCAATCATACCCAGGACGATGTTTGGATATTTCTGCAGCGTATAAGATTCCCAGGTGTAGTATCCGATGCCGAATTGGCCAGCCACCATCTCCGCCGTCACGAGCGAAAACCACGAGTTACCCATGCCGATGCTCAGACCGGTAACAATCGCCGGAAGCGCCGCCGGAACGATTACGTCGGAAAAGACGCGTACCCGGTTAGCTCCCAGGGTCAAAGAGGCGAAAATCAAATTTGAATCTACCGAGCTCACCCCGTGGATCGTATTCAGCAAAATCGGATAGAAAGCGCCGACAAAGGTGATATAGACCATACTTTCTTCCGGATTAGGAAACATCAACACAGCCAAAGGAATCCAGGCTACGGCAGGAATTGGACGAAGCAGCTCCAGTGGCGGCATTAGTAGGTCACTCAATAATTTAGAACGGCCGACCCCTAGTCCGATAGCAATCGCTAACACTGCGGCGCAACCGAACCCCGAGAAAACTCTAGCGATACTGCTTAACAGATGACTCTGGAACTTCGGTGAGTTAATCAGCTGGACCGCTGCCTGGCAGACGGCTGTAGGAGAAGGAACATTCTCGAAATTCACGATCAGGTTCCACTTATTAGTGGAAGCGAGATACCAAAGAGCAATACAAGTTAGCAGTGAGAAGCATCGGATCACCGCGGGCACAACAAACCGTTTATTTCGCAAACGGGCTGACCGCACTTGGTTTTCGAGCGTTGGAAGGGTCGAACTGCGGCTAACCAGCGCGTTTGCCATACCTATTTCCCCTTTTCAGTTTCCGGCTAACCCATTGGCTGCCGCCTTCTGAGCGTCGGTGTAATCGATAACCGATCCGCCTTGATCTTTGGCCCATTTGTCAGCATCGGTCTTCAGCAGAAAGGCGCTGAAACCGCCGTCCTTGTCGACAAACCAAGCTCGCTGGGCGAAAAGCTTGATACCGCTCAGCCGATCCTGCGCGAAAATCACTCGAATCTTTTTTCCACTGTTCTGTAATTTTCCGGCAGCGGAAAGCGCAGCCTGAACTGAGCTGTAGAGACGAACCGTTGGCTCGTCTTGAACCCATACTTGTCCCGCTAATTTTGGGTCGCTCACCGGCGCATGCGTATCGAGCGCGTCCTGATTGAAAGGAACGGCAGAGTAATCCTTCAGTTGAGCGTCGTAATTGAGACTCAGCTCCTGACACGCTTCCCGGATGAATTTATCGTTGACGAAAGAATCGACATCGAGTGGTCGATCCGTCTTTTTCAACACGCGCAGTGTCTGTTCGGCGTGCCGGATCGCCTCTAAGTATTCCGGTTTCAGGCTATAATCACGGGTCTGGATCCCTTGGGGGCCGTGAAAAGCATAGTAAACCTCGGCTTCAACCCCGGTCCATTGTGCGAGTTCTGTGCACAGTTCTTCGGGATGCTCCCGGATTAGTTGACTGGCTTCGATAGTGGCTTTCAGATAGGCCACCACCAGTTCCGGATATTTGTCGGCAAAGTCGGACCTGACTTGAACGCCATGCGTAGTTGGAAGCCCGGAAGAGCTGCCATCGTAAATCTTGCGGGCGATTCCTCGGAATGGAAAGAGCTCACCGAAAGGGACAAAATCAGCGTGGGCATCTATCTGATTCGATTTTAAAGCCGAACCCGCTACTTCCGGTGCTTGAGTGATTATCGAAACATCGTTTTCAGGATCCCAGCCTTGATCTTGAATCGCTCTCAAAAGCATGGCGTGAGCGGTCGATCCGAACGGCACTGAAATTCTTTTTCCCTTTAATTCGCTAAAGGATTGAATCTTCGATTGCAAGGGAACGACCACAGCGTTGCCTGCGCCGCGGGTACTGCCGGACAGGGTAGCAACATAGTACGCCTTAACTCCATTATTAGCAGCTTGGAAGGCGGATGCTCCTAAGATCGCGGGAAAATCCGCCATATTGGTGATATCCAGCTTATTAGCTAGCATTTCACTATTAGCCGGCGCTCCACTAGTGAAGTTGTGCCAGACGATATCGTACTTCACACCCTGGTATTTACCGTCGTGCGGCAAGTACTTCTCCAGGAGATGTAATTCCCGGACGACGGCGCCGCCAGCCGCGCAATTTATAGTAGTATCCTGCGTTCCGATCCCGATCCGGATAACCTGTTCGCTCCAGCCGGTCGTCGTCGCGAGGCATATCCAGCCGATCAGCAAAATGAGTTGCTTCATGTTCACGCCTTTGGGTTCGTTCTAGCCTCGATTTGTCCCAACGCTCGGGTCGCGGTTTTCTGGACCCCGGTGTCTGGATCTCCTAACAAGGCTTTTAAATGAGGGACGAAAACCGGTTCTCCGATTTCGCCCGCCGCTGTCGCTGCCGCAATCCGCATATCGGCTAGCTCGTGAGCAAAGAACGGGATGAGCTGTTCAGCGATCGGCGTACGGAGGTTTCCTAAGGCAAGGATCGCTTCCCTTGTTACCTCCCAGCGATCGTCCTCAAGACTCTTAAGCAGAATCAGTTCACCGGCTTCACTCCGCTGTTTGGATAAGCCGTTCAGGGCTTGCCGTCTGACTCGCCACGCAGGATCCACAGCCATCCGCACGAAATCCGAAACATCGGTTAGTTCGAGCTGCGACAAGGCGTCGACGGCCAAACGTCTAACTTCATCATCTGGATCTTTGAGTGCGGCTTGGAAGACCGGAATGGTATCGCTTGCCTTGAGATAGCCTAGTGCCAGCACTGCTTCCCGGCGAACCTCGGTGATTGGGTCGCCGGCCGCTCCCGCCAAAACAACCTGGGCTCGCGGGTCTTTAACGCCGCGCAGCGCCAGGATCGCTGCCGCTCGAATTTTAGGTTCCGAGTTGGAGACGCCATCAAGCAGCGCTGCCGTTGACTCTGTTGTTCTGAATTCTCTTACGGCTGCCGTGGCTACCGAAGAAACGTCGGGATCAGGATCAGCCGCGGCCTTCAATAAGTTGGGTAAAGCGCGGCTGTCGCCGAGTTCTTCTAGAAGTTGGATGGTGAGTTTACGAATGGTCGCATCCGCATCATCAAGCAGTGGCAAGAGATCTCGATAGGAGGCGACTTCGAGAAGCTCCTCTTGTTCGGTAAGCGCTAATCTGCGCACATCAACGTCGCTGCTGGCGAGACGCTCCAATATAGAACTCCCTGATGTGTCCATGATTTACCGGATTAAGAACGGCATTTTGACTGTGATGGCGTTGGTCGGGCAGTCCACCTCGCACGCCAAACAGTACCAGCAGTCGTCGAACTTCATGTAAGCCTTCCGGCGTTCCGTTTCGATGGCCAGGCAGTCGACCGGGCATGATTCCACACAGACATGGCAACCGCTGATACAACGCTCTTCATCGACGACCACGGGCACGTCGAACGTTCGAGAGACTTGCCGGTTCGGAGCTACCTTGGCGGCGCTAGCCGCGGCAACTTCGGACTCAAATTTTAACTGGCCGGCAACGACTTTCTTGGTTCTCTTTTCTTCAATCATATGACCGTCTCAAGCGATGACAGGTTCAGCCGGAATCCGGATCCGGCGATAGTTTCTTAGCTCAGTTTCGTCCAGAGGAACTACGTACGGTTCAACCGGTCGTTTAAATAGGTCCATGGCCCCGTTCTGGCCTGACTTCAGATTGACGTGAACAAACCAGTTTTCGTCATCCATCTCGGGGAAGTCCTGCCGGTAGTGGTAGAGGCCCCAGCGGCTTTCCTCGCGGAACAGAGAAGCGCGTGCGGCCATCTCGGCGCAGTCGCGGATGAAACCGCATTCCAAGGCGCGCATCAGATCGTGTGGATCGGTTGCTCCTAGCTGAGACACCTCTTCGGATGCTCTAAGAAAATAGTCTAGCCCACGTTGAAGCCGATAGGCTGACTTTGGTGGCTGTAGGTAATCGTTAACATGTCGCCTTAATTTGTATTCTAAGAGGTGGGGCTGAATTCCGTTTGGCCGATTCAATGGCGCCAGCACACGCTGCCGTTCGGACTCAACCGCTCCATCATCGATTTGCCCAGCATTGTCTTGTCCGACATAATCTAGCGCGCTCCGCGCACAGATACTGCCATAAGTGAACGCACCTAACATGTAATTATGAGGAACCGAGGCCATATCGCCGGCCGCATACAGCCCGGGTACGGTCGTTTCTCCCTGCTCGTTTACCCAGACTCCCGATGCGCTGTGGCCACTGCACAAACCGATCTCGGAGACCGCCATCTCCACCAGTTCTTCTCCGTAATCTGTCCCGCGCCCGGCGTGAAATCGACCTCGGCTGGGTCTCTCCGTGGTGTGTAGAATCCGTCCGATTTCCGCCACGGTTTCCGGAGCTAGATGGTTCATTTTCAGGTAAACAGGTCCGTTAGGCCCAGTCAGTTCCCTGTAAAACTCCATCATCATTTGGCCGCTCCAATAATCCGAGAGCATGAACCGGTTTCCCTTAGCGTTAACCGTGTAGCCGCCGAATGGCCCGCTTACGTAAGCGCAGGCAGGACCGTTATAATCCTTGAGTAGAGGATTGATCTGGAAACACTCGATGTTGGTTAGTTCTGCGCCGGCATGATAAGCCATGGCATAGCCGTCTCCCGCGTTAGACGGATTCTCGTAGGTACCCATCAGGTAACCGGATGCCGGCAGCCCGAGTCTGCCGGCGGCGCCACAGCAGAGGATCACGGCTTTGGCCTTCACCACCACGAATTCGCCGGTTCTAATATTCAGACCGGTCACGCCTACTGCCCGTCCCTCGTCAACCAGAACCTTAGTGGCCATAACCCGGTTCTCTGTCTTAACGCCGACCCGCCGGATCATCCGGGTTAAAAGTTTTTTGATGTCGTAGCCCTCAGGCATCGGTAGGACATAACTACCTTGGTGATGTACCTTTTTTATGTCGTACTCGCCGGTAGCCGTTTTTTGGAATTTAACTCCCCAGGACTCTAACTCCTGGATCATGCTGAAGCTCTGCTGGGCATAAGCTAGAATCGCTTTCTGATTCACGATCCCGTCATTGGCCATGGTGATTTCCCGGACGTATTGTTCCGGCGTCGCATGACCCGGAATGATGGCGTTATTAACCCCGTCCATGCCCAGAGCGATGGCGCCGCTCCGCTTTACATTGGCTTTTTCTAACAGAAGGACGGTTCCGTCCGGCATTGCTTCCTTTGCCTTGATAGCCGCAACACTTCCGGCGGTGCCACCTCCAATGACTAAGATGTCTGCCTCTAACCTGATATCGTCTGCCATATCTAATCCACGAATAAGTGCTTGTTCAATTGGGAGTCTTTCGCGCTTCAACCTCCTGTCTTGACGACAGACGGTTGGGATACATCTAAGGAGTAACCAGAGGGGGGGATCATGACCCGTTGCAGAGAGAGTGGTTGCTCACCGTGCGTCCTGGCCAGGATTTCTAATACCAGAACACAGGAGTCTGGTTTGATTTTGAGAAATTTGGCGTCTTTCGATTTCGCAGATTCGACCCGCACCGTTTGGAGAAGTCCGGTAGTGGGAGCGTTGAACTGACTCTCAAAAATCTGTTTCAGATTAACGTTTTCGAATGCGTGCGGAGGGAAGGTAAGCAGCCGTTGAAAACGAGTCGCCGCTAAGTACATCAAGCTGCGGCAGCTGAACGCCTCGCCGGCGTCGATGCGCCGGACAATTCTCACAAAGCCCTTGGGATCGACGCCCAGCGATTTGTGGACCGGGTTTCTGCTGGGCGCTAGGTCTCGGCTGATTAATGTCGAGTGAACCGGTAACGGTTCACCGCTTTGCGGATCGAGGAATCGAAAATGATCCAGGTAACGAAAGAAAGTGACATCCTGGGTGGGGCGATTGGGATCGGCCACGAATGTGCCTCTGCCATGTTCGCGCAAGACCCAGCCTTCGATGGCCAAGCGATTCAAGGCTTTCTGGACCGTGCCCAGGCTCATCCCAAGCACCTGGCTGAGCTGTTGTTCCGGCGGAATTTGATCGCCGGCGGTCAAGGTGCCGCCGTTGACGAGATCGATGATGGCGTTACCGAGTTGGATATGTTTGGGGAGGCCGGTGCGAGACGAGCGGGTAACCGCGCGAAGCAGAGTTTCCGGAGAGACCCGGCGGAGCTTAGGATCGAGTGTCACGTGAGAGGTCATGGAATGAGCGTGCCGTTGGTTAGAGCTACAGAGCTCTATAGCACTTTCGATTGCAAAAGATCGCTGCTCCAGCAGAGAGGTCATGGTGGCGCGTAAACCATACTGGATTAATAGAGTTTTATAGGGATGGCAAGTGATTTATTGAG
>DASUWQ010000026.1:0-8497 GCA_036378375.1 Chthoniobacterales bacterium
CGCTTTCCGGCCTCGCGCGGCCAGGACTACCCCGGAGAAATCCTTTGCCAACCGGATGGCGGTGGCACGTCCAATTCCCTGACTCGCACCCGTCACAATAGCAACTGACTCTTTCATGTTTCTGTCCTTCATTTCGTTAACTACCAATTGCGAGACGACTAAGACCTGAGCGTCGCACGAGCCGCCTCACGGATGATATCGACCACTTCGTCGGGCGCTGTCAGCAGAGGGGTATGATCGATTGCTCGAACCCGTACCTTTGCTCCCATCCGCTGCGCCATGAACTCTTGGGTCTTCGGGTTGATCATCCGGTCTTCCGTCGCGATCAGGAACCAGGAAGGCATCGATTTCCAAGCCGGCTTTGGCGCCTGTTCTTGAATGCAAAGGACAGAAAGCGGCCGCTGCACCGCCTCACTGAGCGCCTTGATTTCCTTCGAAGAGTTTTGGGCAAAAGCGTTTTGAAAACCTTCGTGAGTCATCCAAATCAGCCCGTCCCCGTCAGGCTGCAGCTGGGGAGCTTGTGGATGAGGTGGTTCCTTATAGAATACGTCAGCGACGGTCTCGCCCTCGTCCGGAGCAAGAGCCGCGACATACACTAGCGATTTAACCCGCTCATTGGTGGCGCCCGCGATGACCGCTCCGGCATAAGCGTGTGCCGCCAGCAATACTGGACCCTCGGTTCTGGCGATCACGCGATTCAGGGTCGCGATATCTTCCGATAGGGAGGTAAGCGGAATCGGCGCACAGATTACCTCCAGTCCCTCCTTCACCAAAGGCAGAACTACCTGACTCCAGCTGCTGCCATCAGCCCAGGCCCCGTGAACCAGAATCACGGCCGCGTTCTTAGCAAGTAAGCTCATGTTTGTTTTCGTCTTTCTGCTTAGTTAAAGAGATGACTTAAGGACGACGCTTCGTACTTACGAATTTCCGTCTCCGCTCATAAGCTGCTTTTAAACCCCAAAAGAATCCCTGTGTCTTTCGGAAGAACTCATTTCCGTCAAAGCGCCCCTCAGCCTCTCCTTGGCGCGGGCCAGTCGCGACATCACTGTACCCATCGGTATTTGCAGCGTACTTGATATCTCCTTGTACGAGAGATCCGCCAAATAGAACAATTCTAAGACGATACGGTGATCCTCCGCCAACTCGGACGCCGCACTTAAAATCGCGCCGGCATCGACAGCTCGTGGCCCCGCCGGCTCGACCGTGGCCTCTTGATTTTGTGGGCTGATCTCCACCTCAGGATGTAGCTGTCGTCTCCGCAGCGTCCGGAAAAACAGTCTGCGGAGGGTAGTAAATAACCAAGACCTGATTTTGTCGGGCTCCCGCACCTGCTCGTATCGCCGGCAAAGGATCAAGAACGTTTCTTGGGTCAGATCCGCTGCCTCAGTTTCACTTTGTGCCAGAACCAAGGCAAACCGATAAACCGGTGCATACCATTCGGAAACAACGCATTCGATAGCGAGATGATTTTTCAAAGGAATGCCCCATGACCCTCGGAAACTCCGCGATCCCGGAGCCAACAAAGTAGCGGGTTTCTTATTCTCAATAGGTAGAGCCGTGACTCGTTCGGCTTGTGCGTGATAACACTGTTCGACCACATCCTAGTAACCTGGTCTATGTTATTAGCAGGGTTATCATATTCACATCGACACAACAGGTTCCATGCCAGCCTGCTTATCTAACTCCTCACCCCCCTCGGTTTAGTTTTTTTATTTGGTGAGAGCGGGCATAAATTGGCCGGCACGAAATCTCGAACTCTCGAATTTACGACCGGCGTGATAACCTTAGCTTATCAACCGAAGAGGTTACGAGTGACCTGTCCGCGCTGCAATCTGAGGCCAGGCGTACGGCTTCCGGTTCGCAATGTTGCGGCTCCAGCGGTCTGTTCGAAGGATTTTCAATGGTCAAAGCCCGCAACGGTAGAACGCCACCGCAAGCTATTCCTCGACCAGAGAAATCGGTAGGGCTGAGCTCTCGCTCGTCCGGTTCGGTCCCGTTCGCGCAGCTCCATAGTGCGAGAGAAACTGCGCGAACTATCCCTTGGGGCTAAAGCTTTCCGGCCTTAGCCAGCTCGTTTAAGAACGAGTGAATCTCTTCGGAGATCTCCTCCACGTGGGTTTCCAAGGCGAAATGTCCTGTGTCATAAAATACGACCTTCGCCGACGGGATATCCTTGCAGAACGCCTCGGCGCCAGGAGGAATGAAGAACGGATCATTCTTCCCCCAAGCGGCGAGCAGCGGTGGCTGAGATTTTCGGAAGTACTCCTGGAATGTCGGGTACAACTTCACGTTGCTCGCGTAATCGAGGAACAGGTCGAGTTGGATCTCGGCGTTACCTGGGCGCTGTAGCAGGACGGTATCTAACCAGTAGGCCTCGGGCTCGACCTGCACCGGGTTTGTCACGCCATGCACGTACTGCCACTTCGTTCCTTCCAGACCGATAAACCCGCGCAGCGCCTCACGATTAGCTGGGGTCGGCTCTTTCCAATATTTCTTGATCGGGTCCCAGGCGTCGCCCAAGCCGTCCACATAGCCATTTCCGTTCTGGGAGATGATCGCCGTAACCCGTTCCGGGTGAGCTACCGCCAGTCGGAAGCCGGTGGGCGCGCCGTAATCGAACACATAGATAGCGTATCGCTTCAGACTCAATGCCTCCACGAAAGCGTTAATCGTCACACCCAGATTGTCGAAAGTGTAGCGGTATTGCCGCTCGGATGGCACTTCGGTAAATCCGAAACCCGGCAGATCCGGCGCGATCACCCGGAAAGATGATGCCAGCCGTGGCATCAGATGCCGGAACATGTGCGACGAGGTGGGGTATCCATGCAGCAACAGAATCACGGGAGCGTCAGCCGGACCGGCTTCGCGGTAGAAGATCTTGATTCCGTCGGCCTCGACAATGTCGAGTTTAATGTTGGGGATGTTTGATGTTTTCACAGTGTCTTTGCTGAGCGGATGATTTTGTCTGTGCGCTTAAGCGCTCCATGTCGCTTAATAACCTTTCAATACATATCTGTATAGTTACTTAAATCCCGTTCAACGAACGAACTCCAAAACAAGTTCCGTGCCAGCGTTTCCTCCGTAGCTCTTAATCCTGCAGGACCGACCGGGTTAACAAAAACCGATTGAAGATAGCTTATGTTCGAATTTTCGAACTTACGAATTTCCGTCCTGCCTAAATCGATCCTGAGGCGTCGCCGCCATCAGACGCCAGGCCGGCCGTTCGATCTGACATCTATACATAACTGTCTAATAATTAATTGAGCAGTTACTCGTTGATGTTAATCGTTCATTGCGGCAACGATTCCGGCAGTTCATACAAGTGCCCCATGGACTCAAATCAAGCCAATGGCAAGATGGTTGGCCGAATCTGATTTCAGGAGCGATGGAAGACCGGATTCACCACAGAGACACAGAGAACACGGAGAAAAACGGAACCGCAGATGCACGCAGATTTACGCAGATAAAGTCGATTCGTCTGTTCAGCTCGGGGGAAATTCGCTGGTTTTTCGGCGTCGGATCGAAAGCCCTCGCGTTGATCTTGCGTCGAATGAAATGACCACAATCCAGGAATTTAAGGCCTGCAATTAATTGAATGAGCCGAGTCGAAGCAAATTTATCCGCGTAAATCTGCGTCCATCCGCGGTTCAGATCTTTCCTCTGTGCCCTCTGTGTCTCTGTGGTGAATTTTTTTGCTTGGCTACTTCGTCGCGTTTCTTTGCGGAGCGTTGGCGATGAGCAGCTTGTTTTGCTCGGTTGCCGCAAAGCGTCATACTACACCAGCGCCTGGCCTTTCCATGCGTCGTGTCGAGAAACAAAAGGGTACAGATTTTGCCCTGGCAGGCTTTTACCAGAGTAAAGTCTGACGAACAGACCAGGTGGGCCAGGGCTTCCGCGACGGGCAGAAGTACAGCATTCGGTGTACTCCAGCGCCGCAAACGCCGCAATTCGAACCCTGACGCAGACGTCGGTTTTCTGTGGTGGCCAGGCCTTGGCACAATCGCCCCGTAACCTTCATCGCGCTCGAGTACGCGGTTTAAGGGTTCTAGAAGATTGAGCGCCTTCGCGGACAGGGGACGACCCATGTGGGAACGGACGAAGTCGCGGAACCACTCACGCAGGGCGCGCGCCTGGGCTGCCACCTCGTCCAGCTCACCCGGAAAAGAATTTGCTCGGATAAACGCCACTTCGGCCGGATCGATGAGCCTGGCTTCCGACAGCCAGGTTAAAAGGTCTTCTCCATTTCCGATCCACTCAACCACGCTATCCGCGGGTGTCCCGATTGAGTTAAGGAAATCGAGACCCGGGTGATCCGCGATGAACCTCGGCGGAGGGCGATTATTGGGTACGGGCGTTCTGGCGTCACCACTCCCCACAGAGCGTTTCTTCATAATACGCCCGAAAAGATAACCGCGAGAAGCTAACCGTTCAAACCGTTGCGAAACGGAGATCGGTAGGGACGAGCTCCTGCTCGTCCAGAGGACCGTGGTATCGCGTAGTGTACGGAAGAAAGCGGACGAGCAGGAGCTCGTCCTACCGGATTCCGGCTGTTCCTTAGACTCCCATCACCAGGGGAGCGGACCGTCCGCGTTCGAGAACGTGCCATTCGGACCGTCCGAACCGAGCAGCGCAAGACGCACCGGCTCGCGAGCACCCTCCTCGACCGTCTGGGTGCCCGTATAGTTGTTGAGGTTCGTTTTAGTGAAACCCGGGCAGGCAGCATTAACTTTGATTCCGGTCGACTCCAGCTCGATCGCCATGGCAAGCGTCACCGCGTTAAGAGCCGTCTTAGACGCCGGATAAACGGGCCCGAAAATCGGACGATAGGGGAAAGCCGGGTCCGAGTTTCGCGTCAGAGAGCCGACGCCGCTCGACACGTTGACGATGCGGGCTGCCGACGACTCGCGCAGGAGCGGCAACATCGCTTGGGTAACGGCGACGACGCCGAATACGTTGGTCTCGAATACGGCACGCATTTCATCGAGTGAGACGGTGCTCGGACGGGTCGATTTCGCGTATTCCTCGATGGGTATGCCCGGTCGCAATCCTGTATTCGAGATGGCCGCATTGTTGATGAGCACGTCGAGACGGCCGAACTCGTTACGGACGCGCTGCGCCGCGGCGGCGATGGAAGCGTGATCCGTCACGTCGAGCTGGAGCGCGTGAGCATCGCCGTCGACCGTTTTGGCTGCCTCCTCTCCCCGCGCATAGTCGCGCGAACCGACCAGGACGGTGAAGTTCTTCGCGGCCAACTCCTTTGCGATCTGGAGGCCGATCCCTTGATTTGCCCCGGTGATCAAAGCGACAGGTTTGTTCTGCATAGTAATTTCCTCTTTTTAAAACGTTAGGTGGCCAACACCGTCCCTCTGTGTTAAAGAAGATAAACGGAACAGCCTTCCATTTTATACGGAACGATGTTCCGTTTGTCAACTGTCGATATAGTGAACAGGAAAACGCAAAAAAAAGGTCGCGACACCCAGCCGCCCGGCTCCACGGTTCGGCGCTTGCGCGCGGACGCTCAGCGCAACCTGGACGTATTGTTGCAGTCGGCCATGGCGGTGTTCGCGACCTCAGGCGTAGATGCTCCGGTGCGGCAGATCGCAGAAAGGGCCGGCGTCGGCGTTGGCACCGTCTACCGTCACTTTCCGCAGCGCTCTGACCTCATCGTGGCCGTCTTTCGCCGCGAAGTTGACGCCTGCGCAGATGCCGCGGCGTTTCTGGCGACCGAGCACGAACCAGGCGAGGCATTGACTCGATGGATGCAGCGTTACGTCGACTTCATTTCCGCCAAGCGTGGCCTGGCGGCGGCCTTGCACTCGGGCGACCCGGCATATGACACGTTACCCGCCTACTTCCAAAAGCGACTCCGGCCGGCGCTCCAGACCTTGCTTGATGCTGCGGTTAAAGCAGGTCAGGTGCGCTCCGGTGTGAAGCCAGACGACCTGTTGCATGCCGTCCCGAGCCTTTGTGCGCCAGCCCACGACGGCGATCCCGCGCGCGCCCGACGCATGTTAGCTCTCCTGGTTGACGGTCTGCGCTATGGCGCAAAACCATCAATCCGTACGCGCTCCTAGCGCTTCGTTCTCCCCACTTTGCCCCGCTCGTGCCTAACGCTAACCGTGCCGATTGCCGTCCGGACGGCGACTACGGCAATTCGAACGAAAATCGTCGCATTGCTAAGTTTTGAACCCATTTGTTAATTCGTCGTTGGCATCGCGGACGGTCGCGGTATCGCCGCAGCGTTTGCCCTTGGAGCAGCCGGGACCCAGCTCGGAACTGCCTATCTCCTTTGTCCGGAAGCAGCGACATCAGCACCGCATCGGGATGCTTTGCGGCACGCGCCTTCGGACGCGACGTTTGTTACGAACGTTTTCACGGGCAGGCCCGCACGCGCCTTATCGAACCGGCTCGCCCGCGAGATTGGCCCAATAACCGATGGCTTACCCGATTTTCCCTTGCCGATGGGACCGCTGGCGCTATTGCGGGCAAAGGCCGAGCAGCGGGGCAATCGCGATTTCACACCTTTCTGGTCAGGTCAAGCTTCGTCACTCGCTATAGAAATGCCGGCTGGGGAGCTCACGCTCAAATTGGTGCAGGAAGCAGTCGACCGATTGAGGCAACTAAGAGTTGGTTAGATGCGGCTTTCGGAAATGGGGCCAGCTGCGGCAGGGCGTTAGGCGCCCGCCTGAAGTCATTCCTTCTGTCTTTGTGGCCTTTGTGCCCTTTACGTATTGTGATTTGAGGGCGAGGCGGTTCAGACAACCAATCCGGCAGTTCGATCAACAGTTCTATCTATTCGTTGCTGTTTAGGACAGCAAATCCGGCGATCAGAACAAACTCCACGGGCACAGTCTACGGATGACGTTTGTTACGACAGCCTACCATTCGGTGGACGAAGACCAGGCCAACAAATCGGCTAGGAGATCGAACTTACATGAGACGAGAAACAGCTTCTAAAAGTGATTACCTTGGCGAGCGCGCCATTGTAGTCGGGGGGGGAATTGCGGGATTATCGGCCGCTCGCGCGGTGTCCGATCGGTTCCGCGAAGTCGTGATTCTAGATCGCGACGAATTGCCGGACGGTGTCACACCGCGGCCTGGCGTTCCTCAAGGCAAACATCCTCATGGCCTATTGGCCGGCGGGCTAAAAGCGTTGGAGCAGCTCTTTCCGGGGTTTGGCGACAAGCTGAGACAGGCTGGAGCGGTACCGCTGGATCGGGGGTTTGATGTTCTGTATGAGATCGCGAGACAAGACCCTTGGCCGAGAATTAAAATCGACGGACCGACCTATGGTCTGACCCGACCATTCCTTGAACTGACCCTCCGCAGACAGGTTGCCCGCCTGACGAATGTCGTGGTGCGAGGCGGATGTAGAGTCATTAATATCATCGGTGATGCGGCTACCGGCGCAGCCACGGATATTTGTTACCGTACATCGGAAGGCAGGCTGGAGACACTTCGTTCTGATCTCATAATCGATGCTTCCGGAAACGGATCCTTGACGCCGGACTTTCTGAAAGCTTCCCACCGGAGGTTGCCAGAGGAGACGACCATCGGTGTGAATATGCATTATGCCAGCGCTCTACTCGATCACGTCGATATCAGGGATAATTACAAGGTCGCTTACACACTTCCCGACGCGCCTGAAGACAGTCGAGGCGGCCTTCTCATCCCGGCAGAAAATGGAACTTACCAGCTAGTCCTCATCGGCCGGGGTGACCTTATCCCCCCTATTAAGCAAAGTGAGTTTCGGACCTATGCTCTTAAGATCCGGACCCCCACCATCTATAATGCGATCAAGAATGCGAAATTTTTAACGGAAATAGCTTCGAATTCGTTTAAGCAAAGCAGATGGCGACATTTCTCTCAGGTCTCTGATTTCCCTCGTGGACTGCTGCCAATCGGGGATGCCATTTGCCGTTTCAACCCTGTTTATGGCCAAGGTATGTCAGTGGCCACCCGACAAGCCAGTCTGCTTTTTGACTTACTTGGAAACGCCAACGGAGACCGGCTATCGACATTAGCGCAAGATTTTCTAACCGAAGCCGAACACCTGATTGCCGAACCTTGGGCGATGTCGGCGGTTCCTGATTTTCTCTATCCAGACACTACCGGTGTACGCCCGGAAAATTTAGAAGAGCAGCTTAATTTCCAGAAAGGGTTAGGTCGGTTAGCCGCTCGGGATGTAGGCGTTCTCGAACTGCTCGTAGACGTTAGGAATCTTCTTAAACCACTTAGTGTATTAGACGATCCCGCAATCGTCGCGAAAGTCGAAAATGAACTGGCTTCAGAGCTGTCGCTTTCAGACGCTGCCTCAGCAGCTTAGTTTGCTAAAGCCACAGTGGGGGAACAGCCAGCAGTACCGGCTCCCCCCTTGGAGCCTCTTCGGTGAGTTAGTGACTGGCCTTTCTCATCATTCCTAACAGAGAATCGAAGGCCAGCGGTCCGGAACCACCCAAGACGAGAGTCGCGAGGCAGGCGAGGTAGAGCAAGTCGG
>DASUWQ010000027.1:0-7220 GCA_036378375.1 Chthoniobacterales bacterium
AGCCATTCTGATCTCCAAATTGGCGATATCGCTTCAGAATGCGGTTTTGCCACGATTCAGCACTTCTCCCGAGTGTTTAAAGGAGTCACCGGACAATCGCCGATCAATTTTCGACGCCGATGTGTCGATCGGGATTCTAGGCTTAACCAGAAAGAAACGAACAACCGCGAATGGACACGAATGAACGCGAATAAGAGATAAATTATTCGTGTCAATTCGCGTCCATTCGTGGTTTTTGAGCCAGGTCTGCGCCTACCCTCGGTCAATCCTACAGGCGTAACATCCCGGTTTAGCGAAATGCATGTGCAAGAATTCAACGGCTGGATCTTCGAAAAATCGGGCAATCGCCTCCTCCGTGCGGTCTCCCTCGATGACATCAGCGCCCACTAACATATCTTTCGCATCAAAGGCTCGAACTGATAACAACCGGCTACGCAACATGTCCGGGAGCGAATCGGTGTAGGCCGCGGCAGTCGTTGCCGCCTTGCGAACAAAGACCGCGTGCGTGCTACGGTAGGGAGATTCGGACGGCAGATGAACGAAGTTGGTTAGGATCACTTCATCCCCTGCTTCGGCATCCTGCAACGACACCCGGCAAGGAAATCCGGGCTTGCTGTCGGCGATATACCGCTTAGCCCGCCGCTTCTCCAATTCGTCATCCGACAAGTCGAATAGCGCTTGAAATGGTTCCGGAGAAAGGCCGCGGACCGTGAAATGAGGCGCTTCGGTTTTAGTCATGCGTGAACCTCGATCCCGGCGCAAAGAAAACGACCCGATTCTTGCTATAGGTTGCCAGCAGAAAAATCTCAGGCAAAGCAGGCTTCGCCCCGTCTCCCCCTTTAGCTACGTCGGCCAGGGACGCAAAGGCGCAAAGGTTCGGAGGAGTGATCTGCGGAATAGTTGGTACAAAAAACAGCGAAGCCACGACTCAAGGTAGTTTGACCGGCTGTTGAAAGACGCGATTCACCAATGATGTTGGCGGCTTCCGTCGCCCAGCTCGAGCGCAGCTCCGCAGGAGCGACATATTTATAGCAATCGTTCCCAAAAAATGCGATCAGCTCCGTTAGGAGTGACATCTAATCGGGGCACCGTTCGAAAAACGGGTTATCGCGCGGCACGTTAAGCGAATACCATCCGGGATGTTCGTTGCCCTATGTCGCTCCCACGGAGCTAGCGCTGATTTTGGATTCGATCGCTATAAAATATGTCGCTCCTACGGAGCTGGTCCCGTTTTTTATGGCTCAAGCTATGACGATTTGGCTCCTCCAGAGCGTTCTTCAATCCCGCGCAAGCGTGGCAGCGGTCAGGCGCATGCGGGACTAGGACCGTCATGAGTCGCTGCTTTGCCGCTGAGGACGCCCTCAACGCGTGCTCCGTTGCTTGGGTCTCGCGCTCATTCAAGGTGCCCCTTTCTGCTCCTCCGAACCTTTGCGCCTTTGCGTCCCTGGCCGACGTAGCGAAAGGGGGAGACGGGGCGAAGTCTGCTTTGCGTGAGTATTTCCTTACAGCGGCACGCTAAGCTGCATCCCAAACACGACCTCGTTCGTAGCGCGGCGGTAGCCGCCGGGATTGATAATGTACTGAAGATCCGGCTGGACGTTAGCGCCGTGGTAGATGTCGAAAGAGTAGAAAATTTCCTCTACAAACTCGTTGGTTTGCACTCCGAAGCCAGAACCGGGATGGGCGGCAATGTACTGTCTCTCGGCATTCGTCACACTCCCGGCAAGACGGTTATAACCCGTTGCTATGCCGGCTGAATCGTATGGTCGCTTCGACCAAGGCCCCCAGTAATAGAGTCCAGTAAAGATTTGGAAGTTCTGAAATGAAGTCCGAGGATCTAAATAGATGGTACCTGCGAACGCACTTAAACCAGTCTTGGGACGACTTGGATCCGGCGCCGTAAGTTGTTGGAAAACACTAGCATAAACACCCCAATCTCCCGTGAACTTTGATGCCAGGAAAGCTGAACCACCAGGCGCACTCGCTATGACGCTTTGCGCGGCTCCGCCGACTTCTTCATGGTTCGTGTTGCCGAAGGCTCCCAGCACCCACTCTCCCGGTAGCTTCTGCCCGAAAATATTCAGCTTCGGTTTCCAATCGATTTCGAACGGAATAATTGCTCCGCTGGTGCCGCCCGGATTATCGATTCGAAGGTAGTAGTTGTTGGAGATCCAATAGTTGTTGAAAGCAAAAAGGCCGATTCTGAAGGATAAATCCTTGGTGGCATTCCACTGAAAGTCCGTCCCCCATTGACTCACCGGCCAAGTGAACATGCTATAACCCGCCACGTTTCCGGTGATCCCGGCCGTGAACGTCAGGTTTTCAAACGGGAAAGCATAATAGCCTCCGAATTCCTGACTCATGTTCATCAGACCCGCCTTCACTTCGAATGTGTCGTTAAGAAAGGTCTGTTTGAACCACATGCTGGTGATACGCCAAGTTTGGCCTCGTCCCCATACTTCCTGAATGAGTTGGACGGTATTGGGATTCTGCAAATTGCCCAAATTGTTTCCAGTACGCTTGGTGACGTAGAACTCGAAACTGCCGCCTTCCCAACCGATCAGTTTATTGAAGTCCAGGTCCACGCCAAAGAGGGCCTGATCCGTATAAGCCCAGGCCTGACCCGAGTTTTTGGCGTTACCGCTAAAATTGTCCTTACCTCCACTTACATTGCTGGCCATCTCACTGAAGTAATCGAGGTTAAAATCGATACCCCAATTGTGGAGGAGGGTACGCAAACCCCACCAGTCGCCGGTAACGTATCTGTCCCAATACTCCTTTCCTTGTTCCGGGGTCAGATGCATTGATGGATCAAAGGCGATAGGATTGGTAGGCGAAGTACCGGAAGAGATCGCCGCCGCATTAGGTGCGGGGGGCGGAGAGGGAGGGTTGGTAACAGAGGCAGGATTGGTTTGACTTGAATCCTCCGCCGCAAAAGCGGGAAGGGAAACGAAACACGATAATCCGATGGTAACAGAAAAAGTTGCGTACAGCAGCGACGCGAACGAATTCCTTTTCACGTAGGGGTTCTCCTTGGTAAGGTCTGGCTTTAGTTTCGTAATCCGGTCGAACCCAGTTCGACCGTCGACCTGAAACTAGCAATCCTCAGCCATGAGTCGGCCAAGGTCAACTACTTAGGGATCTCACAATTACTTCTCACCTCTCACAAAAATAAGAGAGCGCCTCCACTTGCCTTCAAAGCGGAGGCGCCCGTATCTAGCCCGGTTAGTTTCCCCAAACCACCAGACCAACCTGTTCCGTACCGCGTCGCGGCGGAAAGGCAGAAAATTCTACCCTAAAAGAACTACTCAACCTTCGTCTCTCCATTTTATGTTAGTTAAGGTATGACCCGATGTTCGAATTTAATCGAACACACCAAATCTGTCAAAAGTATCGAGACTATAGATGATTTTGAGACGGGTAGATACGTTTTTCCGACTAATGGACACAGGCATTAATCTGGCCTATTCATGCTGCTATAGCATCTATTCGTCTGATAAGAGATATCAATGAAGTCCGGGACCATCCCGCTTGGGAACCGGATTGGCGCCGCCTCCGTTGGTTTTGCATTTCGCTCTCCGCTACTGTTTCTATAGCCCTAGCAACTAGGCACTCGCCGGTATTCCCCGGCGGTCGATCCCGTTAGTTGCCGGAAAATCCGAGCAAAATGCTGGCTAGTGGCGAAACCGCACTCGCTGGCAATCTCGCCGATGCTAAGGTCTGAACCTTTTAACAGAGCACGAGCACGCTCCACCCGGACCCTATTCAGGACTTTGTGAATCGAGGTGCCAATCTGTCTATTGAACAACTGAGCCAGCCGCGCTCGAGATATTCCTGATTCATTGGCCAACCGGTCCAAGGGCCAATTCTCGCGAAAGCGTGTCTGTAACAGGTTCAGCGCTCGGGAAACGGCCGGATGCAAGATCACATTCGCTGCTCTTTGATCTCGGTCGGTGCCGGCGCGTATAATTTCAAGAAGCAAAGCGTCTATACTTAGACGAAGCGCTGCCGCTTGATAGTGTGACGGGTTGGCGCCCTCAGCGACGATCCGAGAGAATAGATACTCAAACTGATAAACCTCGTGAAGAACCACGACTTCACGCAAAATGCTCATGAGGTTCCACTCGGAATGTCGAGCGAGGACGGCCGGCAACTGCAAACCAACGAAAAGACGATGATGTCTAGCCTCCGGCCCTCGCCGAAGCCAATGCTCGGTATCGGCGCCTACACTCCAAAACGACCCAGCACTCAGATGAACCCTGTGTCCGCTACCGACATACAACTCGCTCGTTCCCTCTGCAGCGTACCCTAATTCCCAGTAACGATGTTGATGTCTATCCTCTTGCGATCCAGGCGATTCCCAATCCTCGCCTAAATCTACCACCTCAGGAACTATCTGATTCAGCTCGATTGCATGGAAACCGTAAGTTACTCCTTTAGTCTTAAGAATTTGCATTCTGCCGGTCCTGCCAACCTAACAAAATCACTGGGGGGTACGGGTATCATCTCGGCGCCGGCACGAATAATAAATGTAGCAGAATCTGTTCCTGACTCAGTTACAGTCACAAAGCGCTCTTCTACCAGCACTGTTTTCTCTGCCATAAGGTCGTCGGCCAGCAGCGTTTCTTTTTTGAAATCGGCTGTCAGCCGGACTGTTCAAATAGGTTTAACAGAACATACCGACCGTCAAGCCGGGTTATTCCCGAGATTGCTAACTGCATTCTGACTTCAGCTATTTGCAACGAGCAAATGGCGGAATGAATGATTAGCGATTGAGAAGAAGTCGAGAAGGACAAGACGCGACGCCCCGTGAGGCCAGCGCGTTTTAAATACCGGCTTTTAATGACTTGAAATCGTACAACCGGACACGCATTCCGTCATTCAATCAGATTAAAGCCATCGCCGGAATCGGGTCTTTCAATCCCCAAGGTAATGAACAAGAAGCACCGGGGCATCGCGTCTATTCAGACGTGTTACCCGCAAACGATTAGAGGCGTGCGAGCCGCGACGTGAAATGCAACGCCCCTGCGGTTTGCATTGCGAGCGCACCAATCACTTCTCAAGCCGAACGCCGCATCCAAACCTGCATCTCGCCCGGCGCCCTATTCGCCCAGGCATAGTACGGAATGGCGCACAGTTCAACCAGCTCAGTCGCCGGAACATGCTCAGTGTAAAGCTGATCCGCGCTAGTCGTTTCGCGGAGAGCGTGCCCTTTTAATAGAGTCACTCCGCCGCCCAACACATCATTGGCTTCGGCAGGATGGAAATCCGCTTGGCCGGGAATGACGAGACGGTCGAGATCCGGCCCGTTGTCCGCTTGCTCGATACAATAGACGAGAGGTCCGCGACTCAAGGCGGTTCGACCGCGATCCGCTTCGACGTCAAAGCGTGCAAACTTCTGACGCACCGGCATTTCGAAATTCAGTTCGATTTTATCCCCGTTGTTCCAAACTCTCCGCAGATGCACATACCCATTCTGCGCTTCAATGTTTTGGGACTGTCCGTTGATCTTGAGCGTGGTTTGGCCAGCCCAACCGGGAATCCGAAGCGCAAACGTTCTGTCACTAGGGCCTTCGGTCGCAATCTCGATCGCATTGTGACCCGCAAACGGTAGACCGCTCCTGATGGTTAACCGAATCCCAGGGAAAGAGGCTTCACAACTTACGTACTGGTGAACCGCAATTCCTTCCGGCCCCTCGCTCAACAGGTAACCGGAGAGCGAGCTAATCAAGCGGGCCAAATTGGGCGGGCAACACGGACACCACCACGGCCAGGGAACCCGTTGATGAGTCCCCCTACTCGCCAATGGATTGTCATAAAAGAACGATTCACCGTCGAGGCCGATCCCGGAAAGGATACAATTGTAGAGCGCCAACTCCATGACGTCGCTGAACTCCGAATCGAGCCGGGTCTGCAGAAGCCGATGCCCAAATAAGAATAGTCCAATCGAGGCGCAGGTCTCGGCATAGGCTTTTTCGTTCGGGAGATCGTAGTCACGCGTAAACCCTTCATTTTCAGACGCAGATCCGATACCGCCCGTCAAATAGAGCTTGGTATCAATGACATCGCGCCAAAGTCGTTCCGCAGTCTCTAACAAGCTGGCATCCTTGATGACCACGCCGACATCGACCACTGCCGACAACAGATACATGGCCCGCACTGCATGACCGACCACTTTCGTTTGCTGCCGGATCGGCTCGTGCGCCTGCATATAGGCGTACGGTGAGCCTGGATGATTCGGACGAAATTCGCGTCTATCTAACCGCTCAACCGCTTCCCGATCGAAATAGTTGGGTGATGCGCCCCTTTCATCGATTAAGAATCGGCTCAGTTCGAGATAGCGGGTATCACCGGTCGATCGGTACAGCCGCATCAAAGCCAGCTCGATCTCGGGATGGCCGCAGTACCCGTTCATTTTCCCCGGCCCATAGCCAAAGCGCTCAAACAAGAGATCTGCATATCGCCTGGCGACACTCAATAAAGTGTCCTTCCCGGTCGCCTCATGGTGGACCACCGCCGCTTCGATCAAGTGCCCGGCGCAATAGAGCTCATGCAAATCCCGAAGATTCTTGAAGCGATGGCGGGGACGCCAAGTCAGAATATGGCTATTTACATAGCCATCCGGTTGCTGGGCGCGCTCGAAGCGTACAATGATATCATCGACTAGCTTTTCCAGTTCCGGGTCCTTGGTTTGCTGGAGACGGGCCGAAGCTGCTTCCAACCATTTGGCCAGGTCGGAATCCCAGAAAATGCTCCCGCCCCAATACCAATCGTCACCTACCGCCCGCCCCCGATGCATCTTCTGGTCGAGGGCCAAAGCATCGATCTGACCTTCACCTTGCAGTTGACGGAACTGATGGAAGAGCGTTTTGGTCCCTACCAAATCCCGCCATCGTTTCCAAAAACCATCAACAATCGTAACTCTGCTCGGGGGAACGGGAGACCAACTCGCATCCATATAGAAATACTTTTCATTGCGAGATCGGGAACCACAACTTAACTGATCCGTAGAAAGGCGGCACGATTCCGACTACCTTTGGCGTGAAAAGTGAGAGGTGAGAAGTGAGACGTGAGAGGAACACCGATTGGCCTGCGAGAACGCCCAAGCGCTTTGAGGCACGTCCTACCGTTGTGGACTCCAGCCGCCGCCTACCAGGCCATTTTTCGCCAGAAGCGCGCCCCGAATCACCAATCACCAATCACTTCTCACCTCTCACTTC
>DASUWQ010000028.1:0-4719 GCA_036378375.1 Chthoniobacterales bacterium
GAGAGTATCGGCATCGTGTTAAACACGATCGAAGCAAACTCGCTCACAGAAGATCTGCTAAAGCAGTCGCAGTCGCTAACCAACGAATTGCAGAGCCGGCAACTCGAGCTACAGAAGACGAACCTCGAGTTAGAAGAGAAAGCGCGACAATTATTTGAGCAAAATGCTGAGGTTGAACGTAAGAACCAGGAAGTGGAACAGGCCCGGCAAGCGTTGGAAGAGAAAGCAGAACAGCTGGCGACCACCAGCCGGTTTAAGAGCGAGTTCCTGGCTAATATGAGCCATGAGTTAAGAACGCCATTGAACAGTTTGTTAATCCTGTCGGACCAATTGGGATTAAATCCCGACGGCAATTTGACGGCGCGGCAGGTCGAATTCGCGAAGACAATTCAAGGCTCAGGCAAGGACCTGCTTCGGCTGATCAACGATATTCTCGACCTATCCAAGATTGAGTCCGGCACAGTGACTTTGGATCTGAGTCCGATGATTTTGAGGGAAGTCTGTCGCTCGGTGGAACGAACCTTTCGCCCGGTAGCACAAAACAAGAATCTCTCGTTCAATATCGATATGCAGCCGGGCTTGCCGGTAGCGTTGCATACCGACAACCAGCGCCTGGAACAAGTATTGAAGAACCTGTTGTCCAATGCGTTTAAGTTTACCGAACGCGGTGGTGTCGTGCTCAAGGTTATGCCAGCCACTTCCGGCTGGAGCCCGAATCACCCGACCTTGGGGGTTGCTTCGGATGCCATCGCGTTTCAGGTAATTGATACCGGGATCGGCATACCATTAGAGAAACATGGGATCGTTTTCGAAGCATTCCAGCAAGCTGATGGCTCCACTAGCCGCCGGTATGGAGGTACCGGGTTAGGGTTGGCTATCAGCCGCGAAATTGCCCGGTTACTGGGAGGTGAGATTACGCTTAATAGCGTGGTTGGTCAGGGCAGTACGTTTACCATTTATTTGCCAGTCCATCTTGCAGCTCGCGAATCGGATAGCAATTACCAGAATGAATCGCGGGATGAATCACTGGCACTCCCCGGTGAGTATAAGCCGAGCCTGCTAGCAAGAGAACCTGTGCCGATCAGCGAAATGACGGCTGCCACGGCCGACGATCGTTACAATATCCAACCGGGTGATCACATCTGTTTAATGGCGGAGGATGAAGGCGAATTCGGCGCCTTGGTGTGCGAGGTCGTTCGCGGTCTCGGGATGAAATGTGTGCTGGCGCCCGATGGATTCAGCGCGTTGAGCTTGGTCCGGGAGTTTCAGCCGGATTTGATCCTGCTGGATATCGGATTACCTCACCTCGATGGATGGAGATTGTTGGATCGGCTGAAATCGGATCTCGGCAACCGGCATATTCCGGTAGCGGCGATCTCGGCCACCGGCGAAGCGCAGCGCGGTTTGAGATTGGGTTGTCGCCGGTACTGTATCAAACCGGTCTCGCGCAAAGAGGTGGAGGAGATGGTGGAGGATTTGAGACGCTTCATCGATCGTCCAATAAAAAAAGTGTTGGTACTCGAAGACGATCCGGCCCAACAGGTCGCTATTGCCGAGTTGATTGGAAATCCGAAGGTGCAAATTACCACTGCGACTGATGCTGAGCAGGCTTTAGAATTGATGGCTTTGGCACACACGGCTGCGCAAGAATTCGATTGTCTGCTGCTGGATTTGCGTTTGCCGGGACGGATTTCGGGAAATCAGCTCCTGGAAGAAATCTGTCGAGAACCCAGGTATCGCGATTTAGCGACCATTGTTTATACGGGCAAGGTATTGTCGGCAGAGGAAGAAACTCGTCTAAACCAATTAGCCCGTTCGATTGTGCTGAAGGATGTGAGGTCTCCCGAACGCCTGCTCGATCAGGTGACGCTGCGATTGCACACGCACATCGTCGATCTGTCTGATTACCAATTGGGTTTATTAAAGAGTCTGCATAGCGATCAAGCTTTGCTGAGCGGACGAAAAGCCTTGCTGGTCGACGACGACATTCGAAACCTATTTGCCATGACTAGTGTGCTCGAGCGTTACGGGATGCTGGTGATTCCCAGTGAAAGCGGGCCGGACGCATTAGCTAAGTTAGAGGCGGCGCCGGACGTCGATATCGCGTTAATGGATATCATGTTGCCGGAGATGGATGGTTACAAAGTGACTCAAGCGATTCGGTCCCAGGAACGTTATAAATCGCTGCCCATCGTTGCCCTGACAGCTAAGGCCATGAAAGGAGATCGGGAAAAATGTTTGGAGGCAGGTTGCTCGGATTATTTGTCTAAGCCGGTTGACGTCGAACAGTTACTGTCGGTTTTGCGTCTCTGGCTACATCGCTGAGAGTCCGGCAATGGGTTCACGGAACGATCAGCCTTCAAAACCTTTTGCAGACCCGCTTACCCTTATGTCTATCCCCGAAAAATCGGAATTGGTGTACCAGGGTCGCGATGGTCTAAGGGTCTCCGACGATCGCGCCAACATTCTTCTGGTTGACGATCGGGACGACAAACTGTTGGCGCTGCAAACCATACTGGCTGATCTCGGACAAAATCTGGTGTTGGCGCGGTCCGGGGAAGAAGCGTTGCGCCTGCTTTTGCAACGCGAGTTCGCGGTGATTGTGCTCGATGTCAATATGCCCGGGATGGACGGGTTCGAGACCGCGGTGTTGGTTCGGCAACGAAAGAGCTCTGAGCTAACGCCTATCATCTTCATCAGTGCGGTCAACTACTCAGAGATCCATTTGGTTCGCGGGTATTCGCTAGGTGCAGTTGACTACATTCTGGCCCCAATCGTACCAGAGATTTTACGGGCTAAAGTTTCCTTTTTCGTCGATCTCTATAAGAAGACTGAGCAACTGAAGCTGCAAGCCGAGATGCAAACCCGACTGGTTCGCGCGGAAGCGGCCCGCCAGGAAGCAGAAACAGCTAACAGCGCTAAAGATCGCTTCCTGGCAATGTTGAGCCATGAATTGCGCATGCCGCTGACACCGGTTCTGTTCTCTGCATCGAGGCTAAGCAAAGACGAGCGACTCCCGGAATACGCCCGCAAAGAATTGGAGGGTATCGCTCACAATATCCAGGTGGAAGCGCGGCTGATTGAGGACCTGCTCGACGTAGCCCGGATTGCCGAAGGAAAATTAAAGTTAACCTTAGATTCAGCAGATATTCGAGCTTTGATTGATTCAGCTCTGAGCATTTGTGCTGAGAATTTCTCCGCCAAAAATCTTTCTGTTCACCGCGAATTTGAAGCTGGCGATCCGCTCCTCTTAGCGGATTCTGTCCGGCTGAACCAAGTACTTTGGAACTTGCTCCAGAACGCGGTCAAGTTCACGCCGCCTTACGGCGAGGTAAAGGTGCGGGTCACCAACCCGGAGCAAGGCTGGTTGCGCGTAGAAGTGATCGACACCGGCATCGGCATTGGACGAGAAGCGTTGCCCAGGATCTTTGATCCATTTGAGCAGGTTGAACCCAGGCGGTCCGGAGGCTTAGGGCTAGGGCTTGCTATCTCCAAAGCGATTGTGGAATTACATGGAGGAAAAATTTCCGTAAATAGCGAGGGCTCTCAGAGAGGTTCGACTTTTGTGGTTGAACTGCCAACTATCGTCCGAGAGTCAGCAGGAGGGCAACCCGATGGCGAGGGCAAGGTATTATCTAGGCCGGACGGGTACTAGGGCGCGTCGAAGCGGTCTCATTTTCCTCCGCGAAGGGCTGAGCTAAAAATCGCTCAAACATAGGATGGGCGATCAGGATCAAAGATCGGTGGATAGTTGTGTTCATCGAAGAGATCCAGCAGAGGATCGAGTCCGTTCGCTCCGCAGAAGTTTTTAGGTTGCAAACCAAACCGCAAAAGCGCATGAAACCCATCGACGAATGACTCCGGTTTGACCGCCAGCGCGAAAGGCGTAAAAAGACGTGGTCGGATGGTGATCCTATCAGCCACACTATACTTCATCAATCATCACCCGGGCCTGACCGTACTGGCGGCGAGCGGTATCGGGCTGGGAGTTGGTGCGCTGCTGGCCTTGTGGCGCCGGCAAGCCTTATGGTGCATGCTGGTGATTTCTTTTTTATTTCTGAGCTCGATCAGTTTGTTCATTTTCCCATTCGTAAACGCTCTCTTTCTTAATGCCTTTGGAACGGGTGCCACCGCGATCATCGTCCATAAACAAGAGACTAACGAGATGCTCAACGAGAGTTACATCTGGGATTATGACGCGGTCCTGAAAACCATCGATGGCCGGGATGTAGCGCTCGAGTTCAGCACTACCTCGGTGGCCATTTATCCGGTCCGCAACGAGATTCTCATCCCGCCTGAGAACGATCCTTTCATCGTCAAATACATTCCCGGATTCGAACGCAACCTTGTCATTATGTGCGATGAATCGAATTACGGGAAACGACGCAAGATTGAGCGCGATCGAGCACCCGTCGAGAAGGCGGCCGGCCAGTACGCGGTTAGCCCGACTAACCAGGCATTCATCAAGGAATACCGGGGCGCCTTGCAGGCCTTCCTCAGGAGACATAGTGACGATGCCGATCCGGATCTCATTCAAGAATATGAGGAACAGTTAAATAGCCTTCAGCAGAGGGACGATTGACGCTAGCAGCCATTAGACCAATCGATATTATCATCAAAAATATCGATTCGCGATCTTTGTCCAGCAAGGGGACGATTTGCACCTATGGACAACTATCGTTTTGAAGCAGATTCGCAGGTCCGGTTAGTTTTCGTGCG
>DASUWQ010000029.1:0-4588 GCA_036378375.1 Chthoniobacterales bacterium
CAACCTTCTATCGTGGCTGAGCGTTACATTGAGCGCAAAGAACAAACCGTCACGGGCGAGAAGTGACCGGCAAAAGCGGTTGACCCGGAGAGACTAGTGAAGGTAGCCCGGCAGTTCACTGCCTGGGATGCAAAAAAACGACGCATGCTGGTATTGCTTGGATGCGGATCGATCGCCGGACTGTTACTCGGCGTCGCTGCCAGCCAAATTCTTTCAGCCATCGTCTATCAAGCTTCGGCCCAGGATCCCTTCGTGCTCGGAGCGGCGTCATACTTTAAATCGCCATCGACGGAACGGACCGGTGAAGCCGCCGCATTGGGGGCATTGTCTCACGGCAGTATTCGCCCCGATCACACCACCTCCCTCGCAACCACGGCAAAGTTCGCAGGCTTCTCCGCGGAGGACCATGAAACCTTGGCGCTGATAGAAACTTGTTTCGTGACGAACGACGCCTTCGCATTCCTCGCGATCGTCAGCGCTGCCGACCGTGGCGGCAACCGTCCCGGTGTCTTCGTCCATATAGTCCATTATATAGAGCCATCTGGTCGGCAGCCGCTTGGTGTCCATAAGGGAACTGTCGGAATAGTACTCCCAGGGGAGCCTGGGATCAACCCAATATATTGGGCTCGACTGCGGCGCTGGCCACAATAGGGCGTGCAGTCGGGTGAAGGTTGAGCCCGGCTAGTAGCGGAGCCGCAGGGTGTACGGGACGCAGATCGGGCCGATCACCCGGCGCACTCTCCTCAAAAAAAGAGCTCGCAACCTCAACGATTTATGCATCCAATTACTAAGGCGGAAGTTAACTAAGGGAGGGAAAAAATGTCGTTTCCTGGAACTTAGGTTCGTCGCATTAGCATGAAATCGATCTGGAAAGGAGCTATCAGCTTCGGCTTGGTCAACATCCCAATCCGTCTTTACTCTGCGACTGAGCGGGAATCGGTCTCCTTCAACATGCTGCACAAAACGGATCTGTCTCGGATCCATTTTAAGCGTGTTTCGGAGTCTACCGGTAAAGAAGTGCCCTACGATGAGATTGTTAAGGGGTACGAGCTGGAGGACGGCAATTATGTCGTGGTAACCGAAGACGAGTTGAAAGAGGCGTCGCCGGAGAAATCGTCCACGATCGATATCCACGAATTTGTCTCTGAAGAAGAGATCGCGAGTTATTATTTTGATACGCCTTATTACCTTGAACCGGAGAAATCGGCCGGAAAACCGTACCTCCTGCTGAGGGACGCCTTGGCAAAATCCAAGAAGGTTGGCATCTCGCAATTTGTATTGCGGAATCGGGAACATCTCTGTGCGCTGAAAGCGGAGGGCAACGTTTTACTGCTAAATACGCTTCGGTTTGCCGGGGAGATCCGGGCGACGGACGAACTCAACATTCCAGAGAAAGATAAGATCTCCGAGAATGAAGTCGCGCTGGCTAAGCGGTTGATCGAAGAACTAAGTGGAAAATTCGAGGCGAACAAATATCGTGATACCTACGCGGAAGACGTCAAGAAGCTGATTGACGCCAAGGCAAAAGGCCAGAAACGCAAAGCGCCCGCGAAGAAAGCCACTTCAGGCAAAGTAGTCGATCTAATGGAAGCCCTGCAAGCGAGTCTAAAGAATTCGAAGAAACGGGCAGCGTAAGTTTGGCAGGGCGAGGCTCCCAAACGGCCGCAAGTGATTAGCAGGGCAATGAAGCGTCTAGCTTGCTATTTCACGAGCAAGTCTAGAAAGCGTGCCGAGCGAGCCCCACGGCTCGGCGAGTCCACCCGTCTAGCCAGACCGTTCGACGGCTTAACATGATATGCTTCGATAGAGCGTTTGACCGTTCGGGAGCCTCGCCCTACCAATCACCAATCACTTATCACCAATCACCTTTCACTCCCTTCTCTCTCGCCGCGAGTGAAATTCGGCGGATCGCTGGCGGGAAAAGATTCTTCGAGTGATTCGTCCACTTCTTCTTCCAGATGCCGATCTTTATCTTCCTCGTCAGGTCGATTCGCGCTCATGGTATTCGATCAACTAATCCTCATCTTCTCGAGTTGCAAGAATCACGCGCAACCACTGGATGATAGGGTGATTTCAGGCTAGATGAGTAAGTGTCCATTCCCAGGCCGCCCTTGAAAAATCTTCTGCAAACAAAGTCAAATCCAGGCTCAGCGAAATACTCTGCGGTCACCGAAGTATTCAGCTCGGATCGTCTAGACCGCTAGCAAATGTCTGAGCATTCCCAAACGGTGGCGGCTCCCCAAGCCCAACGAATCGTTTTTGAGGTGGCATTGAAGGCGATCTCCGCCGTCGGGCGGCATCCAGCGCTGTTCTTATCCTTACCTTCACTCTATCTTTTGCTCGTTTATCCGCCGATCTGGAAAGATGTCGATGCGCTGGGGCAGCTGATCTGGCAGGCAGGATGGGGCAACATTCTGCATTATCCGCCCCTCTATTGTTTTACGGGCAGAATTCCGTTCTGGCTGGGTGATTCCATTCTCGCGCTGCTTAACGGGCAACCGCTTCCCGGACTGAACCTTTTCGCAGAACAACGTCCGAATTGGCTCGGGATAGAGCTCTTAATTATCGCTCAACATGCGGGGCTAATCACGGCTTTGACCCTCTTGGTTCGAACGGCGGCCCAGAGTGCATTGGGTCGGGGCGCGATCACGATCAGCTTTATCGCTGCCAGTTCTCTATACGCGCAACAACAGTGCGCCGGCTCCGAAGCACCTAGTGTCAGCGCCATCATTTTGCTGACCGTCGCCGGGCTCTGGGTCTATCGAAACGGCTCTTCCTACCTGAGATGGATTGTATTCGCGATGGCCCTGTTGGCCGCCTTCGGTACCCGGCATATCAACTACTTGTTTGTTCTTTGGTTACCGCTGGTTATCGCCGGCCATCTAATTTGGTCTTTGCGGCAACGGCGACGGATATTGACTCCGGATCTCGCCAAACTCGGCCTCGCCATAGCCTGCGCCGGGTTTGCCCTGTTGGCGGATACCGTGGTCGTCAGAGTCATGATTGCGCAAGCCGGCGAACAATACCGTACGGACCTGGGCTTCGTTCTGACGGATCGCGTCACGGCGTTTCTTTACAAACTGTCCGATGCCGAGCGCGCCGCGTTAGTCGAGAAATTAGTTGCCGCGGAGCGCGATCCAATCGTCCAAGTGGCGATAAGAGCGGAGTCTAAGCTGGGATCTTCCCACGAAGAACTCGCCGACACGATTCAAGCTGCGCTCCGCCAAGCGGGAATTCCGCAAAATGCGATTCAGGCCCGGAGCGATGTCTCGGTTTTTGACGGGGCACTCGCCTATCTCAGGACACTTCACCCGAAGCTGATCGATTTAATTCTCTCTGATTTTCTGCACGGTTATGTTCGCGAAGATAACAGCAAACTTAGCCTGAACCGATTTTTGGCCAATCGAACCGCCGCGCGCATGCGCCAGGAAGATCCACAACCTTGGCAACCATTGGACCAGCTACATTCGATCGACGATCAGAGGACCGCGTCAACCTTGGTGAACCGCGCAAGCACAGACCCGTACTTGATGTTATGGGGACCAATTCCGATCGTTGTCATGGTGCTAGCTAATCTTGGGCTAACCGTCTTGTTGGTACGACGCGGCCAAGGGGATATTGCCTGGCTAGCACAAGCATTGCTCATCACCAGCGCGTTACTCTATTTCGCTAACTGTATCTGTGACTATTTCAACGATCGTTATACCCTGCCGCTCTTGGTCTGTGTAGTGGTGGCGTTTGCGTTGCAGATTGGCGCGTTGTTAGATGCGCAGGCGAAATCAGTAAGCAGTAAGTAGTAAGCAGTAAACGGTTCAGGAGCTAGGAGCTAGAATCTAGGAGCTAGGAGGCGCGGTAGGGCATATGAGCGCGTAGTGGTATAGTCCGCGCTGGCAAACCAAGAAAGAATGGGACCTATAAGACTCATGAGACAAATGGGAGTCTGACGCATCGCTCCACAAGTGGCATTCGGTGCGGAGCTCACTTTCCGAGAACCTACGACCTCCTGAATGCTAAATTCTAGCTCCTAGCTCCTGAACCGCTTACTGCTTACCGCTTACTGCTTACTGCTTACTGCTTACTGCTTACCGCTTACTGCTTACCGCTTACTCGGGCGCGACCCCTCCGATCCCGGTGAGGTCACACTACCGATCACTTCTCACTTCTGCTTCTTCGCCACTTTCTGGGCTCCTGACTCGACCCCGAGTTCGTAGGCGAAGAAAGAGAACAAATCAGTTTGGTCAGCGACTTGTTGGTCGAGAGAGCTCCCGATACCATGTCCGAATGAGTTAATTCGGAGCAGGATCGGATTCCCTGGCGCGGCGGCCGCTTGTAAACGGGCAGTGAACTTAAAGGAATTCCACGGAGCCACCCGCCCGTCATTCAGACCCGCGGTCATCAGGATGGCAGGATATTTTGTGCCATCGACTACGTGTTCATAAGGCGAGTAAGCTAAGAGTGCTTTTAGCTGGGCCGGATCTTTCACGCTGCCATACTCCGTGGTGTTAAAGACGCCGTTTGGATAAAACTCAGTCCGTAGAGAATCGTAGACCCCAACCTCGGACACGACTGCTCGCATCAAGCTCGGATG
>DASUWQ010000030.1:0-12620 GCA_036378375.1 Chthoniobacterales bacterium
ACATATTCCTTTTCTACTTTGACCCAGGGTAACTCCCTGCGTTGCTGGCTCAATTTATCGCGGAGATGGGTAAACTCCTTCTCTTGAATCAGAAGCTTCTTTCGTGCTTCGAGCCATTCGTTTGGCGAAACCACCTTGTGCTTATTTAGATCTGTCTTGGTCATAACGATCCTCTTTAGTTCTGTCGGTTAGTTGATCTTTATTAGTTTGTTCTTTCTGTTTGCTCTCCTGATCGTTGATTCGGTTCTTGGTCCGGGCTTTTTTTCTGATGAGATACATTAGTCCCTGGTAATTGAACGGTGGGAGTGACAAGTGTGACGGGATTCAGATGAAGTCTGAGAAACGCCCAACTTCGCCCCGTCGGTTAGACTCCCGACTTCGCCCTGTCGCTCAGACTCCAGGAGACTACGTCGGGCAAGCCGAGAGGCTACGTCGGGCAAGCCAACAACCGGATAATGCTCCGCGCGCGGCTCCTGATGCGACCGGCGATGGCACTATTCATTCCATTATCGGAACGGCTTCGCGTGCTCTAGCGGCCGGCGATCCTCTGACAGCGCTAAACTGGGTCGCCTTGCGTAATGAAGCGCCAGCGCTCGCGCTTCGGGGTATCGCAATGGCTCAGCTCGGAGACTTGGTCCGAGGGAAAGCGCTCCTGAAACGTGCTGCCCGCGCTTTTGGTCCGAAAGACGCCCTGGCCCAAGCAAGGTGCATCGTCGCCGAGGCCGAGATCGCGCTCGTCTCGCGGGATCTCAGCTGGCCGGCCAAAGCACTCAGTGCCGCGCGAACGACACTCGAAGAACATGGTGACCGGGTGAACTCCGCCTATGCGCGGTATCTAGAGGTTCGTCACCTGCTTCTGATCGGACGCCTTGATGACGCAGATAAACAGCTAGCCAAGTTGGATCCGGCACACTTTCCACCTGCGTTTAGGGCCGCTTACGAGTTGATCATTGCAGGAAGTGCGATTCGACGCCTCGAGACAAAAACGGCGCGCGCCGCACTCACGCGGGCCGGGCACGCCGCTCGCCTCGCAGCTATCCCAGCACTAATAGCCGAGGTCGAAAGCACATCGCTTGTGCTGGAGACGCCTGCAGCGCGCCTGATTGCTCGTGGCGAGGAACGACTTCTCTTTCTCCGGGATGTCGGGGCATTGCTTACGTCGAAAGCGCTCGTGATAGACGCGTGCCGTCACGTCGTGCGCGACTCTGACGCCGTGGTCTCGCTGGCGAGACGACCGGTGTTATTCGCGATCGTGCGTACGCTCGGTGAAGCCTGGCCAGGAGACGTGTCGAGAGCCACGCTGGTCGCACGGGCATTCGGAGGAAAACGCGCCGACGAATCGCATCGCGCACGGTTGCGAGTCGAAGTCGGGCGCCTTCGCAAAATGCTGCGAACCATGGCGGGCGTTAGCGCGACGATGCGTGGGTTTGCCTTGGTACCGCGGCGGGCGTCTGAAGTCGTCGTTCTAGCCCGCCCGTTAGAAGACCAGCATGCGCCAGTCCTCGCCTTCCTCGCCGATGGTGAATCCTGGTCGAGCTCAGCACTGGCCCTCGCCCTTGGAGCCAGCCAGCGCACCGTTCAGCGAGCACTCGACTCTCTCGCGTCGACCGGCAAGGTCCAATCGTTTGGTCATGGGCGAGCCCGTCGCTGGATGACTCCTCCGATACCGGGATTCACGACCACCTTGTTACTCCCTGCCCACCACCAGTTTGAATAGAATAGAACCATGAAACGATCAGCGGCAGAGATTGTTCGTGAGTATGGACCCTTTCCGGGTGTCGATCGTGTGAACGGGGTCACCTTTGATGGCAAACAAGTCTGGATTGCAACCGGCGACAATTTGAAGGCGCTCGACCCAGCGAGTGGGGAGACCAAGCGCTCGATTGATGTCGGCGCGCACGCGGGCACTGCGTTCGACGGCCAGTACCTGTATCAGATCGGCGACGACCGCATCCGGAAGATCGATCCGAAAACCGGTCAAGTGGTGGCGACGGTCCCGGCGCCTGCCAGCGGCTGCTCCGGCATGGCGTGGGCAGAAGGAAGTCTCTGGGTCGCGCAGTACGAAGACCGGAAAATCTATCAGGTCGATCCCCAGACCGGGGCGGTGCTTCGTACCATCGAGACCACCCGTTTCGTTACCGGGGTCAGCTGGATCGAGGGACAACTCTGGCACGCGACTTGGGACGATGACGGGAGCGATTTACGCCGAATCGATCCACCCACGGGCGAGGTCCTCGAGGTGATCGAGATGCCCCCTGGTATCGGTGTCTCCGGCCTCGAATCCGACGGCGCCAACCAATTCTTCTGTGGGGGCGGAAGCAGCGGCAAGGTGAGAGCCGTCCGACGGCGCTAGGCGAAGCCTGGATCCCGAGAGCGGCCCAGATCCAGAAGATTAAAAATCCGCAGATTTCACAGATTACGCAGATTTCGGGCTTAATCCATCGGCGTGAGGAAATGGTCCCAGTCCCTCACGTTGTGCGCGTTCCGTATGAAGTAAGTGACTGGCAACTCCCGAGGCGATTGCGGTCTCTTAGCTAGCTTTAGGCCGACTTCCTCCGGCAGATGGTTCCCTTTCAAGCTGTTCACCTTCTTATCCGCTAGAACGCAATTCTCCCAAGTGGTTGTCCCACCACGCGAGCGGGGTACAACGTGATCGATATTACCCTCGTGCGGTCCAAGCTTTTTGCCGGTGTACTGGCACTTTCCACCGTCTCTTTCCCAGATCCCTCGGGCAGAAAGCTTTGGCCGCCGTTTCGGCACTTTATTGTAACGAGCCAAGACCAAAACAGTCGGCACGCGAACCAAGCCACGCACCGTACGGACAGCGTTGTCTTGTTCCCGCGTTTCCAGGTCTAGCCACTCACTCCAGCGAACGGGTCGCATGTCGCCAGTGCCTTCTATATCCAAGGCAGTCGCGTTTCCGTTCGCCATCATGCAAAATGCCTGTGCAGGTGTTTTGACATCGATGGCCTGCCAGTTCCGATTCAGCACCAGAACTGTCGATTTGTATAAGACGTCGTTCATGCCGTCGCCTCAGCCATTTGATTTGTCAGTCGCCGGTTTGCGACAGACTTATGCTTCAAAATTCGCCAATTGTCTAGCCGGGGCGTTCCAGCCGGCGCCTGCCGTCTGGAAATGACAAATGACAGATGACGTATGACAAATCGCTCCTGCATCGGCTATCGTGCCGCCGCTAGCCAGTAATTTGTCATTTGTAATCTGTCATCTGTCATTCTCATGCGTTCCGATTGCGACTACCACACTCACCCACAAGGGCATGCAGTCCGTCCATACACCGTCGACCTCCTTCAGCCTTGGATTGATCGGTGTCGGGAACGAGGCATCAAAAGTATCGCGTTCACCGATCATGACCGGTACCGCGAGGGAGTGGACTTCGATGTTATTGCCAAACTACGGGAGAACAATTCTGACGTTGAGATTCTGGCGGGGATCGAGCTGGACAACGATCCTGTAACCGGCGAAAGCGGCCTTAAGTGGGTCGAGACCAATTGGGATCGTCTAGATTTCGTGCTCGGCTCGGTTCACTACCTGCACGACGCCAGCCGCATGTTCGATGGAGCCGATCAATCCGGTCAGTTGCAGTCTCTCGGTTTCGAACGGGCCTATGAAGAATACCGGAGCCAACTCGACGCACTGATTCGTCGTGGACACATCGATTGTCTGTCGCATTTGGATCTGATCAAGATTCATGGGTTGCTGCCGGACACCTACGATCCAGCAAAATTTTTCGGACCGATCCTGGAGCAGATTGCGGCAGCCGGGCTAGCCATTGAGATCAATACCGCCGGCTGGCGAAAGCCGGTCGGAGAACAATACCCGGCAGAACCGATCTTACACTCAGTCTTAGCTCTGAAGATGCCGATCACAATCTCGTCCGATGCGCATTCCTACGCGCAGGTCGCAGAAGATTACGGGAAGCTGGAGCCGTTGTTGGAGCGCATCGGGCTGGAGAAGCCGGCGAGGTTCTCGCGGCATCAGCGGAGGTGAGAGCGTTCGGGGCGATGACGGGCGACAACGACGGGAAAAGTGATCCGGTATGTTGCCGAATAGGACCTATAGGACACATAGGACTTATATGCGTGGTCCTATAGGTCCTATCAGTCCCATAGGTCCTATCCATTATCGGAGCTGCTCGTTCAGCATCCGCAGCATCGCGAATAATAGCCGCGAGCGCTCCACCAGACTCTCGGGAATCATGAACTCGTTCTCGCTATGGATGGCCCCGCCCCTAGCCCCCAAGTTATCAAGATTCGGTAACCCGAATTGGGCCAGCCGATTCCCATCACACGTGCCACCAGTCGGTTTAGCCTTGAGCTCGATCCCGATTTCGGTTGCAGCACGTTGAGCCAGTGTGAGCAGCCAAGAAATCTCGGGGGTCATCATTTTGGGGGGCGCAGTGAATTGACCAGTGAATTCGGTGCGATACCGCGTTCCATCCTGCAGCGACACCCGGAGCTGCTCCATCTCTCGTTGAACCCAATCTTCATCGTCCCGCGACATGGTGCGGATGTTGAGCTGGCAGGTCGCCAGATCCGGGACGACATTGGTCGCGTCTCCGCCCGAAACAATCGCAGGATTCAAGAAAACACTAGGCCGCTCGGCATTGAGCCTTTGACACCCCAGAATAAATTGGGCCAGCGGAACGAGCGCGTTTCTGCCCGCGTCGGGATTTCGCCCGCTGTGCGCCGCCTTTCCGTGGGCTTTAAAGGTAAAGGTGCCGGAGCCTTTCCGCGTTGAAGCCAGCGAACCGTCTTCCAGCGCCGGTTCGAAGCCAAAGCCCCATCGATGTTTGCCCGCTTCAGATTTAAAAAGCTCGGTGGAGATCGGTGAACCGATCTCTTCGTCCGAATTGATAATAATCGTCCAACCGAAGTTCTTGTTCGGGACGAATCGTTCAAAAGCCGACAAGCCACACAACATGATAGCGAGGCCGCCTTTCATGTCGCAGACGCCCGGACCGATCACTTGGCCGTTTGGAGCCAGCACTGCCCTCTGTAACGGGTGTTCCGGGCTATAGACGGTGTCGAGGTGCCCAAAGAAAAGCACCTGTTGGGCGGCACAATTGCGCTTTCGAAAGATCGCGATTGGCCCGCTATCCTTTTTATCTGGGCGTAACAGTTCCGAGAACTCGGGCTCAGTCGCTTGAAAGCACGCGTAGATGGTTTCTGCCGCCGAATTGAGGCCAGGAACGTTTCGACTTCCGGAATTAATATTCGACCAGGCAAGAACCTGCTGAATCAGTTCGGCCTGCTGTGCGTTGATCCATTCGGTCGCCGTCATTTCTGGAATGAGTAGATAGGCCCAAGCTTAAGGATCTGAGTCAAGTTATCCAGAGCGGTTTGGATCTCCGCCAGCAGCGCTGGGTCGCGAAAGTCCGATAAAGAAAGGGACTCCCGGTAGTACCGTTTCACCCAGGCGGTCAATTCGTCGAAAAGCTGCTCGGAATAGAATAAACGTGACGGAACGGCGTTTTGCTCTTCCTCATTCAAGACGACCCGAGTTCGCAGACAAGCAGGTCCACCACCGTTCTGCATACTCTCGCGCAGGTTCAAAAAGACTACGTCTGCTATCACCGCATCGGCGCCTTCCACCAAGCTGGCGACTATGGCGCGCACCTTCTCATTCTCCTCGGACTCCGCTGGCGCAACAATGATCAGGCGACCGTCGCTCCGAGTGACAATCTGCGAATTGAAAAAATAAGATTGGACCGAGTCTGCTAAAGAAAACTCCTTAATCTCGATTGCGCAGAGACTTCGATGCTGCGTCTCCTCGAACACCCTCTTTAACCGGTCAACAACGGACCGGTCGTCGGCAAAGGCTTCTGCATGGTAAAGAAAGAGCGCCTCGTGGCCGGTCGAGATTACATCATTATGAAAGACACCGGCATCAATCGCAGCAGGAGATTGTCGGGCAAAAACGACAGCTTCTTCGGGAAGCTCGTGCAGGCGAGCGATGGCCTGGCAGGCCTCCAGAGTCTGGCGTTGAGGATATCGCGTAAGGGGGTTTGAGCCAAAGTGCTCTCGGCCATAAACAAATAGATGCACCCCGGGACCTCCCTCCGAACCAACTAACCGGATGTGGTTCGCCGCCCCTTCATCACTGAAGGCGAGTGTCCTTGGAAGCGGCGGATGGTGTTTGAACAACACGAAGTTAGGAAAAACCTTTTTCAACAGACCGGCGGTTTCGTCGGCCTCCAAAGAACGGTGCAGGTTCGATATCAGATTGGCGGGCGTAATGTGGACGCAGCCATCGCGGGAATCGCAGCTAGGCGCAAACATGGCCGCATTCGCGGTCCACATCCCCGAAGCAGAGAACGCCGCCGACAAAAGTGAAGGACTATGTCGGAGTGCCGCGTCAATCATCTGCTGATCGGCCCCTGTAAATCCCGCCGACTTCAATAGATCGAGACGAGGCCGGCTAAGCGGAGGCAGGATGGCTTGCCCCACTCCCATCCCGGCCAGAACCCGCATTTTTTCCAAGCCTTGTAACGCCGCCATGCGCGGGTGCGAAACCTGAAATCGATGGCCGACGGACGCGCGATTTCCCTCTGCTAATCCCCCATAGTGATGCGTCGGTCCAACTAGTCCGTCGAAATTGAATTCTCGATAAGCCAAAGTCACCTCGGGATAAAAATTACGCGACTGCCAATCTTGACTCGCAGCCGTTCCGCGGTCCGTCGTTCGATCGCGATATTCGCCGCATCGAGACGTTCAACCTCAGCAAGGCACGCCCGAAAATCCAATGCAGCGTGTCCGATCAAACATACCGAAGGATTGCCCAACGCGCGAACTTCAGCGATCTGCGCGGTGGTCGCCTCCCGGATAGTTTTGATTTCCGCGCGGTCTGCGATCACTAGTGGCCCGCCGTCGAAAATGTCGACCTCATTAGATCTGTGGAATCCTTGATTTAGTAGAATCCGAAGAGCGGGTTCCGCATCGCGATGCACTTTGCCGATAACGGCTTGTGCCGCCAACGGCAGCAGCGCCGCATAGATCGGATATTTCGGCATAAGGTCGCGAATAAAATCTTTTTGACCAATCCCGCTCAAAAAATCGGCCTCAGCAAAAGTCTGCGAAAAAAAGTGGCGGCCGATCGATTCCCAAAACGGCGATAAACCCTGTTCATCGGTAAAACCGCGGAGCTCGGCGATGACTCGATCATCAAAGCGTTTAGGAAATGCCGCCATAAAAAGAAACCGGGCCAACGACAACAATTGGCCAAGCCCTGCTCTGCGAAAAGTTGGCTTTAAACAGAGGCTACCAACCTCAGATGGCCCTTTGTGATCGAGCTTCAAATGGAGCACCTCCATTTCGCGGTCAATACCGAGCGGAGGGTGAGAGAACCGCTCTCTGCGCACCTCATAAGTGTAAAACGGATCGAAGCCACCGACCCGGGCGATGATGCCAGACGTGCCCGCTATCTCCCCAGTGCCACATTCTTCCAGAACAAACAGATAATGATCTCCGCCCGCCTTCTTTATTCGATAATCGAAGGAACGTTGGGAGTGATGGACCAAGTCCTCGAGAGCCGACTCCTCGGCTGGAAGCGAAGTCATCCCATCCGTGATGGAAGTCGCCACTCCTTTCAGCCCCGACAGATCCTTTTCTTCCACTGGCCGCAGCACAAAATCAGGTGGCATCGACAGATTCTGGCTTTGAGGCTGACGGGCGGCCAGAAAAAAGCGTGTAGCTAGGAATTAGCAGTCCGGTAGTGGACGCAGTGGACTAAGTAGACGGAGTGGAAGCAATCTAGACGCTTTAGCGCATGTCCACTGTGTCCACTTAGTCCACTGAGTCCACTTAGTCCACTTAGTCCACTAGTACAGCACTCGCACGAGATAGAGCCCTTCCGCCGGCGCAGTGTGATGCGTCTTTTCCTTGCCGGGTACCCTGAGGAGCTCCTCAAGCCAATCCGCATCCTTCCGGCCCAAAGCAACCTGCACCAAGGAGCCCGTGATCATGCGGACCATCCGATAGAGAAAGCCGTCCCCAGTAAACTCCAAAGTAACCAGCGGACCGTGGCGTCTCACTTGAATTTTTTGAAGGTTACGAACGGTGGTTTCCGGGGGTGTACCGCGATTGGCAGCAAAGGACGCAAAATCTTGCTCCCCGCAAAACAACGCCGCATAGGTGACGAGATTATCTACATCGAGCCGTTGAGGAACATGCCACGCCCTCCCGATCTCCAAGGGATGAAATATTTCCGTGTTCCACATCCGGTACCGGTACACCTTTCCCTTAGCGGAGAACCTGGCGTGAAACTCCCCGGAAACACGACGGCAGGCGATGATCCTGATGCCGGACGGGAGATTGGCATTAAGAGCGACCCGCCAGGTCGCCGTCGGGAACCGTTTAGCCGGGACGTCTACATGAGCGGCTTGGGCAAGGGCATGCACTCCTGCATCGGTTCGGCCGGCGCCATGCAATCTGGCCGGTCGGTCAAGAATCTTCGCTAAGGCCGCCTCAATATAATCCTGGACTGCGTTCCGGTTAGGTTGGCTTTGCCAACCCGCGAAGGTCCCGCCGTCGTACGCGACGGTTAGATGGAGCCGTTCAAGTGCCCGCGAGAGGAGCTTAGCCTGCATCGAGATCAGAATAGCAAATGGCAAACCCTCCAATCATTGTGCCGCCCCGGCCACTGAGTCGAGATAGCTCTGAAGAAGCACTTGCGCCGCCACTTGATCGATAATCGGGCGGCTCTTTTTGACGTCGCGTCCGGCCGCGTGCAGAAGGCGTTGCGCCTCCACCGTCGTCAGGCGTTCGTCCCAACCAATTAATTGCACGCCGACAAACTCACTTTTTAACTGGGAGAGAAATAGCTTAGCCTTCTCAGCCGCAGGTCCATAGGAACCATCCATATTCCGGGGGATGCCCACCACAATTCGTGATACCCCCTTTTCCAAAACGATTTGCCGCAGCCGGGACAAAAAACCACTGTTATTAGGAACCGTCTCCAACGGATGCGCCAGCATGCCGAGATCATCGGAGATGGCGATCCCGATCCGACTAGAGCCGAAATCGATGCCGAGGCAGCGCATCCTTATTGGAATTGTTCCGGCAAGTTGCCAACTAGATTTTTTACTCGTTCAACATCGTGCCGGTGACACACCAGAATCGAATCCTGAGTCTGAACCACGATCAGGTCGTTAACTCCGACCAGGGCAAAATGGATCTTTTGGTCCGAGAAAACAATATTGTTGTTCGATCCTTCGACCGACACGGAAGTGTTGGTCGCATTGCCATTGGGTAATTGGTCGAGATACTTCGCAATGGAGGTCCAACTGCCGACATCGTCCCAATCAAACGAAGCAGCCTTCACTACAACCCGGCTGGCCTTTTCCATAACCGCATAGTCAACCGAGATCTTTGGCAGCGTCGGGAATCGATCTCCAATTACCGCTGTCGGGTCGCTACTGCGTCGAATTGCTGAAATGAACTCCCCAAGCGCGGGTGCGTGTCGATTCAACTCCGTTAGGATCGCTTTCACAGACCAAATGAACATCCCGGCATTCCAAAAGAAATTGCCGCTTTTCATAAAGGTTTCCGCCAGATCCGATTCCGGCTTTTCCCGGAACCGGACCACTTCGAAGAAGTCAGTAGCAGGTCCATCGACTTTCTTGCCGCGTTCGATGTAACCATATCCCGGACAGGCCCAGGTAGGCGTGATGCCGATGGTTACCAGATCACCGGTTTTACTAGCGACGGCCGCAGCGGCCCGTAAATCGGCCTGGAACGAAACTTTATCTTTAATCAGATGATCGGCCGGCAGTACGACCATTGTCGCATCGGAATCTCGGGCGGCGATGAGACCAACTCCAAGAGCGATCGCCGCGGCGGTGTCTCTCCTGGCCGGTTCCGCGAAAATGTTCTTCTGCGGATGTCCGGGGAGCAGTTTTCGCACAGCGTCCTCTTGTTCCTGGTTGGTCAGAATCAAGATGTTCTCTGGCGAGATTAACCCGGATAACCGGAGAATCGTCTCCTCAAGTAAAGTGTTTTCGTTAAACAGGGCGAGCAGCTGCTTAGGCTTCTCCCTTCGGCTTAATGGCCAAAAACGTGTCCCGCTACCGCCAGCCAGCACCAGAGCATAAAAATTATTCGACATTGGTCCAATCTCGCTAGAACTATTGCCTCGGAAAAAAAGTAGTTTGTGAGCCCTAGCGAATATTCTCTAGGTTTGCCGGAGGGCAACCAAACAACGTCGTAACTTGACATTTTACGCTTGGCGAAATGAGCTGGGGCAAAACAGTGATATCTGATAAAAACGATCAATCTTCCGCTATGACCAGCGAACATGGCAAACCATTAGTGCTGTCGCTTTCATCGGCCGCTTTGTTGACAATTTCCCAAGGGGCGGTCGGCTGTGCCCTGGGAATATTATTCTCGGATAAGCTCAGCAAAAAGAACCGCTCTTTGGTCGGTTTAGGCTTCATTTCCTTAGCACTCGCCACAACGGTGCCGGCATTGGTGGCCGTTGTGGTTGATTTGGTCAACGGTCCCAGCTCAAAACTTGGTGTACGCCGGCGGCTTCGGTCAATTCGCGAAGACTCCGGGCTCCACGAGGAAGAAGTGTTCTAGCGCTCCGCGCTGGTAGGGCGAAAATCTCGGCGCGCTGAGAACGTGCCATCTCCCAAGATTAAGTCCGCGCCGGATTTGAGCCGCACTCTGAGCACGTCTGCAGTTCTCGTTCCTCAGAATACGAGCGTAGGGTTCGCCATAACTTCTAAAAGCACCATCCATTAGAGTCTTCCGGTAGCCTCATCTGCCATTCTTGCCAATTTTCGGCGGTTTCGCCGTAATGCTGATATCCCCAGGGCCGCTGGTTACCAGAGAATCCGGCGGAACGCTGCTCATCAGAAACACGTTTGCGCCGATGGTGGACCTTGCCCCGATTACGGTCTCACCGCCGAGGATTGTCGAATTCGGATAGATGGTTACCCCATCTTCGACATCGGGATGGCGCTTACCGCCTTTCTTAATCCTTCCTTCGTCATCCTTTTTAAAGCTGCGAGCGCCCAACGTTACCCCGTGGTACAGCTTCACTCGGTTGCCGATTTCGCAGGTCTCGCCAATGACGACCCCAGTTCCATGGTCGATAAAAAAGTATGGTCCGATCTTAGCACCCGGGTGGATATCGATCCCGGTCCGGCTATGGGCCCACTCGGTCATAATTCGAGGCACCAAGGGCAACTTTTCGAGATAAAGTATATGAGCGGCGCGTTGGATGGCGATGGTTTCGATGCAGGGATAACTCAGAATTATCTCCTCAAAGCTCTGGCTTGCCGGATCCCCTTCGAATGCTGCTTCGACATCAGTACGCAGCAGTTCTCTTATCCGCGGGAGTCGTTCCACAAGATGCAGAACGATCTCTTCCGCCCGTTTGTAGGGGCATTCAGGCTCCTGAACTCTAAGGCTCTTGAAAGTTTCAACGCGGAGACGTTCTGCGAAATTGAGCAGCCGGCTTGACGTCAGCTGAGTAATTCGTTTCGAGGCGATCGGTTCTTCGTCATGGAATCCGGGGAACAGGATTTGCAGCAGATCCTCACAGATCTGGGCTACTGCGCCTTTCGAAGGCAAATTTAGCCCGTCTATGTTGTTGATTCCTCCGACTCGGTTATACGAATCGAGGAGTTCACCCAGCAGCGCCGTGACGCTCTTTTCCATAACACCGGACCGTAAGGTAGTTTCGGCGGAGGCGCCAATTCCATTCGCAGAATTCGTCTGGAATTAATCTCGCCGCAGAACTCGGGCCCCTTCAGAGGGTCGAGTTAGGATCGCACCGCATTGCGCGCCGGTAGCGCTCAAATATTTAGTTTGCATGCTGTCGATGATCTCTTGAGCCAGTTCTGTCCGGATCAACGAAACCGTCGAACCTCCAAACCCACCACCGGTCAAGCGTGATCCGATAACTCCGTTAGTGGATTGGGCAATCTCAACTAAAGCATCCAGATTAGGTGTGCTGTTTTCAAAATTATGCCGCGAGCTTTCATGCGAAGCGAACATTAGCTCACCAAAGGTATCGACATCACCGGCTAGCAGGGCTTCGCGTCCGGCAAAGACTCGTTCATTTTCACCAGTGATATGTAAAGCTCGTCGCTTAACTAAAGGGTCGAGATCGCTATTCTCTACCTGATACGTAGTTGCGTCCCGCAGAGCCGTAACTTTAAGAGCAGCGGCCGCAGCCTGACATTGCTCGCGACGTTCGTTGTATTCACCTCCAGTCAGTGCATGCGGTATGCCTGAGTTGAGCAGTAGTAGCGAGACGCCGGCTGGCAACTGATAGGTCTCTGCAGTAATCGAGCGGAAATCTAAAAGAATAGCCCGGTTATCCGCTCCAAATACGGATGAAGCTTGATCTAGAAGGCCGCATTTGACGCCAACGAACTCGTTTTCCGCTTTCTGACATAGCTGGGCTATTTTCATGGGGGCCAGCGACCAGTTAGCTAAGTCGATAGCGGCAAAAGCGGTGGCAACTTCGAGTGCTGCCGAACTCGAAAGGCCAGCGCCAACTGGCAAATCGCTGGCGATCTCGATGCCGAGGCCATGAGCGGGCCATCCCACCGCCATTAGTTCCCGAACCACACCAAAACAATAGTTAGCCCA
>DASUWQ010000031.1:0-4125 GCA_036378375.1 Chthoniobacterales bacterium
AGGTGAGGGGACGCCCCTTTGGTAGGGCGAGGCTCCCGAACGGCCTTGTGATACTGACAAAGCCGGTCGCTTGTAACGTTAATGATCCGTGCAGGGCCGATTCGCTCGCCGAGCCGGGAGGAATTAATCTTTGATTGTCCACCACCCCAACGGAGGGGAGCCGCATTTAGTCCTCTCGTACCAGGTAGTGGGAGCTGCATGGAAGGAACCTTTCGTTTGAGCCGCACTATCAGCTGCGGCCTTGATCTGGTGGCGGCTCCAAGACGTGCAGCCTCCCGCGGCGTGGCACAGGTTTCGGGGCGTCGCGGCTGCGGTACACCAAAAACGTTGTTCCAAATCTTAGGTCAGGCACGCGCTCAGGACCCGGCACGCCGAATGCAACGCCCCTCCGGAGGTGGTCGTTCGGGAGCCTCGCCCCACCAAACTTTTCCCCATTCGCCGTTTCGAAATTACCGCTTGCGCGAGGAGACTTCTCTTTTATCTTCCTGACTCCCTACATTATTATGGCCACGAGTGATAACATCGATCTGAGTGCGTTCCGGCTGCACGATAAGGACACCGGCAGCGCCGACGTCCAAATCGCGCTATTGACCCACCGGATCAATCAGTTGACGGATCACCTGAAGGTCTATCGTAAGGATCACTCTTCCCGTCGCGGACTTTTGAAGTTGGTTGCTACCCGGCGAAGCTTGCTTGATTACCTGAAGCGTACCCAGCAAGACCGTTACAAGTCCGTGATCGAGAAGCTTAACCTCCGGAAGTGATCGGCCGAAGCAGGGGCCAAAGGCCTTATCTGATCTTTTCTTTTTCAAGTTCCAAAAAGGGATATTTTACCGCATGGACGGAGTTTCCGAGCCATGCTCCACGGATGGGTGTCTATTGGTTTGGCATCCGAAACCATCCTTCCGGCAATGGCCGGAGGGTAATCTTAACAAAACCCTTCGATGGTCCCTATAGGCGGCCTTGATCTTAGGTTTGAGTTCCGAGAAGAACGCGGAATTCAGACCTACGAGCAACGGCCCGGATAGTCGATCATTCGAAGGTTCAACTTCGAAATGATAGCTAAAGTCTCAAAAAGTATCGGTTCTAGCGATCTCACGATCGAGACCGGTAAACTTGCAAGATTGGCCGACGGATCGGTAACGGTTCGTTCTGGCGAAACATTGATTCTAGTGGCGGCGGTTTCCGCGACCTCGGTCAAGGAAGGTCAGGACTTTTTCCCGCTGACTGTTGATTATCGCGAAAAAGCGGCCGCAGTCGGGAAATTCCCGGGCGGATATTTCAAGCGAGAAGGGCGGCCGACCGAAAAGGAAACTCTCACCTCGAGAATGACCGATCGCCCGCTTCGGCCATTGTTCCCGAAAGGGTACTTTTACGATACCCAAGTAATCAGCGTGTTGCTGAGCGCGGACGGCGAGAATGATCCTGATATTCTCAGCATCAACGGCGCCTCCGCAGCACTGTGCGTTTCCGATATCCCTTTTGCCGGACCAATTGGAGCCGTGCGGGTGGCCCGAGTAGACGGACAGCTGGTGGTCAATCCCACGCATACTCAGCGGCAGCTGAGCGACCTCGATCTGGTATACGTCGGCAATGAAAACGACGTCGTCATGATTGAAGGCTCCGCCGATGAGCTAGCCGAAGAAGAATTCATCAAGGCTCTCGAATTTGCTCAAGGGTTTGTGCGCGAGATCATCGCCATGCAGAAAGAGTTGACCGCTACTGCAGGCAAACCCAAACGAAATGCCGAACTTTTGACCGTTCGCGATGATCTCCTGGAGATTGCTTATCAAGTGGCTGGCGACCGGATTGAAGCCGCACTTTATACCTCAGGCAAAGTCGCTCGCAGCAAAGCCGTCGACGCACTGAGCAGCGAGGTGAAAGAGGCAATTCTTGCCAAATATCCGGATGCGACTCCGTTCGAGATCTCGCAAGCCTTCGATTATCTTCAAAAAAAGGCATTCCGAGTCAGCATCCTGGACAAGCAGGTCCGGTGCGATGGCAGAGGATTGCTGGATATCCGGCCGTTGAGTGCCGAGGTAGGTCTGCTTCCCCGATCCCATGGCTCCGCCCTTTTCCAACGTGGCGAAACCCAAGCAGTCGCCCTAGCCACCCTCGCTTCCGCGGAGGAAGCTCAGATGATTGATGCGTACACTGGGGGCGAGCTCACCAAGCGCTTTATTTTGCACTATAATTTTCCGCCCTTCAGCGTCGGAGAAACCGGGAGAGTCGGAAGCACCAGCCGCCGGGAGATTGGTCATGGCGCGTTGGCTGAACGTTCTATTGCGCCGGTGATTCCTGCCGAAGCCGCCTTCCCGTACGCCATCCGCATTAGCAGCGAAGTGATGGAATCAAACGGTTCTACTTCGATGGCCTCCGTGTGCGCGGGAGTGATGGCGCTAATGGATGCCGGCGTTCCGATTCGTAAGCCCGTTGGAGGGATATCGGTCGGATTAGTGACCGAATACGAAGCGGAACAATTGAAACGCTATACCACCCTGACCGACATCATCGGTTCGGAAGATCATTTTGGCGATATGGACTTCAAGCTCTGCGGTACCAGAGATGGTATTACCGGTTTCCAGCTTGACTTGAAACTACCTGGGATTAGCCACGCCATTATGGTGGAAGCGATTCACCAGGCTCGAGACGCCAGGATGAAAGTACTCGATGTCATGCACGAAGCGATCAATGCTCCGCGCAAAGAGCTCAGCCAATACGCTCCTCGGATCGAGACGATCAAGATTCATCCGGATAAGATCGGGCTTCTTATCGGACCCGGTGGTAAGACCATCAAAGGAATTGTGGCGGAGACCGGAGCCGAAATTAACATCGATGATGATGGTTCCGTGCATATCTATTCTTCGAGCCGGGACAGCCTGAATCGGGCGAAGGAAATCATCACCGGCATGACGAAAGAGATCGAGGTCGGCGAGATGTATCACGGCCGCGTTGTCTCCATCAAAGAGTTCGGCGCATTCATCGAAGTGCTGCCCGGCAAAGACGGTCTGGTGCATATTTCCGAGTTAGCGGATTTCCGGGTTAAGAACGTGGAAGACGTGGTAAAAGTCGGTGACCTGGTGTGGGTAAAATGTATCGGTATCGACGAGAAAGGCCGCGTGAAGCTCAGCCGTAAAGCCGCCATGAAAGATCGGAATGCGGAAGCGGAATCGGCTTTGGAAGAGACCGAAAAGAACTAGCAACTCCGCTCCGGAAATAGGAGCTAGGAGCTAGCATCAAATCTAGAGGCGGCTTGCCCGATTGCGGCAGCCGCCTTCGCTGTAATGGGGGACGGCGAGAATGGTTTTTTGAGTATCGACTTGGCCTTACGCAAACCGTGTCCGCCAAAGCCAACTCACCAGACCCTACCCTACGGGACGTCCGACTTTGCCGCGAAGCGGCTAAACATTATAGCCCAAGGCTTTAGCCCTGGGTTATGCATAGCCCGAAAGCCGCCCTGAAAGTGGCGCCGAGGCGGTCCTTGTGTGTTCGCGGGTTGTTCCAGCAACGCGCCCAAGATCGGGTTGCCACTTTTCCTCCTTCGTCCCGCATTCCCGAACTACGGCGGACAGGCAGGGCACCTTTTACTAACCACCTGACCCAGGGCTAAAGCCCTGGGCTGATATCTATAGTCGCTTCGCGGCAAAAGTCCGACGCATCCCACGGGACGGATCTACTCTCTGTCGCATTCCAGGCGATGAATTGCCCGGCTACCTTCGTTCTGTCCCTGCGGGACAAACTAGCCGGATCAATGTTAGTTTTCGGTAACATCACTCGCCTTTCGAGTTGGCGCCTCGCCATGGGCCCCGCCCCAGAACACATAAGTCCCATGTGTCCTATAAGTCCCATCCGTTGCTAGGCCACGAGATACCCGCATTAATTCACCGCGTTTACAGCGTCGCTAGGTTAGCGCTCCATAAAATAACGTTATTTCCAAGAGTTATACGGGCTATCTCTATAATTCGTGAAAGTTCGCGTGCAAATCGATTTGCAAATTAATCATTTTCTCATTTGACGGACCGTTCGCTCTTCAATTACTGGATATGTCGTCAACAGACCAGAACTCGGGGTTAGGGACGCGTCGAAAATTTGGTTGCCTAATGGTTTCGGCGCAATATTCTCAAC